>JAWKJA010000002.1:1300533-1605800 GCA_041394025.1 Acidimicrobiia bacterium | reverse complement strand
GCCTCCTCCGGACGGTGGGGATGTCGCGCCGCCAGGTCGGGGCCATGGTGCGCCGGGAGTCCCTCCTCGTCGCCGTGATCGGAGCCGTCACGGGGATCGTGACCGGCGTGATCGTGGCGTGGGCGGTGGTGTCGACCCTGGCCGACGACGGCATCGACCGGTTCGCGTTACGGCCGCTGCTCTTGTTCGGCCTGCTCGTCGCCGCCGGCGTCGTCGGTGTGGCTGCCGGCGCCCTGCCCGCCCACCGGGCCGCCCGCGCCGACATCCTCGACGCCATCGCCGAGGAGTAGCCCCTGTCTTCCCGCCGAGATGGTGCGTTCCGTGTCGCTGTGTGACATCAATCGCACCAACCCGGCGGCCCTGTCCCCGAGATGGTGCGATCGGTGTTGCTGGACGACATCAATCGCACCAACCCGGCCGGCTTCCGGGCGGTGTCGGGGCCGGACCAGCGGCGCGGTAGCCTCGTGCGCCCGGGCGATTAGCTCAGGGGGAGAGCGCTTCCTTGACACGGAAGAGGCCGGAGGTTCAAGTCCTCCATCGCCCACCCGGGAAACTGCAGGTCAGAGGGGGTGCAGGCGCACCCCCTCGTCGCGTCGGGCTTTGCTCAGGCCGCGCTCAGGCCGCGAGTCGCGCTTGTGCTGTCCCGGGTCATGGTTGACATGTTGGCTCCGGTAGGTGGGTGACAGTTCTGGGACGGGCTCCGGTTCCTGGGTGACAGTGGCTCCGGTTGCTGTGTTACGCGTGACGGTCCGCGCCTGGTGGTGCTGAGCCTTCTTCGCTGGTGACGGTTCGTCGCCGTTTCGGAGGGGGTCGTCATCGTGTTGGTGGAGCTGGGTGTGGTCGAGCAGCGGCACGCTGCGGTGTTGGCGGTCCTCAACGACGGGGATTCGGTCATCGAGGTCGCTCGAAGACACGGTGTGACGCGTCAGACGGTGCATCGGTGGTTGCGTGAGTACGCGGCGCGTGGTCTGGCCGGGTTGGTGGATCGGTCGCCGCGGCCGGATTCGTGTCCGCATCAGATGCCACCGGAGGTCGAAGCGTTGATCGTGGAGCTGCGCCGGGAGCATCCGGGTTGGGGGCCTCGGACGTTGTTGTTCCAGCTCGAGGCGCGGGGTGTGGATCGGTTGCCGGGCCGGTCGTCGGTGTATCGCTGTCTGGTTCGTCATGGTCTGATCGAACCGAAGACCCGTCGCCGCAAGAAGGCGGATTACAAGCGGTGGGAACGTTCCCGCCCGATGGAGTTGTGGCAGATGGACGTTGTGGGTGGCGTCATGCTCGCTGATGGTTGGAAGGCGTCGATCGTGTCGGGCATCGATGACCACTCGAGGTTCATCATCTCGGCTCATGTGGTGCGTCGAGCGACGGCGCGACCGGTGTGCGACGCGCTGTCCAAGGCGATGCGGGCTCATGGTGTCCCTGCCGAGGTGTTGACCGACAACGGCAAGGTCTTCACGGGGCGGTTCGGGCCGGCCAAGGGCGAGGTGTTGTTCGATCGGATCTGTCGGGAGAACGGGATCCGCCACATTCTGACGGCTCCCGGGTCGCCGACAACGACAGGAAAGGTGGAGCGGTGGCACAAGACGCTGCGACGAGAGTTCTTGAACGGCAAGGTCTTCACGTCGATCGAGGACGCCCAGACCCAGCTCGACGGGTGGGTGCGTGAGTACAACTTCGAGCGGCGGCATCAGGGCATCGGTGATGTCGTGCCGTGGGAACGGTTCCGCCTCGCCGGCGAAGACCACACCGAACCCGCAGCGTCCGACACGTCGGAGGCGGCGTCGACGACTCGCAAGGTCGGGCGGACCGGCAAGATCAGCTTCGCATCCGAGCTCTACAAGGTCGGTGTGTGGCTCGACGGTGAGACTGTCGAGGTCACCGTGGACGACGGTTTGGTCAACATCTCGCATCGAGGTGTGCTCGTCGCCACGCACGCTCAGCGGCATCGACCCGCCAAAGAGCACCAGGCGCTGCGACGCACAGCCACAGTGTCCAAGCCGCGGCCCCGTCAGGCCACGGTCGGCCAAAGCGTGACCCGCAAAGTTGACTCCTCAGGCGGCGTCTCGTTCGCTGCGGCGAACTACAAGGTCGCCAAGCGTCACGCTCGCCGTCAGGTCCAGGTCGCGATCGTCGGCGACACAGTCCAGATCTCCGCCGGTGGGGAGATCCTGCGTGTCCATCCGATCAAACACGATCGGTCGCGTGAACACGGCGCCTTCGCCAACGCCGGTGGCCGCCCATCACGATCCAACGCCGCCTAAACCTCCGCCAGGGTGTAACACGGCTACCGGAGCCAGACTGGAACACGGCTACCGGAGCTTGACAATATTCGATCAGATATACTACGCCCATGTGCAGTGTCAGAGCGATCCGTGAGTGGTCGGGGATGACCCAAGCCGACCTGGCGCGTGCTGCCGGGACGTCCCAGCCGACCATCGCGGCCTACGAGTCGGAGGCCAAGAGTCCGACGCTGCGAACAGTCAAGCGTCTGGCTGAGGCGGCCGGAGGCGAGGCCGTGATCGACGTCGTCGAGCCGATGACTCGTGAAGACCGACGCAGCCTGCTGTTACACCGCGCGATCGCAGAGCGGCTCCGCGCAGATCCGGATGGACTACTGACCCGGGCGACTCGAAACGTCCGGCGGATGCGCCGGGCGAATCCAGCGGCGGGCGCTCTACTCGATGAATGGGGCCGTGTTCTCCGTCGCCCCGTGCCGGAGATCATCGATGTCATGACCGACCCGCGATCACGCTCTCGCGAACTCCGACAGGTCACACCCTTCGCCGGAGTTCTTGATGCGTCCGAGAGGGCAGAGGTGTACCGCCGCTTTCGAGCCGGCGAGCGTCGGCGATGAACAGGTCCGACTTCGACCACGCCATTCGCGCCGCGGGAGGAGTTCTCAACGAGGACGAGGTGCTCGTGATCGGGAGCCAGGCGGTTCATGCGTCTCTGCGCGACGCCATCCCGCCCGAGGCGCAGCGATCGGTCGAGGTCGACGTCGTACCGGTAGACGATTCCGACGGTCTCAAGGCTGATCTGGTCGACGGATCGATTGGAGAGGCGTCGGCGTTTCACGAATCGTTCGGCATCTATGCGCAGGGCGTCTCGGAGACGACGGCCATTCTGCCGCAAGGGTGGCGGGATCGTCTCGTGCGGTACGAGTCGCCGGCGACGAACGGAGTCGTCGCCTGGTGTCTCGACCTCCACGACTTGTGGCTGTCGAAAGCGGTTGCCGGACGCGAGAAGGATCGCGAGTTCTGCCGCGCGATGCTGAGAGCGGAGCATGTGAAGAGGGCCGAGCTCCTGGAGCGCTTGCGGCTGCTGGTCGATCTCGAGCCCGCAGCGGCTGAACGGATTGAGTCACAGATCCAGGCTTGGTCGGGCTCATAACCCGAAGGTCGCGGGTTCAAATCCCGCCCCCGCCACCAACGAGAAGGCCCAGGTCTTTGACCTGGGCCTTCGTCGTCGTCGGGTGGCCGTCCGTGGCGCGCCATGACCGGGTCTTCCGTGACCAGACGGCCGACAGGTTGACGGCCGCGGTCGACCCCTCAGCCGCGGTGTGGCCCGATGACGGTCTCGCCGTAGCGGGCGATGGCGTCGAGAGCGGCGGCGGGTGAGGACCCGGGGAGTCCGACCTGGACCCAGGTGACGCCGAGGTGGGCCAGGTCCTCGAGTCCCGCGAGGTGTGCCTCCGGGGAGAAGTCGTGGGACCACGGTGTCCCACCCGCCGCGTTGGCGAAGGAGATGTCGATCGACGCGGCATCCCGCCCCGCGCGATCGAGGCGTTCTCGTAGGTCGTCGATCGCCGCGGCGAGCCGCTCGGGTGTGTCGAGTGCGGTGGTGCGGGCCGTGCGTGCGAGCGGCGCAGGCGCCGGGAACGGGCACCAGCCGTCGCCGAGGTCGACGACGCGCTGACGGGCCGCTGCGCTGTTGCCGCCGATCCAGATGGGCGGGTGCGGGTCGCTCACCGGCCGGGGATGTCCCGAGATACCCCGCGCACGGAAGTGGCGACCCTCGAAGGTCACGTCGTCGCTGGTCCAGACCGAGACCAGCACCTGCACGGCCTCGTCGAACAGGTCGTTGCGCTCGGCCGGGTCGACCCCGAGGGCGGCGAACTCGGACTTCAGGTAGCCGGCCCCGGCGGCCAGGGTGAACCGGCCGCCGGAGAGAACGTCGACCGTCGCGGCGGCCTTGGCCACGAGGAAAGGATTCCGGTAGGGCAGGACGGCGATGTTGGGAATGAGCCGGATGGTCGTGGTTGCTCCGGCGACGAACCCGAGAGCGACGAAGGGGTCCAGCGTCTCATGACCTCCGGCGTCGAGCCACCGTTGCGAGGGTGCCGGGTGGTCGGTGAACCCGTAGCCGTCGAAGCCGGCCTTCTCGGCGGCGCGGGCCATGGTCGCGATGGTGGCTCCGTCGACGAAGCCCGGGTCCGCCGGATGCGAGAGCAGCGGGTGTGTGATCGAGAATCTCATGGCGTGGCGCCCTCCGATGGTCGGCGGCGGCAGACTCGTGTGACCGTCTGTCGTCGCGAGCTGTCAGGTGAAGTCCGACCCGCCGTCGACGTTGAGGTTGGCGCCGGTCATATAGGTGTTGCGCCTCGAGGCGGCAAAAGCGATGACCGGGCCGATCTCGGCGGGGTCGGCGGCACGATCGAGAAACACGTGGTGACCGAAGCCTTCGCCGATGAAGCGCATGATGTCGGCGAGGTCGTTCTCGTCGACCCCGGGCATCTCGGCGAGGGCAGCCTTGAAGGACTTGGACGCAACCGTTCCCGGGCTGACGGTGTTCACCAGGATCCCATCGGGAGCGAGGGTCTGGGCGAGGTTCTTGGTGAGGCTGGTGAGTGCCGACTTCGATGCCGTGTAGGCGATGAGCGGCGGTGACTGGCGCTTGGTCGACATCGCGGACACGTTGACGATGCGGGCCCAGTCGGCGGCTCGGAGCAGTGGCAGGGCGGCACGGCAGGTGCGGACCGCGCCGACGGTCAGCCCGTCGAACACGCTGTGCCAGTCGTCGTCGGTGTAGGTCTCGAAGCTCTTGAGGCCTCCGGCCATCGGCCCGGCGGCGTTGACGAGCGCGTTGAGGTGGCCCCAGCGATCCGCGACCTCGGCGATGGCGGCATCGACCGATGCGACGTCGAACAGGTCGGTCTCGATGCCGACGGCGTCGGGGGAGCCGAGCGCGGTCAGCGCGTCGGCGGTGGCGTCGAGTTGCTCGCGGGAGCGGGCGAACACGGCCACGCGAGCGCCGTCTGAGGCGAAGCAGTCGGCCGCAGCGCGACCCATGCCGCTTGTGCCGCCACTGACGACGACGGTGGCGTCGTCCAGTCCGAGGTCCATGGTGGTTCTCCTGTGAGGGGTCAGGCGCCGAAGCGGCGTTGGACCGCGCGGCGGCGACGGACGATGGTCTCTTCCCGCTGGTCGGGGGTGACGGTGGGCGTCGACGCCGGGAGGTGATCGCGGATGCTCTCGAAGGGGACGACGGTCGTGGTGGTGGCGGGGCCGTGGTCGGCGACGACCCACCGGAAGAGCAGTGGACCCTTGGTGTGGCCCATGGTGTCAAGCCAGTTGGGGATGCCGGGGTCGCGGTGGGCGACGACGGCTCGGAAGACGCCGTCGTCGTCGAGCACGGCCTGGCTGTCGTTGATGCTGGTGTGTCGGGTGGCGTAGTCGAGGGATTCCCACCAGAAGTTGCCGATGTGGAGACTCCAGTACCGGGCTTCGGCGGGGACCGCCTCGACGATCAGCGCCTCGTCCGGGCCCAGGTCGTAGTGGCCCCAGCCGTTGATGTTCTCCTCGGCGCCTCCCATGTCGGCCTTGACGGTGGCGTCGTCGAAGGCGTTGGGACGATTCATCTGCCCGAGGACCTCGACGTCGATCCAGAACTTTGCGTTGGCCTCGAGCCACGTGGCGAGGGCGTCGAGCTGCCGGGCGACCCGGTCGGGCGTGGCGACCAGGAGGTCGTCGGCTGCACCGGGGGGTCGGGAGGAGGCCAGCTCGATCTCGAAGTGGGCCGGTTCCTCGGTGTCCCAGTCGGAGAAGAACTGCCGGCTGATGAGCATGTCGGTGCCGGCGGAGGTGGCGAGCCAGTTCCCGGGGCGTTCGTCGGGGCCGACCCACAGCTCGAAGTTGCCCGCGCTGTCGCAGTCGAGCTGGTCGTTGCGGATGTTGCCGTGGTTGGCCATCCCCTCGTTGGCCTGGAAGCTCAGGTACCGGACGGTCCCCACGTTGCCGGTGATCCGGTAGGTGAGATCCCCGCGGACGGCGGTCGTTCGGTAGGCGCAGTCCGGGCAGTCGAGGCCCCACTTGAACACGTCGGTGCGGGTGACGGCGCCGAAGGTCGGAGCGAAGGGGTCTGCGGGGAACAGGGCCTGGTTCAACCCGGTTCCGAGCAGGACCATGAGGTGTCGGTATCCGGCGGCGAGGTCGACGTCGGCGCGTGGGATGTCGTCGCGCGCGAGCTGCTCTCCCACGCGACCGACGGCCGCGGCGAACGCGGCCCACGCCGTGCCGTCGGCGATGGTCGGGTTCTCGTACTCGTCGGTGTGGAGGGCCTTGTCGATGTTGCCCGTGAACCAGTCGAACTGCATGCTCAGGGGGCCTCCTCGGCGAAACGGTCGTTGTAGAAGGCGAACTGCCGACGCAGGACCGTGAGGTCGATGCCGTACTGCTCGGGGCTGTAGTCGTGCACTCCCTGTTTGTCAGCCGGGTTCGCGGACCACCACTCGGCCATGCGCTCGGCGACCTCGTCGGTGAGCTCGACGTCGAGCCACCGGTACAGCCGGTCCATCGCGGGGATCGGGTCGGGACGGAGCTCGGAAAAGCCGAGGTCGTAGAAGCGCTCCTCGTTCCCGTCGTCTCGGTACTCGAGAGTTCCTCGCAGGGCGCTCTCCCAGTAGGCGGCCTGGTGGGCCGCGAAGTCGGGCGCAAGCCCGCCGGTCCGCAGGTGCTCGGAGGTTGCGTCGAGCAGGCTCACCACCGACGGGATCGCCTGGGCGATGTCGCGGTGTGTCATCACGAACCGCGCCTCGGGATACACCTCGACGAGCGCGCTGATCGACGCCATGTGGGCAGGCGACTTGAGCCGCCACGGGCGCGGGTCGAACTTCCACTGGAGGAGCTTGAGCACCCGCTCGTGGTACCGGTACGCGGGCACCATGTCGCAGGAGTCGAGCCAGGCGTCGTAACGCCGGTTGTCGCCCAGGGCGCCGAACATCGCCGACCGGAAGTCGAGCGCGAGGATCGGGAGGCACTCGGTGGGGCCCGTCGGCGAGGTCGGGAGCATCGCCTTGAACCTCGGTGCCATCTCGTCGATCAGGGCGATGTTCGCGGCGGCCTGCGCGATTCGGGGGTCGGTGTCGAAGGTGGCCGGATCCGGTGGCGGGGCGGGACTGTTCGTCTCCCACGTGAGCAGCGAGCGGAAGCGATGGTCCTGGGCGAGGAGGAAGCTCAGCGCCGTCGAACCGGTGCGTGGGAGCCCGAGCCCGAACAGGGGCGCCTCGATCTCCTGCTCGTCGATCTCGGGGTGGCGCCGGTACCAGTCCTCGACGGCGAGCCGATTGGCCAGGAACCCGGTCGCCTGGTCCCTCAACACGGCGATGCCGAGGTCGTTGTAGGTTCCTGCCTCCTCCGCCCCGGCGATCAGCTCGACGAGGCCCTCGTGGAACGAGTCCTCCCCGAAGTCGTCGAGACCAGTCCGGGACCGGGCGTCCGCGAGCACCTCATCGACCGTCGACATGTGACCTCCGCCCTGGCACCGGGTGCGTCACGGGACCGTCACCCCGCAGCCGTGGTGATCGAGCGCGTCGACAACCCTGCGAAGCTTCGTAGGTTGGCCAACAGGACCTCGGGCTCGGGGTGGGGGAAGAGGTAGTGGGAGTAGGCCAGGCGCAGGAACAGCTCGGCCGCGTCTTCCCCGCTGAGGTGCCCGCGCCGTACCGCGGGCACCGCGTCGAACGCGTCGCCCAGGAGCCGGACCAGCGATTCGACCTGCGGTTCCAGCGACGCGTCGAGCCACCTGATGGCGTGTCCTGGGTCGACTCCGATGGGGTCGGGACCCATGAGCCCGTCGAGATACGTAACGAGGAGCCGAATCGCCGCGTCGAGCTTCCGGCTCGCCGTGCGCTGGGCCGCGACGACGGCAGCCAGCTCGGCATCGAACCGCTCCTCCTCGTAGACGGAGAAGGCGTCGAGCAGCTGTTCCCTGGTGGGGAACCACTTGTACAGCGTCGGACGTGACACCCCGGCCGCCACGGCGACCGACGACATCGTGAAGCGCTCCGGCCCCCGCTCGGCGATCACGCCCCGCATGGCCGACAGGATCGCCTCGACGCTGGGCGTGGCCTGGGGCGCCCGTTCGCTCATGCCGTCGCATGTTTACAGACCGCGGCATGATCTGTAAACCCCCGTGCCCGCCCGCTTGGTCCGAGCACTTTACAGATTTTCAGGTGTATGTAAGCTCCCCGTGTGCCCAACGTGCCGCTCGGCAGACTCGGGATCGATCCGAGCACGCCCGGCTTCTCCCTGCGCCCCGACTACTTCGACGTCCTGGCCCGACTCCGCGCCGAGGCCCCGGTCTACGAGTACCGCCCGGGGATCAAGGCCGTCTCGCGCTACGACGACATCCGGGAGATCAGCCGGGACCCTGTCCGCTTCTGTTCGAGTCGAGGCGCGCTGGTCAACGACCCCATCCGGGAGGGAGGCTCGATCGAGGGATCGATCCTCCACATGGATCCACCCGAACACAGCGCGTGGCGCGCGGTGCTGAACCGCGAGTTCACCGTCCGGGCGGTGAACAGGATGGAGGACCGGGTCCGGGCCATCACCGGGGACCTGCTCGATGCGATTCCTCGTGAGGAGGTCGTCGACCTCGTGGAGATCCTCACCGCTCGCATCCCGGTCCTCGTGATCTGCGAGCTCCTCGGGGTGCCCGACGCCGACCGGGCGCACTTCCGCCGCTGGTCCGACGCGACGATCGTGGCGTCCGACGGCCGGGCGGCCATGTCTGAATCGGACGCAGAGGCGGTCGCGGAGATGATCGGGTATCTCACCGACCTCGCCGAGAAGAAGCTCGCCGATCCCGCCGCCGACATCATCTCGCTCCTCGTCACCTCCGACATCGACGGCAAGCGGCTCGACCCCGGCGAGCTGCTCACCTTCATCATGTCGTTGGTCGTCGCGGGCAACGAGACGACCCGGCACCTCATGAGCGGCTCGATGATCGAACTGGCGGCCCGACCCGACCAACGCGCCGTGTTGCACTCGACGCCCGAGGTGATCCCCCGGGCCGTCGAGGAGTGCCTCCGGTGGATCACGCCCATCCAGCAGTTCGCGCGCACGGTCACCGAGGACACCGACCTCTCGGGCCACGCGCTCGCGGAGGGTGACTACGTTGTCATGCTCTACGCCTCGGGCAATCGTGACGAGGTTGCGTTCGGTCCCACCGCCGACGTGTTCGACATCACGCGGGACCCACCGACGCCGAACCTGGCGTTCGGGTTCGGCGAGCACTTCTGCCTCGGCGCCGCCCTGGCCCGCCTGGAGGAGCGGGTCCTGCTCGAAGCGCTCGCCGCTCGAGAGGCCGCCTACGAGCAGGCGGGTGACGCCACGTACCTCCCGTCGAGCCTGGTTCGGGGGCCCGACCGCGCTCCGTTCGTCTTTTCCTGAGAGGGACGACCGCAAGGAGCAAGGGGGATGTATCGAATTCGCTACACTGAGGTCCGTGGGCAGAGCGGCTGAGTTGGTCTACGAGGCACGGCGGCGGTCCGGGATGAGCCAGGCCGAGTTGGCGCGCCGCTCCGGGATCGCCCGTCCCATCGTCAATGCGTACGAGCGCGGACGGCGTGAGCCTGGCGTTCGTGCGCTGGAGCGCCTCGTCGAAGCGGCCGGGTTTCGACTCGTCATGGCGCCGGCAGTCCGGTACCCGGACGCGCGGGCCGCAGGCCGAGATCTGGAGGAGTTGCTCGACTTGGCAGACGCGATTCCTCGCGGGAGGAAGCGCCGGTCCCTGTCGTTTCCTTCCTTGGCACATCGATGAACGAGCCCACGCTCGTCGTGAAGGTCCTCGCGATCCACAACGAGCTGGATACCGCCGGTGTTGGGCACGCGTTCGGTGGGGCCCTCGCACTCGCCTACTACGTCGAAGACGTTCGCGCGACCAAGGACGTCGACGTCAACATCTTCGCCCCACCGGCGGACGTCGAGAGCGTTTTCGCGGCGTTGCCGGAGGGAGTGGCCCGGAATCCCGCAGATACCGAGGCCGTCCGACGCGACGGTCAGATCCGCTTGTGGTGGGGGCACACTCCGGTCGATCTCTTCTTCGATATCGACGAGATCCATCAGCAGGCTTCGGCGCATGCGCGTATCGTGCCGTTCGCAGAGACCACGATCCCTGTACTGGGGAGCACAGAGCTGACGGTCTTCAAGTTGATGTACTCGCGCCCGAAGGACTGGGTCGACATCGCGTCGATGGTCCACGCAGGATCGGTGGACACCGAGGCGGTGTCTACTGCGTTCGCGCGCATCATGGGTCCTGAACACGAGGCCCTCACCCGTCTGGACGAACTCGTGGGGAGGACACCGCGTCCCGGCAATCGACCCGAGCCGACGTTCCGGGAGTTGCGCGACAACGGGCCGGACGCACGAGGCCACGAACGCCCGGACTGACAGGGACTCGACGAGGCCCCACCAACGGCGCGACCTCGCTGCCAGCGGTTGGCGGCTGTGATAACGACTGTCCGGATCGACCGACGGAGGAGCTGTTTCCATGCCGATCACAGGCGTTCACGCTTTGCTGTACTCAACGGAGCCCGAAGCGCTCAGAATCCTGCTGGACGACGTTCTCGGCCTCGGGCATGTCGATGACGGCCAGGATGCCGGCTGGCTGATCTTCAGACTCCCGCCTGCGGAGCTCGGTGTCCATCCCGGCGACGGGCCGGCCCACGAGCTCTGCCTGATGTGTGATGACCTCGACGTGACGATCGAGGAACTCGAAACCAAGGGTGTCGTCTTCGACGGCGACCCCGTGGATGAGGGCTGGGGTGTCGCCATCAAGATGGTCCTGCCCGGCGATGTGGAGATGCTCCTCTACGAGCCCCGGCACCGTACGGCGATCTGAGGTGGCGTCTCGTTGAAGCTCTCCAAGTACGAAGCCGTGGCGGTCGTCGCTACGGACGCTGATGTCGGATCGTTCCGGTGGCGCACCGTCCACTGATCGGGTAGGCATCCGGACTATGCACGATCACGTCGCCATCCAGGACCTGCTCGCCGAGTACTGCGAGCGCTTCGACGCCGGCGACTTCGACGCGTTCGCAGACCTCTTCTCCCACGGAACCTGGTTTGCGACCGCGGGGGAGGGGCCGGGCGCGGACCCGGTTCGCCGGTGGTGCGACGAACACATCCTTCTCTACGACGGGCTGCCCCATACCCATCACGTCACCACAAACATCCGGCTCGATGTCCACGACGACGAACGCGCCGAGGCACGTTCGTACGTGACGGTCTGGCAGGGGCTGTCGGACTTCCCCCTGCAGGCGATCTTCTGCGGGCGTTACGTCGACGAACTGGCGGTGATCGACGGTCGGTGGAGTTTCGTGGCCCGGTGGGTCCATCCCGACGTGATCGGTGACATGAGCCGACACATGCGCGAACCGTTGCCACCGGGCCCGCTGCGTACCAGGTCCTGACGTCGCCGGATCACGCCCGCGGGCTTGCGCCTGGTGGGTTCTCGGGGCGACGCGAGGCCAGCGGGGAACTGAGCGTCCGCTGGCCGTCCGTGACCGACGCGGAGCCGGGGGAGCGCCGGGGCTACGGCAGGGTCTGGCAGGGGCCACCGTCGCAGACGTCGATGATCTGTCCGTCGGGGCCGATGAACGAGACCACGAGGCCGAGAGCCTCGGGAACATCACTGAGCTTGCCGTGCGGATCCTCACCCTCGCGCGGGGGGATGTTGGCGGTCGGCGGCGCCGGAGTCCCGAAGTCCCACACGATCAGACCCGAGCCCGCATAGGGCAGTTCGGGAATGGCATCGATTCCGAAGAACGGCTCGGTAGCGGTGGACCGTCCGTCTGCCAGCGCCGGTGTGCGGATCGGCACGCCCAGGGTCCGCGCCAGCTTCTCGGTGCTGACGTTGGCGACCTGGTGGTCGCCGAAGGCCTCGAGGAGTAGGACGTTCTTGGCCGTTGCGCCGTCGTAGGTGTCTGAGGTGATGTGTTGTGCCCAGCCGGCGTTCTCGCCACGGTCCCACAACATCTCCATCATCTCCCGGGCGATGGTGCGGTCGAGAGGGTCGGCGTAGTTCTGCTCGAAGAGCGGGGCGAACTCGTCGAAGTCGATGCTGCGCGGAAGGAGCAGGTTGTAGCCGATCCCGGGGACGGCCAGGATCGTCTGGGTCCAGTCGGACGTGAGCGCCGAAGGTGCTCCGCCGAGGATCCCACCCTGGCTGGCGCCGAGGAACGCCAGTCGGTCGTGGTCGATCACGCCGGTTCCGGTTTCATCCTGGAAGGCGGGGTCGGTCGCGAATCCGGAGTCACTGGCGAGCAGCCGGCCGAGCATCAACCAGGCGAGGTGGCCCTGTTGCAGACGGTCGGGCAGGGTCCGAAACGCCGTCAGCTCCCCGAGAGCCTCGATGACCGTGGGTACGTCGGCGGCGCTCATGCCGATCCAGTCGAGGGCGCAGAACGCCACGCCCGCTCCCGCCCCCACGGTGCCGATGTCGAGCACCTCGGATCGACTTCCGAGCAGGCCGTGGCCGTACAGCACGGTGGGGACGGGTTCGGAGCCCGTGGCGGCGACCGGGACGGTGCACGTGAAATCGGCCGTCATCGACCCGTTGCGCTCCGGGATTCCGTCCGGATCGCCCTCGTTGTTGAGCACCGACCCCGTGGAACCGTCGCCGGTCAGGTAGTTGGGCATGTCGAAGCTGCCCGACACCACCCGTGCGGGCCCGACATCCTCGGCGCTGTCGACCACGAAGTCGGGCGCTCCGTCACCCAGCTCGGATTCCGTCTCGTCCCACATGTGGCGGAGCCGGCCCGACAGGGACGTACTCGACGACACGGTGAAGGACCATGCCGTGGTCATCTCGTCGGCATCGAGGCCGGCGTCGCTCAAGCCGTCGATGATCTCGGCGGTCTGCGCGTCGGGGTCGTCGAGAGCGGCCTCGTAGTCGGCAACCGGGTCGATGGGGGTCCCGTCGGAACGCTTCAGGTCCCGAAGCGCGACGACGTGGCGGTGGCCCTCGACGAGCGCCGTGGCCGGCTGGATCAGCAGCGGGGTCCGTTCCGGATCCGTGGCGGCCGAGTCGAGCTCGGCCCATGCCGGCACGCGTTCACCGGCGTCGACGTCGAACAGCACGAGGGTGGAGTCCTCGTCGAGTGACCGACCGATGTCGGTCACGGGAGGGAGTTGTGACGCTTCGACGTCGACTTCGGGAACGACGGTCACACCGATGGCGGCGGGGCTGAACCCGTCGTTGCGGTTCCATTCGTCGACGGCGATGGCCACGCCGTTTGCGTTGGCCGGCGTGCCCTCGGCCGGGAGATCGACTCTCAGGCCCGTGTCGGTGGCCGGGTCTGGTCGGGTGAACCTGTCGTTGGGCCAGGGGAGCAGGCAGGCGGCCGGATCGATCGGGTCGCACTCGCCGCGCTCAGCGCTGTCGGGTGTGGCCGCGTTGTCGCTGTCGGCCGAGGTGTCGTCGGATCCGCCGCTCGAACACGCCGCACCCAGCAGGGCGGCGGTCACGACGATCGCGAACAATGTCCGAGGCATCACGATCCTCCCTGATTGGAACCGCAGTCAAGCATCTCGACAGGTCCGATGCCAAGGTCGGCGAGATCGCGCCTCTCGGCCGGGTCAGCCGTCACCGGCAGTCGCAGACTCCCGTCCATCCCACGCTCGGGGGCAGCAACTCGGAGGCCTCGCCCTTGGGCCGGTCTCGCGACCGCGCCAGCGAAGTCTGCTCGGCCCGCATCAGACGTATGATGCCGGACGTCAGGATCCGACTTCGCTGCCGGGGGAACTGTCCTCCGGGACCATCTTCCCCCTCCGCCGTCGGGAACGTGTCACGGCGACCAGGATGGCGACGACCGCACCGGCTGCGAGCACCACCAGGATCACGGTGGTTGCGTTGTTCCCGTCGCCGGTGGAGTCCGCCATTGTCGCCTCGCCCCCCTGGGTCCCGACAGGCGTGAACTCCTGGACCTCCGGCGGCGTACCCGGCTCACCCGGGACCTCGTGGACCGGTAGCCGGAAATCCAGGTCCGAGACCGCGATCGTGAATTCGCCGTTCGACGCGCGCAGGTAGGGCGGGTCCTGGCCGAGAAGCTCGAGCTTCGGAATGTGGCCGGGGGCGAAGTGCCAGGCGTTGGCGTGGAGCTGGAAGGTCACGGAGTCCTCTGGCGCGTCGGGGTCGATGCGGTACTCACCGCGTGCTACCAGCGTGGCGGTGTCGGTTTCGGGGTCGACGTCGAAGAGCCGTGCCGCGAGGTAGGCACCCGAGCCGGTGACGTCCACATCCGCTGTCACGGTGGGCGCCCCCAGGAGTGTGTACCCCTCCCCGGTGGCGGCCGGCAGGCGGTAGGTCGCGACGCCGTCGCCCTGGTCGTTGGCGGCGACGGTCGTGCAGGCGAGCCCACCGAGGACCGGGTCGAGCGCCTCACCGATCGTCTCGTCGCCGGCATCGGAGCGGACCGACCGGCTCGGCTCGGAGTCGAAGCGGACCTCGCCGGGGTGCAGGGCAGCCCAGGTCTCGGCTTCGAACGGCCCGTCCGACGGTGCGTCGGCCGGGCACGTCTGGCTGAGTACCGTCACGCCGGTGGCAGGCTCGGGTCCCGTGCCGGCGACGTAGTGGTCGAAGAACGCGTCGATGCGCTCCACGAGCAGAGCGGCGTCGGCCGGCTTGTTCTGGGCCCGTTGGTGGCCGCCGTCGAAGAGGAACAGCGAGATCGGGCTGTCGGGATACAGCTCGCGGTCGAGGTTGTAGTAGCGCAGCGCCTCGTCGACCGGGAACACGGCGTCGGTGAACCCACCCACCACGAGCAGGGGTGGTGGCGGTTGCTCGTCGGCGCCGTAGGCGCCCGCCAGCGTGTAGTAGGGCGAGTGGTAGCGGGCACCGAGGTCGGCGACGGCGTCGGTGTCCTCACCGTACGGCTCGCCGGCGTCCATGGTCTCGAACCAGGACTGGACATCGGCCTCGGGATCCTCGCCCGCGGGCGCGTAGGAGCCGGTCGTCTGGCCGACGAGGAACAGCCCGGAACCGATCGACAGCTTCCAGATTCCCGCCGGCGACAGGTCGTCGCTCACGGAGACCACCTGCGCGTCGAGCGTCCGTCCGTTCGGCATCAGTGCGTAGAACAGATCGGAGAAGCCGAAGAGCGGGACGGCGGCGGCGATGCGGAGCGGGGTGCCGTCGGGACTCGTCCACGGGCTCAGCGACCCATCCTCCTCCACCACGCGGTCGCCGAGCGTCGCCACCGCCAGTGAGGCTCCGGCGCCGTACGACTCACCCGTGAGCCCGATCCGATCGGGATCGGCGATCTCCTCGTCGACCAGGAGACCGATCGTGTGCTGGACGTCGCGGGCTTCGTAGCGGACGTCGTCGAGGTGGATGTATCCACGTTCGCACGCGTCGGGGCTCAGGTCGCGTGATTCCTGGGTGCCGCACGACGTCCCCCAGCCTCGTGCGGTGAGTTGCACGACGGCGTAGCCCTTGGCCGCCCACGCAAGAGCGGTGGGACCGCCGTACTGCGTGTCGTCGGGCCCCGAGGGTGTCGCGCCCCAACCATGGCTTTGCACGACCAGCGGGTAGTCACCGTCGACACCCGACTCGGGCGGCGGTGGGAGGGTGACGTACACCGATAGCGGTGTGCCGTCGAAGCTCTCGAGACGGAGATCGGCGCCGTCGGGTACTGCGATGTCGCCGTGGCACACCCGGACGCCCTCGGGCCGCGGTGTGCACGGGATCGGCTCTCCGCTCACGGTGTGGCCGGCCAGCACACCGGTGACCGGGGCCGCGGGCTCGGAGGTACCACCACCGGCGACTCCCGCGCCGACGGTCGACGTCGTCGCGAGCACGACGGCCACCGCGAGGAACCTTGTCATCGTGCCCCCACCGGATCTCCCCGGCCATGGTCCATCCGCCGCGTGGGCTACCGGACTCCGCCGGGCGCCGCAGACGATCCGGCGGACGATAGCGCCGCCGCATCATGTCCACCATCTGGGCAAGGCGTGGCAACGCGGTGTATCAGCTGTCACGACCCCGTCGTGGTGCAGCACGCCGGTATCCCATGATGGTTCGCGCTCCTCATCCCGACCTGCGCGGACCGGAACCAAGCCCTCTTCGTCTGCCTGTGTGGCCTCATGCGTATCCGGAACACCACATGTAGACGACGAACGACATTGCGGCCGCTGCTTCGCCCCCAGTTCCCCTTGTGGCCTCGACGTCAGCCTGTCCGGGATTCGTCGAGGAGGCTCAGCAGCTTCGTTGTCGTGTTCCAGTTCCGGATCGTCATCCGCGCGTACTCCGCCGTGTCGGTGATGCGACTCATCCGGCTTTGCGTTCGACGCGCGCTGAGGCGTTCGAAGTACACGACCCCAGTACCGGGCCACGCCCGGTCGACGCCCTCCCGCCGTTCCAGGACGCGCATGACCCGTCGGCTCGTCAGTGGCTCCCTCAGGAACATGACGTCGGAGTGGTGCGTGCCGGGCCGGGAGCCGAAGCCGTCCGGGGCTCTTGCCACGACGTTGCGGAGTTGCCGGTGCGAGCGCAGCACGACGACGGTAACCCCGAACTGCTCGCGCAGCGCCGTCTCGACAGCGTCCTCGAGTTGCGCGCGTGGTGAGTCGGATGAGAACAGCACGTTGCCGGACTGGATGTATGTGCGGACATCGGTGTGACCCGCCGACTCGAACGCCGCACGCAGATCGGCCATCGGCACGCTGTTGCGCCCACCGACGTTGATCCCGCGTAGCAGCGCCACATAGCGCGCCGTGGCCATCCCGGGACCGTACCCCTTCGAGACGTCCGTGCGGTCGGGCGCCGGCGCGACAGCGCGCCAGGGGTCCGACGCCATGGATCACGCCACGACCCCGGCGCTACGGGGTCGGTAGGGTGGGGAGTCGGCTCGACGTTCCTGGCCGCTGCCAGACAGGAGGAGATCCATGGCGCACGAGGGCTACCACGAGCCCGTCGAGAAACTCGACGAGAAGGTCATCGACCGCCACCGGGCGATCGTGTCGATCATGGAGGAGTTCGAAGCCGTCGACTGGTACGACCAGCGTGTCAGCGCGACCGCTGATTCGGAGTTGGCCGAGGTGCTCGCCCACAACCGGGACGAGGAGAAGGAGCACGCGGCGATGACCCTCGAGTGGTTACGTCGTCGCGACGCGGTGCTCGACGAGAACCTGCGCACCTACCTCTTCACCGATGAGCCCGTCACCGAGGTCGAGGAGTCCGTCGAGGGCACCGGCCGTGGTGCGGGAGAGGAGACGCCGGGCGGGAAGTCCTCCGGGGACGGCTCGCTGGGCATCGGAGACCTCAAGGCCGATGTAGTCACGAAGGAGAACCGATGAACCATCTGTTTCGGGAGCTGGCGCCGATCACCGACGCCGCGTGGAGTGAGATCGAGACCGAGGCACAGCGCTCGCTCGAGAACTTCCTCGCGGCGCGCCGCCTCGTCGACTTCAGCGGCCCTGGCGGGTGGGCGTCGGCGGCCGTCACGCTCGGCACCGTCGAGCCTCTCGACGAGGAGCCCGTCGAGGGCGTCACGGGCGCCAAGCGCAACGTGCAGACCTATGTCGAGCTGCGGGTGTCGTTCACGTTGCAGCGCGCCGAACTCGACGCCATCGACCGTGGCCACATCTCACCCGACCTCGGCCCCGTCGTCGATGCGGCGCGCAGCATCGCCGCCGCGGAGGACAAGGCCGTCTTCCACGGCTACGCAGCCGGTGACATCATCGGCATCGCCGAGGCCTCCCCGCACGAGCCGGTTGCCCTGAGCGACGACTTCGCGAGCTATCCGACGTGGGCGGCATCCGCGGTGGCGTCGCTGCGCGATGCAGGGGTCGAAGGGCCCTACGGCATCGCTCTCGGCCCACGCTGCTACGCCGGCATCCTCGAGACCACCGAGGACGGTGGCTATCCGGTGCTCGAGCGACTCCGTCTCATCCTCAAAGGACCCGTGGTCTACGCGCCCGCCGTCGACGGTGCCGTCGTCGTGTCGATGCGCGGCGACGACTTCGAGCTCTACAGCGGCCAGGACTTCTCGATCGGTTTCGACGCGGCCGATCAGGACACGGTCGACCTCTACATCGAGGAGAGCCTGACGTTCCACGTCCACTCGTCGGAGGCCGCTGTACCTCTGCGCTACGAGAGCTGACGGGGCCGTTCCGCACCCAAGCCGACGGCAGGGGCGCCATGAAGCTCACCGCTCAGACCTTCCTGACCCTCGATGGCGTGATGCAGGCGCCCGGGGGACCCGAGGAGGACCCCAGCGACGCCTTCGACCACGGAGGCCGGCAGGCGCCCTTCGCCGACCCGGCCGCCGGCGAGTTCGTCACCGAGCTCACGAGCCATGCCGACGCGTTCCTCTTCGGCCGGAGAACCTTCGACATCTTCCGCAGTCACTGGCCCGACCAGACCGATCCGGCCCGCCCGGACGTCCATGAGTTCTTTCAACCAGTGGGTTGACAATGGCGGGAGGTCGGGCGTACCTTGTTCTCAACCGACAGGTTGAGGAGGACAGGTGTCCGACCAGGCGGTGGCGACCGTGTTCTCGGCGCTGTCCGACGGGACCAGGCTCGACATCGTGTCGCGTCTGGTCGACGGCGAGACGACGTTGAGCGAGCTGGCCGAGCATTACGACATGTCGGTGCAGGCCGTCGCCAAGCACCTGGCCGTGCTCGAGGACGCCGGGGTCGTGTCGCGCCGCCGCGAGGCACAGCGCCGTCCGGTACGACTCGAAGCCGAGGTGTTCGACCTGATGTCGCGGTGGGCCGCGCGCTACCGCGAGCAGGTCGAGGCCCGCTACCGGCGACTCGACACCGTTCTCACCGACCTCGACGCCAACGACCCGACCCACACGGAGGCCACGTCATGACCGAGACCACGACCCACGAAGCCGAGATCACCGTCGACACCGATGTCCCGGCGGTGCGGATCGTCCGCGAGTTCGATGCGCCCGCCGAGGCGGTGTACAGGGCCCACACCGACCCCGACCTGTTCGTGCGGTGGGTCGGGCCCGACAGCCTCGAGTCGAGCCGGGTCGACCGGTGGGACTGCCGTACGGGGGGGAGTGGCGCTACGTGAGCACCGCCGACGGCCAGGAGCACTGGTTCCGGGGTTGCTTCCACGAGGTACGCCCCGGCGAGCTCATCGTCCAGACCTTCACCTACGAGCCGTGGCCCGACGCCGTTTCGCTGGAGCGTCTCGTGCTCGAGGACCTGCCGGGCGGGCGGTGCCGACTCACCGCCACCTCTCTCGTCGAGAGCTTCGAGGCCCGCGACGCCTTCGTCGCCAGCGGGATGGAGGTCGGTGTGCAAGAGGGCTACCGCAAGCTCGACAGGCTGCTCACCGACCAGTGTCAATGACCTGACGACGGTGCTTCGGTGGTGGAACGGGAACGCGTCGCCAGGTAGCGGCGGGACGCCTCGACCGACTCGGGATCGCTCACCGCGCTGACCACGGCGTCGGCGTCGGCAGCGCTGCGCCCGGTTCCGGCGATCTCCTCGGTGACGGCGTTGACCTGCTGTTTGGTCGTCCGGAGTGCGAACGTCGGCTTGGCCGCCAGCTCGGTGGCCAGGGCGGTGACGGTGCGATCGAGGTCCTCCGCCGGGACCACCCGGTTCACGAAGCGCAGCGCCCGTGCCTCGGCCGCGTCGAAGGGCCGACAGGTCAGGACCAGCTCCTTGGTGACGGCGGGGCCCAACTCGCGCACGAGGCGGGGGATGCCGCCCCACGCCAGTGGTATCCCGAGGTCGACCTCCGGGATGGAGAACCGGGTGTCGTCTGCTGCGACCCGCAGGTCGCACGACGCTGCGAGCACCAGCCCGCCGCCCACGCAGTGGCCGTGGATGGACGCGATGGTGAGGGCGCGCACGTCGGTGAGCGCGTCGGCGGCTACCCGGCCGAGATCGGCCGTGTCGCGCACCGACATCCCATCCGAGGGACCGGCGAAGTCGCCGAGATCGAACCCGGCAGAGAAGGCGCGTCCCTCGCCGCGCACGACGACCACCTTGATGTGGTCCTCGTCGTCGAGCCACCGGCAGGCACGGGTCAGCTCGGCGAGGAGGACGCGCGACAGGGCGTTGAGGTTGTCGGGTCGGTCGAGCACCAGGATTGCAACAGGGTCGTCGGGCGACGACTCGATCCGTAGCCCGCTGAATCGTGGTGTGTCCATCGTGATCTCCCAATGGCCGCAAGCGGCGCTACCGCAGCTCGGTGTCCATCTCCTCGTCGACCAGGTCCCCGTACTCGTCGTGGCGGTCGATCCACCCGCGTAGGAACGGACACAGCGCAACGACCCGGTCGCCCCGACGGCGGACCTCGTCGAGGGCCCCCTTCGCCAGGGCGGAGCCGAGCCCCTTCCCCTCGTAGGCGTCGTCGATCTCGGTGTGGGTGAACACCCAGCGCCCCGAACGGTCGACGTACTCGGCCCTCCCGGCGAGCATCCCGTCGAAGAAGACCTCGAACCGGTCGGCGTCGGCGTTGTGTCGGACCTCGGTGCTCACGATCCCACCTCCCGAGCTCGCGGTGCGGACTCGACGCTCGTCGACGTCCGATGTACACCCTGTGAGACCTGTCGGTCCACGGTTGCTCCGGGGCCGGCGAATGCGACGCCGTTCATCGGGGACGGCTGAAACCGAGTTGCTCCAGGGCCGCCGGGGAGAGGCGCTCGGGTGTCCACGGTGGGTCCCACACGATGTTCAGTGTCACGTCGGCGTCGGGAACCGCGTTGCGCACGGCCGCTTCCGCCTCGGCGGGAAGCTGCTCGGACACGGGACAGCCCGGGGTGGTGAGCGTCATGTCGATCTCGAGGGCGTTGCCGTCGACGCGGATGTCGTAGACGAGCCCGAGGGAGACGACGTCGAGGCCGAGCTCGGGGTCCCAGACGTTGCCGAGCGCAGCGAGGGCGGTATCGCGGCGGTTGTCGGGCTGTTGGTCGACACCCGGTGGCACGCTCACGAGTGTGTCACCTCCACGGCTCGAGCGGACCGCTCGGTCGCCTGTCGGGCGTGGAGCGTTTCGGGGGTCGGTACGGGCCTTTTCATGTGACCTCCCTCGGGGCAGGCTCTGATGCGGTGCGAGCAGCCCGGAGCGGGCCGCTCGCGAGGTTGGTGGTGACGAGGACACCGGTGGCCGCCACGGCGACGGCGCCGATGGCGACGACGGGAGCGGAGTCCGCCAGGATCCCGGCGATGACCAGCGCGAAGCCGGCGGTGGCCCCCGCGAAGGTGAGCCGGGCGGCGCCGTGGTGAAACAGGTCGCCGAAGAGCAGCGGTCGACCGGTCGCCGCGGTGGTGACGCCGCGTGCACGCAGCGACGTGTAGGCGATGAAGGGCACGATCTTGTGGACGTGGCCGATCACGGCGAGGCCGAGCCAGGCGATCAGGGCGGCGATCTCGGCGGCGACCAGCCGGGCACGCTCCGCCGGGTCGACCGACGCGAGGGCGGCTGTGGCCGCCAGGAGGGCGGCGACGACCAGGAAGACAGCGGACGCGAACAGGAACGCGTGCAGGAGTTCGAGGGGCCGTCGGCGGTGCCGGACGACCGCGGCGAGCGAGGCGAGGTGGCAGGTGAGGCCGACGGAGACGATCAGGCCGCCGAGCCACGCCACATTCGCCCACGCGAAGAGGAGACCGACGGTGAGCACGGGAGCCCCGGCGGCGAGGAGGCCTACCGCCCATGCACCGGCGCGCGCCCGCGGCCGGTGGGCGAGCAGGAACATCGGCCAGAGCTTCTCGGCGACCGAGACGTGGGTGAGCCCCAGCCAGCCGAGCAGCCCGAGGTGGGCGTGGGCCAGTACACGGTGTGACACGAGCGGGAACCAGCCGGTCTGGCGATCGAATGCGTAGACGACACCGAACGCGACGGTGAGCACGAGGAAGGTCACCGAGAACCTCAGTCCGGCGAGCGGAACACCGCCGTCGCGAGCAGCGAGCGGCGCGGAGAGGTTCCAGGCGGCCAGCGACACCGCGAGCGCTCCGATCACGCCGCCTGCGGCCACGAGCCACTCGGGGCCGTGGCCGAAGCCCGTCGGGAGGATCACAGCGGTCGCCACCATGCCCACGAGCGTCAACCGCGCCATCGGGATCGACCGGAGCGGCCGCCGGGCGACGACCGGGGCGAACTGGTGGACGGCGCCGAGTACGGCGGTGGTGAGGAAGGCGAGCACACCCACGTGGACGGCGGCCACCGCCTCGGTCGCCGCGGGCCAGGTCACGATCCAGTCGGCGCCCCACCAGGCCACCAGCCCGAAGGCGGACAGCCCCGCACCGGCGGCGGCGAGAAAGCCCAGCGGCACCGAGGGCGGCGGCACCACGGCGGCCCCACCGGGGACGAACGGTGCGCCCGCGACGGCGCCGGGCGGCTGCGTCGGTGGGGTCTGGACGGACACGGGGCTCCTCTCCGTGATTTGTTCTAGTGTATGTTAGAAGAATTACGGTCCGAGGGTCGACGCCCGAACGGGAGGAACCATGCAGACGTTGGATGTGCGGCCGATGCCGCCGAAGGTGCGCCACGAGACCATCTTCGAGCGCCTCGACGATCTGACCCTCGGCGAGACCCTACGGCTCGTCAACGACCACGACCCCGCACCGCTGCGCTATCAGCTCGACGCCACCCGCCCCGGACACTTCGTCTGGGAGTACGTCGAGAGCGGGCCCGAGGAGTGGGAGATCGACATCACGAGCCGGGCACGCGTCGTCGACGCGCGACCGACCCTGGCCGAGGGCGGTGAGCCCTTCGCCGAGATCATGGCCGCCGCGGGAGAGATCGGCGACGGCGAGGTTCTCGTCGTCTACGCGCCGTTCGAGCCCGTGCCCCTCGAGGGGGTCCTCGGCGAGCAGGGATTCACCCACGACGCCGAGCAGCTCGACGACACCAACTGGCGTGTGACCTTCCGGCAGGTCTGACGGTGCCGCTCCAGGTTCAGGCTCGTGCCCTCGGCGACCCCACGCGCTACGCCATCTTCCGGTACCTCGCCGACGCCGACAGTCCGGTCGACGTCGCCGAGCTGACCGAGCACCTCGATCTGAACCACAACAGCATCCGTCACCACCTCGCCCACCTGGTCGCGGCCGAGCTCGTCGACGAGGCGACGGCGGAGAGCTCCGGGCGTGGTCGGCCCCGCCTTCTCTACTCGGTGTCACCGACCACCGAGAGCCGGTGGGGGGCGGTCGGCCCCTACGAGCGGCTGGCGGTCCTGCTCACCACCGTGGTGCGCACCGGCGACAGCCCGGTCGATGTGGGCAGGAGAGCCGGCGGTGACATCGCCGGTCCCGTCGACGACGACGCCGAGCCGCTCGATGTCATGGTGCAGGCGATGGCCCGTCAGGGCTTCGATCCCCTCGTGGTGCACACCGGCGACCGATGCGAGGTGGCGCTGCAGGCGTGCCCGTTCGAGGCGGCCGCGCTCGCCGATCCCGACACGGTCTGCTCCCTTCACCTCGGCATGGCCGAGGGCATCGCCGCCGCGACCGACGGCCGTGTCGTCGTCGACCGGCTTGTACCCCGCGACCCCCGCGCGGCCGGCTGCCGCCTCCACCTGGAGGTCGCGACCCGAAGCGGCTGAGCCCGGCGCCGGCCCCGCCACTCCTGACCTCGACCCCACCACCGGTCAGTATTCGGGTGCAGTGTCGTCGTCACCACGTTGCTGGGCGAAGTAGAAGTGCACGTCGGGGTCGCCGACAAGCCGGGCAGAACGATGATTCTGCCCACGGCCGCCCGAAGTGCGCGACCGTTGCAGGGGGAGCGTCGTCAGCGACTCGAACCGTCGACGTTTGCAGAGCGGCCCCGGAGCACCTTCATCATCAGCGGCTCCATCTCACCGCCACCCCTGCCGGCGTCGTTGCGGGCGTCCTGGCGCAGCAGCGCCCTCCTGCTCAGCTCCGCACCGACCCACTGGAGTGGCTCCGGTGGGAACGAGGCGACGGGGTGGTCGACGAAGCACAGCTCGGTGAGCTCGCTGTGGTGGCCGAGCACCTTGTCGCGCAGGATCTTGCCACCGGTGTGGCTGGGCGCCACGCCGTGGCCGTTGTAGCCCACACCGGTGTGGAGACGACCGTCGAGGAGCGTCGTGAAGGTCGGCACGAAGTCGACGGTGACGGCGACGGGCCCACCCCAGTGGTGGGTGAAACGCAGCGTGTCGAGCTGCGGAAAGGTCCGGTGGAACGTGGAGCGCAACCGGGCGAAGGTGCGGGCGCTGCGGTCGTGGCGCGCGGTGATACGACCGCTGTAGTGCACGATGCCGTCGCTGCCGCCCCACAGGATCCGGCCGTCGGCCGTGCGGCGGTAGTAGTGGACGTAGTTGCGCTTGTCCTCCACACCGCAGTGGCTCTCCCAGCCCACCGAGGCCCACTGGTCGTCGGTGAGTGGCTCGGTGAGGGCGATGTAGGTGTAGAGGGGAACGACGGTGCGACCCACCCAGGGCTGGTGTGCCGCCCAGGCGTTGGTCGCCAACACCACCTGGTCGGCGCTGACGCTGCCTGACGGTGTCTCGACCCGGAGGCCCGTGCCCGACTCCACGATGTCGGTGACGGGTGACCGCTCGAAGACACCGGCACCTTTCTCCTCCACGACAGCCGCGAGGCCGTGAGCCAGCTTGGCGGGGTGCAGCACACCGCAGTGGTCCTCGCGCAACGCTCCGAGGTAGGTGGGGGAGTCGACCTCGGCGCGTGCCTCGTCGCGGCTGAGTCGCGTGAAACCGTCGAGGCCCAGCTCCTCGGCGGCACGCAGGTCCAGTTCCACACGCTCGAGCTGCGCCCTGTTCGTTCCGACGACCATGAGCCCACCGTGGCGCCACTCGCAGTCGATGCGCTCCTCGCGGATCGTCGCACCGATCTCTTCGACCGATGTGGCCACGGCCCGGTGCGCGGCACGGGCGGCGTCGTCGCCGTGGTTGCGCCGCAGCAGCGCCAGGCTCATGTCGAGAAGCGTCATCGCGAACCCGCCGTTGCGCCCGCTCGCGCCGAAGCCGATCGTCTCGGCCTCGAGAACGACGATCCGCAGCGAGGGGTCGGCTGCGAGCAGGTGGTAGGCGGTCCACAGCCCGGTGTAGCCGCCACCCACGACGACGACATCGGCGTCGTGGTGGCCGCGGATCGTCGGGCGGGGGTCGCGCCGGGACGTCTCCATCCAGTAGACAGCCGAGCCGAGGAGCTCAGGCACGGGTGGTCCTCCGGTCGGTCGTGGTCGCGGTCGTCACTGGAGAATCTTCAGAGCGAGTCGCCCGAGCGGTTGCTCGGCCCGCTCGGGGTGCTCGTCGACGCCGATGAGCACCCGGTGGGAGGTGTCGAGCATGAGGCGCCGCAGCACCCTCCCCGGCGGAAGGGGGACCGGCTTCTTGGCGACGAAGGGCAGCGCGGTGAGGTCGGTGCCGTCGGTGAGCAGCATGTCGCGGACGATGGTACCGACGAGGCGGCTGGGGCCCACTCCGTGGCCCGCGTACCCGAGGGCGTAGAGGATGCGCTCACCCCGCAGCCAGTTCACCGACGCGATGCAGTCGACGGTCCCACAGACCGGGCCCGCCCAGCCACGGTCCATCGCGACGTCGTCGAGTTGCGGGAACGTCCAGCGGAACGTCTCCTCGAGGCGGTCGAAGAGACGTGGGTTGCGGTCGTGGCGTGGATTCGGGCCCGAGGGCATGAAGGGGGCGTCGCGCCCACCCCACAGGATCCGCCCGTCGGCGGTGGGCCGCGTGAAGTGGACCATGATCCGTTTGTCCTCGATCCCGCAGCGCGACGCCCACCCGACCTTGTCCCACTGCTCCTGCGTGAGGGGCTCGGTGAGCGTGATGTAGGCGTAGATCGTGAAGATGAAGCGGCGCAGCTCCGGGATGGAGTGGGCGTAGGCGTTGGTGGCCACCACGGCGCGGTCGGCGTGCACCGTGCCGAACGGCGTACGGGCCTCGACCCGCAGGCCTCCGATGTCCTCGATCGTGTCGACCGGCGTGAACTCGAGAATCCTCACACCCCGTCGCCGGGCGGCGTCGGCCAGGCCCCGTGTGAGGGCGGCAGGGTCGAGGATGAGCGTCTGATCCTCGAAGTGGCCGACCCGGAACGTCGGGCTCTGCGCGTAGTCCTGCACCTGGTCCGCGTCGAGGGGTGTGAAGGGCAGGCCCATGCGCTGCGCGGCGTCGAGATCCTGGCGGATCCGGATGTCCTGCTCGGGCCCGTTGGACACCGTGAGGTTGCCCGAGCGCCAGATGTCGGCGTCGATCCCCTCGTCGGAGGCGAAGCGCTCGATGTCGTCGATGGCGGTGTGCATCGCCCGGTACGTGGCCTGCGCCTGCGTGTCACCGACCATCTTGGCGAGTTGATGGATGTTCCGCCCGACGAGGGTCATGGCGAAGCCACCGTTGCGGCCACTGGCGCCGAAGCCGACGACCTTCTGTTCGAGAACGGTCACCTCGATTGCGGGGTCCGCCTCCTTGAGGCAGATCGCCGACCACAGCCCGGTGAAACCACCACCGATGATCACGACGTCAGCGGTCTCGTCGCCGTCGAGGCGTTCGCCGGGGGTGTAGTCACGGTGCTCGAGCCAGAAGCTACGGGTCCTCCAGTCGCCCTTCACAACGTGTGTCCCTTCCTCGTCGGTGTCGTCATCGAATCGGTTCAGGAGTGAGCATCCAGCCAGGCGGAGATCCGGGGGAAGATCTCGGCGCGTGACCTGCGGCCGGCCACGAGATCGTCGTGGCCGTAATCGACGGAGAAGCCGCCGTCGGTGCCCGCCTCGACGTAGGTCCTGTCGGACGACCCCAGCCGGTCGAAGGTGGCCCGCACCGCCTCGGCGGGTCGCTGCAGGTCGTGTGCCCCCGCCATGACCAGAACCGGCAGGGTGACCTCGTCGAGGCGCTCGCTCCACACCGTCGCTCCATCGAGGCTGCGCATCGTCCCGTGGTCGACCCAGTCGGTGAACTGGTCGGCCAGCACCTCGGACTCGTCGGGGACCCCGTTGTAGAGGTAGCGCCCGACGGCGACCGGATCCGAGTTGCCCGGTCGGAAGCTCGACTCGAGCTGGCGGGAACGTGTCAGAGCGAGCAGCGGTCCGGCGGCACGCGATCCGGCACGGAAGGGGATCCGGCCGTTGCGGCGCGAACGAGGGGGTGCGCTCACCCCCGGGACACGGGCCGACGACGGCGTGACAGCCGGAGCACCGCAGGTGATCCCCCCGCGCAGCCCGTCGGTGGTCCCCGAGATGGCAGCCGCGTACAGCGCCTGCCCGCTCATCTCGAGCCCGATCCAGAACGCCTGCTCGGAGCCAGACCGCGTGCACGCCTCCGCCACGGCGGTTGGAAGGTCGTGGTGGACGATGTCGTCGAAGCTCCACTGCGCATCGGCGACGGAGCCACCGACCGGCCTGCTGTCTCCCCGGCCGCGGATGTCGACCGTGTAGACGTCGAAACCGGCATCGGCGAGGAATCTCGCCAGACTCGTCTGCGCGGTGAGGTCCCAGATGAGGTGGCTGCCGGCGAAGCCGTGCCCGGCGACCACCGGGAACGGCCGGGCGCGTCCCTTCGCGGCGTACCGGAAGAGCGAGAGCTGCCAGCCGTCGTCGGTCTCCGCGACGATGCGCTCGTCCTCGGCGGTCTCGAACGAGAGGTCGTGGTAGAAGCGGCTGAGCCTCACCGTGGCCAGCGCACCGGCCGCCACCGCGACGGAGCCCAGACCGAGAGCCACTCTGCTCGCGAGGCGGTTCTTCATCGGTAGGCCGTGCCCGGTCGGCGGGACACTTCGGCGCGTGGGGTGGTCCTACTGCGGGAAGTTCTCATGCACGGACCTGTTCGCCGGGCGCTCTCGGCAACATACCTGCGGTATGTTCCGGCGGCAAGCGTCCTGGTCGACGCGCACACGACGGACGGGAGGAACAGAGGATGCCGTTCGAGCTGTCGGACCGGAGCGTCCTCGTCACGGGGGCATCGTCGGGTATCGGCGCGGCCGTGGCCGTGGAAGTCGCCCGTCGCGGTGCGCGCGTGGGCATCGTCGCCCGCCGGGAAACGGAGTTGGCCGCGGTCCTCGAACGCTGCCGGCGTCACACGCCGGGCTCGCAGATGTGGGTGGGCGACCTCGCTGACACCGCGCAGGCCGACGCGATGATCGACGATCTTCCCGAGCGCCTGGGTGGCGTCGACGTTCTGATCAACAACGCCGGGATCCCCAAACGTCGCCACGTGACCCGTCTCACGCCCGGCGAGGTCGACGCGGTCATGCGCATCAACTACCTGACCCCCGTCCGCCTCGCGTTGGCGTTGCTCCCGGCCATGATGGAGCGCGGCGAGGGCCGCATCGTCAACGTGGCCTCGGTGGCGGCCGTCCTGAGCTCGCCGGGTGAGAGCGCCTACAACGCCTCGAAGGCCGCCCTTGCGGTGTGGTCCGAGACGGCCGACGTGGATCTCGACGGCACAGGTGTGCGTGTCCACGTGGTGCATCCCGGTGTTGTCGACACGCCGCTCTTCGACGTGCCCGACAACGACGACCTCGCCAATCCCGTGGATCCGATTCCGGTGGAGGATGCGGCTGCCGCGGTGCTGGAGCCGCTGGAGTCCGACGCCCTGATCACCTACGTCCCCGACTACTTCGCCGACCTGGCGCGCGCCAAGGCGGACGACCCGGAGGGCTTCCTCGAGGGTGTGGCCGAATGGGTGCGCGAGGAGCGAGGGGACCGGACAGCTAGGCCTTGACGTCGGCGATGATCTCGTCGGCGTACCAGCGCAGGGCGTCGAGCTTCTCGTCGAGGGTCTGGGTGTCGGGGCCGGGCTGGTAGGCGTCGCGGAAGCCGACGATCACGTCGGTGACCCCGAGGTCCCCGAGACGGGCGATGCCGTCGGGTGTGTAGGCGTCGAGCGAGATGACGTGGGTCTCGAAGGGCTCGTCGGAGCGTCCGACCTCGTCGCGGAACCGCCGGAGTTTGGGGAGCAGGTCGGCGAGGTCTTCCGGCCCGCCGCCGGCGTGGAGCCAGCCGTCGCCTCGCCGGGCGGCCCGGCGCAGCGCGGCGTCGCTGTGGCCGCCGACGAGGATGGGGGCCGGCCGGTCGGGCACCGGGCAGATCTTGACGGAGGCCACGTCGTAGATCTCGCCGTGGTGCTCGAAGTACCCGCCGGCGCTGAGGCCGCGGATGATGTCGATGGCCTCGTCCATCCGCTGCCCCCGCTTCTCCCAGGGGACGTCGAGGATCTCGTAGTCGTCGGGCCACGGGCTCACCCCGACACCCAGGGCGAAGCGTCCGTCGGCGAGCACCGAGACGCTGGTCGCCTGCTTGGCCACGAGCACCGGATGGCGAACCGGGAGCTTCACCACGAACGTGGTGAAGCGCAGCGTCGTCGTGGCGGCCGCGAGGTAGGGGATGAGCGAGAACGGTTCGAGGAAGGGTTTGTCCTCGAGGAACTCGCGGGTGCCGTCGGGCGAATACGGGTAGGTGGAGTCGGAGACCTCCGGGTAGCAGATGCTGTCGGGCACGACGAAGCCGTCGTAGCCGGCCTCCTCGGCGGCGACGGCCAGAGGGCGCAGGAACGCCGGGTCGACCATGGCGTCGGCGAATGTGAACCGCACCGCTCAGCTACCGGTCTCGTCGGCCTCGGTGCCCGGCGCCACGAACGTCATGTCGTCCATCCCCCACCAGCCCCGCAGGCTGGCCAGGAGGCCGTCCTCGTTCACCCGGTAGGCGAACAGGCCCGTGACGACCGCCTTCGTGCCGTCCGCCAGTGTGGTCGTGAGCGTCATGTGGTGCGCCGACTCGTTGCCGGCCACCCTCGAGGTGTGCACGTCGATGGCGATCCGGTTGGGTCCGATGTTGGTGTCGAAGAACTCGCCCACCTCGCTCCTGCCCCGGGCACCGAGGCCCGTGGGATTGGTCGGAGCCTCGCCGATGGGATCCTCGATCACCACGTCGTCGGCCATCAGTGCCAACCAGGCGTCCTTGTCGCCGGCTTGCACCGCGGCCCACGAGTCGCGTGCGGCGATCATCGCCGGGTGCTCGTCCATGGTCATCGGATTCCCCTTCGATCGGTTCCGTGGATTCTGTACGGCCGCCCGGACGGGCACCAATCCGAAGGGTCCCGTGCCGACGGACGGGGACTCCCGGGCCGACGACGATGACGGCGATACAGAGTGAGGACCCCGGCTGTTTGGTCGGTCTCCACGGCTCCGGGCGTCGGGCACCGCACCCGTAGGCTCTCATCGTGGAGGATGACTCGGTGTCCACGACGCCGTCAGTCGGTGCAGGTCGGGTGGTGCTCGTCTCCCATTTCCACTGGGACCGCGAGTGGTACCGCACGATGCAGGCGTTCCGGGCCCGGTTGGTGGATTCGATCGACCGGGTGCTCGACCTGGTTGCGTCCGATCCCGCCTTTCGTTTCCTTCTCGACGGTCAGACGGTCATTCTCGAGGACTATCTCGTCGTGCGACCGCAGCGCCGTGACGAGCTGGTCGACGCCATCCGAAACGGACGGCTGGTCGTCGGACCATGGTTCGTACAGCCCGATTCGCTGCTCCCGTCGGGTGAGGCCCACGTGCGGAACCTGCTCGAGGGGCGCCGCGCGGCCGACGAGTTCGGTGCGGTGTCCTCGGTCGCCTACGTACCCGACTCGTTCGGTCACCCGGCTCAGTTTCCGCAGCTCTTCGACGGATTCGGCCTGACCGGGTTCGTCCACTGGAGGGGCAACGGCAACGAGTTCGACCGGCTCGGCGCCCGCTGGACGTGGCGCGGCCCCGACGGCAGCACGATCCCCGTCTTCCATCTGACCGACGGCTACTTCGCCGCATCGAGGCCGCCTGCCGACGAGACCGACGCCGTGGCGGGACTGGCGGAGCTCGCCCGCCGGCTGAAAGACGCCGGCGAAGACCCGGTCATCCTGATGAACGGTTTCGATCACACGCGACCCGACGACGGCATCTCCGCGCTGGTGGAGCCGCTGGCGGCCGAACTCGACACGGACGTGTGTCGCGGCACCCTCGACGACGCGGTGCAGGGGGCCACGACACCCGAGGAGCGTCCCGAGTACGCCGGCGAGCTCGTCGGCGCCCGGTCGGCCAATCTCCTGGCCGGTGTCTGGTCGGCGCGCACCGGACTGAAGATCCGGAATCGACGCATCGAGATGCTGCTCCAGAACTGGGTCGAGCCGTGGACGGCGTTCGGGCGCGAGCTGGGCCTGGCCGACGAGAGCCCGGCGGTGAGGACCGCGTGGCGGTCCCTGTTGCTCAACCAGGCACACGACTCGATCTGTGGCTGCTCGATCGACGCGGTCCACGACCGGATGGAAGCCCGCTACGACGACGCCGAGGGTTTGGCCCTCGAAACGGTCGACCGGCTGTTGGCCCGTGTCGCCGGACGCTCCACAGACCGGGAGGTCCCGCCGGTCGACGATCTGGAGGTCGCTGCGTTCAACGGATCCCCACAACCGGCAACCGGTGTCGTGAGGGTGGCGCTCGACGCGCACCCGGCGTTTCCGATGACTCTCGGGGTACCCGACATCCACTCGCTCGTGCACGCCACCACTGACCTCGGCTTCACCGTCGACGGCGTGCCGGTCCGTGTCGTCGCCTCGACCGATCCGGCGCGAGTGCGCTGGCTCCCCGACCAGCAGGCGCTCGACGTCGAGTTCGTCGCCCGCGACGTCCCCGCGTTCGGGTACAGGCGGTACCGGCTCGAACCCGCCGAACCGGCACCCGACCGGATCGACGACGGCAACGAGATCGAGGCCGACGGGCGGACACTCACCGTGGCCGACGACGGCACGATCACCCTCCGCACCGCCGCCGGGGAGTGGAGCGGGCTCTTCGGCATCTCCGACAGGGGGGATCGGGGCGACAGCTACGACGTCGACCCGGTCGGCGACGCCGTCGTGCCCGAGCCCGTGAGGACGGCCGTAGTGCGCCGCCGGCACGGGTCCGGCATCCAGCGGCTCACCGTCACCCGGCACTTCGACCTCCCGATCGGGCTCGACGCCGACCGTGCCGAGCGGGAATCGGCCACGGACGACGTGGAGATCGAGGTCGAGCTGACCCTGGCCGCCGGGGTCGAGGGCGTTCACGCCGCGGTGTCGATTGACAACCGTGTTCGGGACCATCGGCTCCGGCTGACGTTCCCGACGGGCCTCGCCACCACCACCTTCTCTGCCGCGAGCACCTTCGACGTCGTCACCCGCTCGACCGACCCGGTCGATGACAGCACGTGGATCCACCCGGCGCCGACGACCTTCTGCCAACAGGGCCATGTCGCGCTCAACGGGCTCACCGTGGCCGCCCCCGGCCTGCCCGAGGCGGAGGTGACACCCGACGGAACCCTGCTGCTGACCCTCGTTCGTTGCGTGGGGTGGTTGTCGCGCTGGGACCTGCACCGTCGACCGATGCCCGCCGGGCCGGTGATGGAGGCACCCGGCGCACAGTGCATCGGAGCGCAGCGCAGCGAACTCGTGCTGCTCACCGGCGCCGGCAGCGGTGCGGTCGAGCGGGCTGTGACCGGGCTCCGTGGAGTGATCGCCGGTCCGGATCCGGTGCTCGAAGCGGGTCGTCCTCTGCTCGGCCTCACGAGCGCAACAGACGATGACGATCACGACGACGCTGTTGTCCTCAGCGCTCTCAAGCCGACGGATGACGGCGACGGGTTCATCGTCCGCCTGCTCAACCCGACCGGTCAGACCCGAACTGTCGAGCTCACCACCGAGCTCGCGGTCTCGACGATCCAGCGGGTGCGCCTCGACGAGTCGCCCGTCGGTGACCCCGCCGACTTCCCGGGGACCGTTGCGTTGACCGTCGGCGCGCACGAGCTGAGCTCTCACCGGCTACGGGGTCCCGACTGAGTGGTGTCAGGGGTCTCTCCGAACCCGCGAGAACCGTCATGCTGACGGCGACACGAACGAAGCACGGTGAGGAGGGGAGATGAGGAGGGGAGATGACCGTCGTCGGTAGGGTTGCCGAATGTTGGCGGTACCCCGTCAAGTCGATGCAGGGTGTCGACGTCGACCACCTCGACCTCGGCCGCGATGGCATCGAGGGCGACAGGGCGTGGGGACTGATCGATCTCGACTCCCAACGATTGATGTCGGCCAAGCGGTACTCCCGGCTCCTGCACGCACGAGCTGACGACACGTCCATCACACTGCCCGACGGCACCCGGGTGGACCTCCAGGGGCCCGACGCCAACCGGTACCTCTCGCGGTGGCTGGGCCGATCCGTGGCGCTCGCTCAACCCTCACCAGACAGTGAGGTGTCGTATCAGATGACGTTCGACCCTCCCGACGACGAGGCCGACTACTACGACATCCCCGTACGCGAAGGCACGTTCCTCGACCTGAGTGCTGTTCACCTGATCACCACTGCGACGCTCGAGCACGCGCGTGCCCGACGTCCCGACCTCGACTGGAATGTCCGTCGCTTCCGACCGAACCTCGTCATCGAGCTCGACGAGCGGGTCGATGCGGACGACGGGTTCGTCGAGGATGCCTGGTGCGGTCTCGTCGCGGAGATCGGTGATGCACGCCTGCAGGCTGTGCAGTCCACGGTTCGATGCGCCATGCCGCTACGCGCCCAACCCGGGGGGCTCCGCCGTCAACCCGAGCTCTTCGGAGCCCTCAACGAGCTCAATGCTGCACGACCCAACCATCTCGGCATCTACCTCGACGTGACCGGCCCCGGGCGGGTGGTTCGTGGCGACCCGATTTCGATCGGTCCACCCGGTTGACCGGACCATCGAGGCAGCGCCGAGCGCGCGGAGTCGTCGCCGACCTCGCCGACCCGCTCCGCGCGGTACCCCTCGCCGACGCCACATAGGCTTCCCGAAGATGACCCTCACCGAGGAGCTTGCGGCCTGGGCGGCCACGATGACCCTCGACGACGTACCCGGCCGGGTCGTGGCGTTCGCCCGAAGCCAGGTGCTCTCCCAACTCGCCGCAGCTCGCGCCGCTCTCGACCATCCCCTCGGTCGGAAGGTCGTGGCGGCCTTCGGTGAGCCCACGCAGCGCGATCCCCGCCGTGGCGCGACGGTGCTGGCCTCGCTCACCATGGCCCTCGACTACGACGACACCGTCTATGCCGGTCACGTCACCCACTCCACCGTCAACGTGCCCCTTGCCTACGCCGCCTCCTGCGACCTCGACGGGCGTTCGCTGCTGGCGGCGGTGATCGCTGCCGGTGAGTGCGCGGCCAGGGTCACCGCGTCGGCCACGCTCGGACCCCACCGGGGCCAGACCGCCGCGCACGCCCACCTCGTCGGAGCGCCGGCCGCCCGGCTCCACGCAGAACACGCGCCTCCGGAGACATGGGTGAACGCGTGGGGTCTGGCGCTCGCCGCCCCGCCCTGGGCGATTCAGCGCGCCTTTCTCGGCAGCGACGCCAAGGTGTTCACCGCGTCGGTGCCGGTGGGCACGGGCCTCGACGCGTGTGACGCCGCAGCCGCCGGGCTGCGGGGTGCACCCGACATCCTCGAGCACCCGGAGGGCTTCCTCGCCCGCTTCGCCACCGAGCCGCTGCCCGAGGCGGCGGTGGCCGGCCTCGGGGAGTGGTGGCACACCGAGACCGCGTCGTTCAAGGTGTATCCGGGCTGTGCGTACCTCGACCCGGCCATCGACTGCGCTGTTGCTCTGCAGCGTGCCCTTCCCGCGTTGCGCGCCGAGGATGTGCGGGAGGTGGTCGTGCACGCCGGCATCCTCACGCTTGTGGTCGACTCCCGCGCTGCCGCCTACGTGAACGGTGCCGACTCGAGTGTCGCAGCTCTCAACTTCTCGATGGGCTACAGCGTCGCCACCGCCCTGTTGACCGGCGGTCTCACCCACAGGGACTTCTGCGCGCCACAGCTCGACGATCCGCAGCGTTGGGACCTGGCCGCCAAGGTTCGGGTCGACCACGACGACGACATCACACGGCGCTCCCTCCTGGCCACTGCTCCGCTCGGCGAGGCGCTGCGCCAGGCCGGACCCGAACGGGCCCGCGCGTGGCTCGTCTCCCAGGGAGGAGAGGCAGCAGTCGAGCCGGCGACCGAGTTGGCCACCGGCCTGGAACCCCCCGCACGCGACTTCTCGAACGCCGACAAGGCGATCGGCGGCCGCGTGGAGGTGCACCTCACCGACGGTCGGGTGCTGGAGGAGTCCTGTGAGATCCCCATCGGTGCCATCGGTCCCGCCGGGCGACGCGACCACGCTCGGCTCACGCGCGAGAAGTTCCTGGCCTGCGGCGGCTCCGCGTCGGTGGCGGATGCGGTCGCCCGTCTCGAGGACCTGACCGCCGCCGACGTCGCCGGGCTGCTCACCGCCGCGCTGTCCTGATCCCGGTTGCCGGTCCGGTACGGGGCTCAGCCGGCGACGGGTTGCAGCGGCGCCAGCATCGACACCGCCGGGGCCGCCACCTCGATCGTGACGGAGTGCTCGGCTGCGGGCCACAGATCGCCGTCGGACTCGAAGGGCAGCCGGCCGCCGTCGGTGCGCTCGACGACGACGGCGCGCCCCTGCGCGTAGTCGACTCCCGGTCGTCCGATGTGCTCACCCGCCGCCACCGCTCCGGCCAGATCGATGAATGCGTCCGGGTCGACGCCGCCGATCACGCACACGTCCAGCAGACCGTCGTCGAGCACGGAACGGGGCAGCAACGGGAGGGTCCCCGAGCGGTGTCGGGACCCACCCACCGCGACCAGGGACACGGAGCCCTCGGTGAGAACGTTCCCGTCGAGAGTGACCCGGGCGCCGAAGGGTGTGTGGGCCTCGAGTGCGGGTCCGATCGCAGCCGAGTACCGCTCCCTGCCCGACACGTCGGTCAGGTCCTCGCTGACGCGCACGATCTCGGCGACGAGTCCGGCGGTCGCTCCGAGCATCGCCGTGGCCACGGTCCCCGAGGTGCGGCCCGTGACCCTGAGCAGGTCGACCGCCCGGACCCGGACCGCAGCACCGGGGACCGAGTCGCCGAGCGCGTCGCCCAGCACGTCGGGCCACGGACGGTCCTCCCAGAGGGCCCTGTACAGCGAGTTGCCCGTACCGGCCGGCACGATGGCCACCGGTACGTCTCGCCCCGCCGCAGCCTCGGCACAGGTGCGGACAGTGCCGTCACCACCGACGGCGATCACGGCGTACCACGGCCCACCGTCGGCCAGCGCGTCGCGGATCTCCTTCACGGCTCGTCGGCGTTCGGGCGGAGCGAGGGTCACGGGCGTGCAGCCCGACTCCTGGCAGCGACGCTGCACGTCGTCGACGATCTCGGCGGCTCCGCCGCGCGCTGTCGTGTTCACCACGACCAGCACCCGTCGCTGCGCAGCGCTGCTCGTCATGTCAGCTCATGGTGTCGGCCAGACGCGCCGCACCGCGCGCGGCCATCGCCATGATGGTGATCTGGGGGTTCACGTGGGTGGACGACGGCAGCAGGGAACCGTCGAGTACCCACAGCCCGGGCACGTCCCATGTTCGACCCCACGGGTCGACCACCGAGCTCGACGGGTCACCGCCCATCCGGGCCGTGCCCATCGGGTGATAGGCGGAGACGTGCATCTCCGAGCGCTTCCAACGACCACGACGGATGTGTTCGACCTCCCGTGGCGACGAGATGGACTCCAACCCCGGCAGCATCGGGAACACCTCCCTCGCTCCGGCGGCGAAGAACAGCTCGGCGGACCGGGCGATGCCCTCCAGCACACGGAGGGCGTCGCGCGTCGACAGCCCGTATCGCACGAGAGCGTTGCCACCCACAGAGTGCACGCGGCCGTTGCCCTCGTCGCTGCAGATCGAACCCATCGACGCCACCTGCGGGTACAGCCGGAACAGATCCTTGTGGCGTCCCCAACCGGGAAGCGAGCCGGCCGAATAGCCGAGGCCGGGTGGGGGGAACGTGGCCTCCAGCAGCACGCCGTCGTTCAGATGCTCGTCGACGTACCAACTCTGCATCGTGCCGCGCCATGCGGAGAGGTCCTCGTCGAAGCGGGCGCTGGTACCCGCGCCGGGATGGATGACCAGGTTCCGCCCCAGCTGACCCGAGGAGCCGGCCAGCTTCTGGCGCATCAGCAGAGCCGCCGTGTGGACCGCGCCGGCCGCGAGCACGGTGGTGCGGGCCCTTACGCGGAGCTCGCCCCGTCGATCACCGGTCGCGGGATCGCGGACCTCCGCCGTCACGCCGACGGCCCGACCCTCCTCGACCGTGATCTCGCGCACGCGGGCGTGGGCGACGATCGTCGCACCCGACGCGACGGCGCGGGGAAGGTACGTCACGTGCATGCCCTGCTTGGCGTCGATCGGGCAGCCGAACCCGCAGGCGCCATGGCCGTGACAACCCCGGATGTTGCGCCGGATGGGTCCACCGGACCAGCCGAGAGCCTCGGCCCCACGGCGGGCGACGGATCCGTTGGCGCCGAGCACCTCCTCGGGCACGGGGGTGACCCCGAGCACCTCCTCCACCTCGTCGAAGACCGGCGCCATGGCCTCCGGTGAGACACCGGTGACCCCGCTGCGCTCCCAGCGGTGCAGCACGTCTTCGGGTGTTCGGAAGCACGTCCCCGAGTTCACGGTGGTGGTGCCACCGACGGCGCGGCCCATCGGCAGCGAGATCATCGGCGATCCCATGGCGAAGGTGAGGCCGTTGTCGCGGTAGTGGCGCAGCATTCGCTCCACCGGGCGGTCGGGCGCCTCCTCGACGGCCCGGTACGCGCCACCTTCCTCGATCACCGCGACACGGAACCCGGCGCGGGCCAGTGTGTCGGCGGCGACCGCCCCGCCGGCGCCGCTACCCACGATCACCACGTCGACGTCCAGGGACGCCGGAACATCGGGCCAGGTGCTCATCGGGAGCTCGACGGGTTCGGCAGGCTCCTCCATCGGAACGAGGGGGGAGCCGTCGTACCCGATCACCTCGACGACCTCGGGGTGGGAGGCGTAGGCGATCTGCACGATCGTCTGCAACGCGGTGAACGTCTCCCGCCGCGCGCGGTTCGCACAGTGCGCGCTGGCGTCGACCCACCGGCCCTGTTCGGCCGGTGTGAGACGGGTGAAGGGCCGAGGGCGGCGTGACAGCAGCGGCGTGAGGTCGTAGCCCACCAGCATCGCCCGGATCATTCGGCGCGAGGACGGTGAGAACGAGGCGATCCAACGCTCGATCTGCTCGGGTACGCCCAGCTCCGCGGCCCCCTCGGCAATGGCCCCTCCGGGCGGCACCATCGCGTCGCAGACGGCACGCAGCACCCGCCGCTCGAAGCCCGTCAGCCCACGGCCACCCCCGGTCGATCCCGTCGTGTCGCTCACCTCTCCTACTCCTCTTATCCCTCGGTCACGATCTCATCGGCGATGGCCAGCGCGAGGGCCATGATCGACACCTGCGGGTTCACCTCGGGACAGCTCGGCAGGACCGTGGCGTCGGCCACCCACACACCGTCGGTACCGCGGAGCCGACCGGTCTCGTCGACCGGCGACCGTTGGTCGTCGGAGCCGGCGCCTGCGGTGCCGGTCGGGTGGAACGCGGCCACATGCAGGTGCAGCGGGTCGACCGACGCGAGTGCGTCGTCGAGTTCGGCGATGGTGCGCACCGACGCTGCGTTCGGAAGAGCCGTGAACACGCTCTCGGCGCCCGCAGCGAACATGAGACGGCCCATGGCCCCCATCGCCTGCACGAGCCGGTCGGCGTCACGCCGGCTGAGGTCGTAGCGCAGCACGGGTCTACGCAGCCGCCGACCGAGCCGTCGACCCAGGACCCGACCCGACGGCTCGTCGGCGATCATGGCCCCGAACACCCCGACGTGGTCGGCGTCGGCCAGTCGGCGAACGAGCTCGGGCCCGTAGCCCGGGAGCACCATCGACCCCATGCCCGGCGGTGTGGCCGTCGCCTCGATGAGGATGCCGTGCTCGCGCTGCAGCTCGTCGACCGCCGCGCTCTGGAGCACGCCCTCCCAGGCCACCACCGGCTCGGGGAAACGTCCGGCCAGGCCGAGCGCGGGATGCAGGCTCAGGTTCCTCCCGATGCGGGGATGGTTGCCCAGTGAGCTGCGCCACAGCAGCGCCGGGGTCTCCGCAGCACCCGCCGCGACCACGACGGTGTCGGCGTGCACCTCGAGCGCCGAGCCGTCGGGACGCCTGACTGCCACGCCGGTGGCCCGCCCGTCACCGTGCAGCACCCTGGCGACGCGGGCATGGGAGATGATTCTCGCTCCGGCGTCGCAGGCCTGTGGAAGAGCGTTGAGGTGTACGCCGAACTTGGCATTGCGCGGACAGCCGATGCTGCACTGGCACGAGCCGACGCAGTCGGGGGCATTGCGTGTGATCGGGTGTGAGCTCCAGCCCTTCCCGGCCGCGCCGGTGAGCAGAAGCTCGCCGTTTCTTCCCATGACCGGTGGCGGGACCGGACCCACGCGCAGTGTCTCCTCCACGTCGTCGAGATACGGGGCGAACGCGTCGGGGTCGGCCATCGCGAGCCCGAAGTCGTCCCGCCACCGCTGCTGGACACGGACGGGTGGTCGATAGCAGGTGCCCGAGTTGACCACGGTCGTGCCGCCGACTGCCCGGCCGATCGGGAGTACGACCGGCGGTCGTCCGAGAGCGACGGTTGTGCCGCCGTCACGGTACAGACCGGCGAAGCGGTCGACGGGGTGGCCGTCACGGAACTCGGCAACCCTGAAGCGGCGGCCTTCTTCGAGGATCACCACCTCGAGCCCGGCGCGCGCCAGGCTACGGGCCGCGAACGCGCCGCCTGCTCCGGATCCGACAACGACCGCGTCGCAGCGCACCACGCTCATCTCGTCGAGTGAGGACGTGATGGTCATCTCCGCGTCGGGTCGGGCCACGGGGAGCCGCACGGCACGTCGGTGCATCTCATCGGCGTTGGCGCCGGCGCCGTGGGAGAGGAGAACGACGGCCTTCAGGCTGTCGAGGGCCATGGCGAGCTCGGGCCGTACCCCGGCGATGCGCTCGAGGACGCGCGTCCGAGCGTCGACATCGAGGTCGACAAGCGATCGACGGGTCAGGGCGCGTGCTGCACCGGCGATTCCGACGAAGCCGGCACGGATACCCGTGGCGATGCCCAGTGGCAGTTGCGCGAGGTAGCGGTCGAGATCGTCGGCGACCTCGAAGGGCACCGGTCCGCCGGCCTCGGGCGGCAACAGCGCGGAGCAGACCGCCTCGGTGCTGCGTCGCGCCGGGCGGGTGACCATCAGTTGCGTGCCGGTGTCACGCTCACAGGACCCGGTGTGGTGTCGACGCCGGAAGCTGGCGGCCCGACCGCGCGGACCGTGCCGCGGCGCCCGATGTGTCGGCCGAGCTTCAGGAACAGCGGGTAGGTGGCGTAGATCGCAGCCGAGACGACATCGGTCTTCCATCCGGCCTCGTCGGTGTTCACGCTGAACACCCCGCTGTTGACCATGAAGTCGCGGCCGTTGCTCGAGCCGAACGGCTTCCAGAACAGCCCCAGGCCCGGTGCCTCGAGGTAGAGGGCGACGGAGATCCCGATGAAGGTTCCCATCGTCGCCGCCTCCGCCAGGTCACGCTTCTCCTCGGGTAGCACCCGTTCGATCAGTACGCCCGACGCAACGAGCATCGGTGGATCCAACAGGAAGCTCATTGCCGGGTCCTCTCGTTGACCGGAGGTGCGTGGGGTGCGCGCAGGCCGACCTCGGCGTGACCGGTGCCGCGCAGCGACCACTCCCGTTCGGTCACCCATCCGCTGCGCTCACGCCTGTCGATGAGGATCTCGACGTTGGCTCGTTCGGTGTTGGTGCACACCGCCTTCTCGCCGTCGGGATCGACGTACTCGAGCGCGACACAGCGGTCGTCCGGCTGGTCCACCGTGACGCGGATGCGTCGCCGGCCGATTCGACCCGCCAGGCTCCAGCGGGGCAGCGCGATCTCGGTCGTTGTCCGTAGCGCCGGCCACGGGCCCGACGGCCAGTCCTCACCGTCGACGCGCAGCCGAAGGAACGCCATGGCCGGAAGCCGGTTCAGGACGGGCGACTGGGAGACCGCGCTCACGATCTCGAGCACATCGTCGTAGCCGAGGTCGGCGTGCAGCCACACCCAGCGCTTGGCGCTGCCGTGGCTGTAGATGTGCGCCACGGCGCCCCGGCCACCGTCGAAACGATGGACGGTGCCCGCGACGTCGATCGCACCGGTGAACGTCGCGCTCGGTGCCACGACGGTCTGGGCGCCGGGCAGGAGTTCCCGTGACCACGCGACCTTCGGGAACGTCCACAGCGGCTCCGACGTGTCCTGCCAGTTCAGCTCCCACGAAACCGCACCGGCGGTACCCGTCCAGTGGTTGGCCTCGGCGCAGGCGTCATCGGTGGCGAACCAGGGGCCGTCGGCTCCGGGGGGCTTCGTCGGCGAAGGACCGAAGCGTGCGGTCACCGGCGGATCGTCGACAGGGAACACGCTCACCCAGCCGTGTCCGTACGGTTCGCCGCCGCGATCGTCGCAGGGCGCGATCGTCTCGTAGTGCACCCACAGGCCGGCGCCGGTGACGGGCTCGGTGACGGTCGCGTACCAGACCTCCATGCGCCCGGGCGCGCCCGCCCACCGTGGTGTGGCTGCCAACGACAACGTCGACGACACGGCGATCTCCCGACCCCTCAGAGGATGTTGCCGTCGTTCGGATCGGTGCCGTTCGAGCTGTCGGGCGGCGGGCCGCTCGGCTCGCCCGGTGTGACGGGTTCGCTCGGTGTGACGGGTTCGCTCGGCTCGCTCGGTGTGACGGGTTCGCTCGGTTCTGTCGGCGTGCCCGGCTGCGTCGGGGTCGTGACCTGACTCCCGGGCCCGGTCGGTTCTGTCGTTGTCGTGGTCGTCGTCGTGGTCGGCTCCTGCGGCGTGCTGGGGTAGTAGGCCGGCAGAAGTGGATTGCCGCACTTGCAGCGCGTCACCGGTGTCTGCGGTTCGGCTGCGGTCGTCGACGGGGCGGTCTCCTCGGTCGGCGGTTCGGTGACCTCGGTGGACGGCGCGTTCGGCTCGCCGTCCAGTTCCTGGGGTGGCGGACCGGACATGAGGACGGCGGTTCCCTTCTCGAGCATCGACGGACGGGCGTAGGCGACGCCGTCGTGGAGGCCGTGGTTCGTGACCATCGTGTCGTTCTCGAGCACCGTGGGCTCGAGAGTCTCGACGTAGGCGGGAACCGATTCCTCGGGGATGTCGAGGACCGCTGCCCACGCGTGCATTGCCTCGGGTCGGTTCTGGAGCTCTTCGACGAACTTGTCCTTGTCGCAGATCCTGTCGTCGTCGGTGTCGACGGGAGGAGTGAAGGCGTCGGGCCCGATCTCACCGGAAGGCTCCTCGATGAAGCCGGCGTCCGTCGCCTGGTACGCACCCCCACCGTTGTCGCCACTGTCGGCCGCCAGGGCGACACCCATCCCGGCGGCGGCCACGATTCCGACCGCACCGACGATGAACCCTGCCATTGCCTGTTTCGTGGTAGCGGCCATGGGGACCCCCTGTTCGTCGTGCCCCGACTTCGCGGGACCTTCCGATTCATCTCGGACACTACGACCACGACCGCCCGGCGGGATAGGGTCGGAGGACCCGACGGGTCACGGGCGGTACCCGAGCACGAGGGCCTTGGCGATCATCTCGCGTTGCACCTCGTTGGCGCCTTCCCCGTACTCGAGGATCTTGCAGTCGCGGTAGTAGCGCTGCACGGGGCTGTCGGACATGAACCCCTGCGCACCGTGGAGATGCATGGCCCGCTCGCAGACGTACGTTGCTGTTTCCGAGGCCGTGAGCTTGGCGATCGAGGCGTCGGTGTCGAAGTCCCGGTCGGCGGCCATCGCAGCCGCACTGCCGTAGACGAGCGTGCGGGCGGCGCGCAGACGGGCGGTCATGTCGGCGAGGGTGAAGCGCACCGCCTGCAGCTCGGCGAGCGGACCGCCGAACTGCTCCCGGCCGACGACGTGGCTCGCAGAGGCGTCGAGAGCGGCGCCGGCGAGACCGACGGCGAGGGCGCCACCGAAGATCCTGCCTTTCGACAGCACGGCGAGGCACTGGCGAAACCCGGTTTCCTCGTCGCCGACGAGCCGGTCCGTGGGCACTTCCACTCCGTCGAAGTGGAGCTCGGCCAGCTCGGACGGCCGCATGCCGACCTTGGCCATCGGCGTTCGCGTGAGGCCGGGTGTGTCGCCGTCCACGGCGAGCACCGAGAGGCCCCGGAGCCGGCCGGGTTCGAGGCCGGTGCGGACAACGACCAGGATCACATCGGCGAAGGTGCCGTTGGTGATGTACATCTTCGAGCCGTCGAGGGTGTAGCGGTCGCCGTCGCGACGGGCCGTGAGGCGGGCGCGGGTGACGTCGGCGCCGGCGTCGGGCTCTGCGTAGGCCCAGGCGCCGGTGAGGTGGCCGGCCAGCAGGTCCGGGAGGAACCGGTCGCGCAGGTCCTGCGCGGCGATCTCCGCGAGCGCACCGGCAGCGAGTGCGGTGTGTACGTAGATGCCCAGCGCAACGCCGGCCGAGGCTCGGGCCAGCTCCTCGATCAGCAGGCACCGCTCGACCGCTTCACCGCCCGAGCCTCCCACCGTCTCGTCGAAACCGACGCCGAGCCAGCCCAACTCACCGAGGTGGGCGAACAGTTCGACGGGGTAGCGGTCGTCGGTGTCCCACGCGGTGGCGTGAGGCGCGATCTCCTCGGTGGCGAACCGGGCGACCTCGTTGCGGAAGTTCTCCTGGGGCCCGGTGAGCTCAATCACCGGTGAACTCCGGCGCCCGCTTCTCCCTGAACGCGGCGACACCCTCGGCGTGATCGGCGGTCTGGAGGCACTGGACCTGGGCGAGGATCTCGAACTCGAACTCGCCGTCCATGTCGGTGCTCACGGACCGGTGGATGGCCCGTCTCGTCCACCGGTACGCGCCCGGGGGACCGGCCGCGAACCGGGCGGCCCACTCCGCCACGGTCTCGGCGAACTCGTCGGGGTCGCAGACCTCGTGGACCAGTCCGATGGCGCGTGCTTCGTCTGCGTCGACGAGGCGACCGGTCAGCATCAGTTCGGTGGCGGTGCCGAGCCCGACGAGGCGGGGCAGGAACCAGCCCGCGGACATGTCGCACCCCGCGAGGCCGATGGGGGTGAAGGGTGCGCCGAGACGGATGCCGGACGCGGCGATACGGATGTCGGAGGCCATGGCCAGGCCGAGGCCGCCGCCGACGGTGGCGCCGTGGAGTGCGGCGATCACCGGTTTGTCCATCTCGACGATGGCCCGGATCGGGTCCAGGTAGTGGCGGACGATCCGTTCCCATTCGGCGGCGTCGCGAGGAACCATCTCGGCCTGGTCCGCGCCTGCGCAGAACGCCTTTCCCGCCCCCGCCAGCACGACGACCCGGGCAGGCGACGCGTCGGCTTCGGCGAGGGCGTCGACGAGTCGGTCGACCGTGTCGATCGCGAGCGTGTTGAGCCGGTCGGGGCGGTTGAGGGTGACCGTGGCCACCTGGTCGGCGACCTCGACGAGTACGTCGGTTTCAGGCATGGTTGCCTCCTGCGGCGTTGTGTTGTGCCCGCCCGGGCTCGATGACGGTGCGGGCCGGACCAGCGGGACCTTCGAACAGCTCGGGAACCTCGTCGAGGCCGACACGGCGCGAGATCGACCGGGACGTGTCGAGTCGTCCCTCGCCGATCAGCCCGACGACGGTGGCGATGTCGTCGAGGGTGGATCCGAAGGATCCGGCCGTCACGAGTTCCATACCGACGAAACGGATGATGGGCGGCAGGCGGGGACGGTCGTGGCCGACACCGACCACGACGAGACGGCCGCCGGGGGCGAGAGCCTCGAGACCCATCTCCACGGAGTCGGCTCGACCGACGAACTCGAACGCGGCGTCGATACCACCGACGAGCTCGCGTACGGCGCGCCCGGGTCGGTCGTGGGCCGCCGGGTCGACGACGTCGTCGGCGCCCATGGCCAGGGCGAGGTTCCGGGCCTCGGCGGAGGGGTCGACAGCGACGACACGGGCAACCCCCAGCAGTCGTGCAAGGGCGACGGCGTGGAGTCCCAGGCCTCCGGCACCGATGATGCCGACGGTTTCCCCGGGCTCGAGGTGACCGACCGCGGTGAGGGCGTGGTAGGGGGTGGCGACGGCGTCGGTCGCGATCGCACCGATCCCGAAATCCACCGTGTCGGGCAGCGCGACGAGACACGACGCGGGAACGGCGACGTACTCGGCGAAACCGCCGGGACGCACCATGCCGAAACCCTGGGGCCGAACGCAGCGGTTCTCGTGCCCGGATTCGCAGGCGCGACAGGCGCCGCAGACCACCTGGCCGTAGCAGACGACGGGATCGCCTTCCGCCCAGCCGGTGGTGCCGGCGCCGACCGCGGCGATACGTCCGGCGGTCTCGTGGCCCGGGATGGTGCCGTCGGCGACTCCGAGCTCGCCGGCCACGAGGTGGTGGTCGGTGCCGCACACGCCGACGGCGACCACCTCGACGACCACCTCACCCGGGCCGGGCGCCGGGTCGGGGAGCTCGGTGAGCTCCAGGACACCGCGTTCGCGAAAGACCAGGGCTCTCATCGGGCCCACTCCGGGAGCATGAGCCGGCCGGTGTCGAGAACCGGGTTCATCGCAGTCCGAGGTGGTGGGCGATGATGTTGCGCTGGATCTGGCTGGTGCCTCCGCCCAGTTCGCAACCGCGGGCTTCGAGGAATCGGCGCATGAACGGCGACTCGGCTGCGTATCCGTGCGCGCCGCCGGTCTGTAGCGCCCGGTCGGCGGCACGCATGGCCACGTTGTTGGCGAAGGTCTTGGCCATCGACACCTCGAAGGGACAGGGGCCCTCGAGGTCGCGCTTGGCGGCTGCGGCGTAGACGAGCAACCGGGCCGCGGCGATCTCGGCGTAGGACTCGGCGAGGGGATGTGACACCGCCTGGAACCGGCCTATCGGTCCGCCGTACTGCTCGCGCTCGGTCGCATGGGCGACCGCCAGGTCGACCGCGGCCTGGGCGACCCCGACGGCCTGGGCGGCGTTGGCGAGACGCTCGGGGTCCATGAGCCGGGCGAGGTTGATCCAGCCGTCGCCCTCGGCGCCCAGCATCGCGTCGCCGTCGACTTCGACGCCGTCGAGGATGACGTCGTCGACCATGAGGCCCCGCATGGCGGGGAACTGGCAGCGCCGGAAGCTCACGCCCGGTGTGTCGCCGTCGAGGAGAAACAGGCTGATACCCCGCCGGCGTGAGTCGGGGTCGGTGGAGGTGCGGGCTGCGCAGATGATGACCTCGGCCCGTTCCGCTCCGCTGATGGGTCCCTTGAGGCCGTCCAGGCACCAACGACCTCCCTCGAGCCGGGTGGCCCGGGTGGTCATGGCCGCGAAGTCCGAGCCGGCGCCGGGTTCGGACATGGCGAGCGCGAAACGCGCGTCGCCGCTCACCACGGCCGGCAGGTAGTGCGCACGCTGCTCGTCGGAGCCGCAGATCTCGAGGGCGTGGGAGCCGAAGATGGTGCCGGTGATGTAGAGCGTCGCGAGGGAGATGGAGGTCTTTCCGACTTCTTCGACGAACACGCACAGGTCGACGACACTGCCCCCGCGGCCGCCGAACTCCGGTGGAACCGGGATGGCGGTCCAGCCGTTCCGGGCGCAGTCCCGGTAGAAGTCGTCGGGGTACTCCTCGTTGCGCTCCATCGCCGCCACGCGCGTGGGTGGCCAGACCTCGTCGAGGTAGGTCCGCACCTCGGCGCGCAGAGCCAGCTGTTCGTCGGTCAGGTAGATGTCCATCAGCCTTCCTCCGCGTGTGGTCCCCGCCGGTCGCCGGAGTCGTCGGTGCCGACGACCCGCGTGACCGCTCCGGCGGGCCGGGACACGGTCACGTGTCGAGCCCCAGCACCCGCAGGGCGTTGCCCCGCAGCACCTTGGCCGTGGCCTCGGGCGAGAACCCGCGGTCGTAGACGTCCTGCACGGTCCGGTCGAAGGGCAGCAGTGGGTAGTCGGTGGCCCACACGACCTTGTCCTGTCCGTACCCACCGGCGAAGGCGCACAGCTCCTCCGACCAGCGTCGGGCGGGGCGGGCCGAGGTTTCGAGGTAGACGTTGGGATGCTTCCAGGCCAGGATCATCATCTCCTCCGCCCACGGGTCGCCGACATGGGTGCCCAGGATCCGGAGATCGGGGAAGGTGAGCGCGACCTCGTCCAGGTAGATCGGCCGGCCGCATTCTGAGGGCAGCAGCGGACCGGTGTGGCCGACCTGAAGCGCCACGGGGATGTCGTACTCGCAGCACGCCACGTAGAACGGCCAGTACATGCGATCCGTCGGGGGCGGCGCCGTCGTGCGGCCGTCGCCGTACTGGTAGGGCTCGAGGCGGAACACACGCATGCCGAGCTCTTCGATACAGCGGCGGAACTCCGCCATGGCGGGCATGGGGTCGCGTATGTCGACCGTGAAGCTGCCGATGAGCCGCTCGGGCGCCTCGGCCACGAACCCGGCCGTCTCGTCGTTGTCGACCACCCAGGTGTCCAGGAACTTGAACGACGACGCCACGCCGAGCTCCACGCCGGCGGCGTCCATCTCCGAGAGCACCTGATCCAGCGTGAAACCGGCCCGGAACCGCTCCTCGACGCCGTACTTGCGAAAGATGTGCCAGAACGGTTCGGGCCAGCGGTCCGCGGTGCCCGGCGGCACGATCGTCATCCAGGCGTCGACCGCCCCGACACGTTCACTCATGGCCTCTCCCCCATGTCGCTCATGGTGCGGTGAGTTGTCGCGAGATGATCTCCCGCATGATCTCGGAGGTGCCCGCCCCGACGGAGAACCCCGCCACGTCGCGGTAGTAGCGGGGGATCGGTGAGTCCTCCATCTGGCCGAACCCTCCGTGCAGCTGCATGATCTCGCGGGCCACGAACTGGACGTGGTCCGCCGCAGCCAGCTTCGCCATCGACACCGCCATCTCCCCTGACGGATCCTGCCGGCTCAACAGGTCGGCGGCGTGGTAGGTGAGCTGGCGGGATGACTCGAGGCGGGTGGCCATCTCGGCGAAGCGGTGCCGCCAGGTCTGGAACCCTGTGAGCGACTTCCCGAAGACCTGCCGGTCCCGGGCGTAGTCGAGGCCCAACTCGATGAGGTGTTCCATGATGCCGACCGCCAACGCGGCGATCACGAGCCGCTCACCGGCGAAGTGCGAGAGGATGTAGTGGATCCCGCGGCCCTCCTCGCCGACCAGGTTCGAGGCGGGGATCCGGCAGCCGTCGAAGAACAGCTCGCCGGTGTCGGACGCCCGGGCACCCAGCTTGTCGAGGCGGCGCCCGACCTCGAAGCCCGGCGTGGCAGTGGGAAAGACGACCAGCGAGATCCCGTGGGCGCCCGTCTCGCCGGTGCGGACCGCCAGCGTGATGAAGTCGGCGCGCGTGCCGTTGGAGATGAAGGTCTTCTGCCCGGAGATGACGTACTCGTCGCCGTCGCGCACCGCCCGGGTGGTGATGGCCGCCACATCGGATCCCGCACCGGGCTCGGAGACACCGATGGCACCGATCAGCTCGCCGCGGATCGCCGGTGTCATCCAGGTCTCCTTGAGGTCGTCGGAGGCTTCGTCGGCCAGGACGGAGAGAGCGAACTCCGACTGGGCCATCAGCGCCACGGCGGTGCCGACCGAGTCGCCCTTGGCGAGCTCCTCGCAGAGCACCACCGTCGCCAGGAAGTCCTCGCCCGACCCGCCGAAGCGGGGCTCGTAGCGCAGGCCCAGGAACCCCGCGTCGGCGGCCGAGACGTACAGCTCACGGGGCACCTCTCCCGCGGCTTCCCAGGCTGTGGCGTTCGGCCGGATCTCCCGGTTCACGAACGCCCCGACGCTGGTCCGGAACTGCTCGTGCTCGGGGGTGAGATGAGCCGACGGCTGCCTCGGGTACATGATGACTGACCAAACTAGAAGTTCAGTCAGCTCTCGTCAAGTCGAATGGAATTGTTATCTCGTAACGGATCCCGACGACCACGACGGTCGGCTGCGTGGCCTGACCGGGCTATCCGTCCGGTCAGGAGAGTCGCACGGCTACACTGCCCGGTCGATGGCTGTCACCCCCACGGCGACCGATTCCGAGCCCCGGCGGCGGCTGATCACCGCGGCCGAAGCGCAGTTCCGGCGTTTCGGCTACCGGCGCACCACGGTCGACGACATCACAGCCGACGCCGGCACCGGCAAGGGGAGCCTGTACCTGCACTTCGACTCGAAACAGGACCTCTACCTCGCCGTGGTCACCGAGTCCCTCGAGCGTTTCGTGTCCCAAGCGACCGCGGTGCTGGCCGGTCACGACACGGTGCCGCACCGGTTGGCGGCACTGGTCGAAGCCACGGTTCGCCACTACGGCGAGGACGAGCTGCTGCGAGCATCGCTGTTCGGCCACGACGACCTCGTCGCCGGCAGGGTGGCGGAGCTGGCCGCCGGAATCCAGCGGGAGCGGATCCGCGCGCTGCTGGCGGAGGTCCTCGCCGAGGGCCAGGTCGCCGGCACGATCCGCGCCGACCTCGACCCGCCCACCACCGCGGCAATGCTCTTCGAGATGGGTTGGGCAGTGGTCCGGGCCGAACGGGAGGGCCAGAGCGGCCTCCCGTTGGAAACGGCGCTGTGGACCCTCAACGACATCGTCGGGCGCGGCGTACTGGCCGACCCGACGTAGTCCCGCTGTCCTGCCGACGGACCGACCACGGGGATCGTCCTCGACGGCGCTGGGCGCGCTCGCGGTCGCCGACTACTCGACGCGACGGGCGAGGCTGTCGAGGCCCTTGCCGAGACTTCGGGCGAAGAGGCCCTTCACGGCCTTGAACGGCAGCCGGAACCAGCCGACGGGTTCGAGCGCCTGCGTGTAGGTGACCCGTGAGCGTCCACCGTCGAGCGTGTCGATCGTCACGCGTTCGTTGAGCGACTCGAACAGTCCGACCGACATCTCGGTCACCGTGAAGGCGAACCGCTTGCCGACGTCCCACGCCACGAACTCCTCGTGGAACTCGACACCGGGAATGCGGACCCGGCGCCGGGCTCCGACACCCGAGGCGGCGCCGGTGACGGTCACGTCCTTCACGGCGGTGAACCACTCGGGCCACGACTCGTGGTCGGCGAGGACGTCCCAGATCGCCGTCGGCGTCGCGTTGATCTCCCGTTCGGCGACACAGCGTTCGGGTGCGTTCTCGACCCAGGCGTCGGAATGCGTCTGCAGCCTCTTCACGGCCGCACTCTACGGTTTCGGGCGTCCTCCGGGAGGAACCGACAGACGCGATGCCGGGAGCCACCCGGTGGCCGGATATTGCGCGGACGGTTCCGGGCGCACGAAGCTGCTGACGTCGGAGCGCCAGGCGGTGGGTGGCTCTCTACCGGGACGCCGGCTCCACAGTGCTGAGCGTGTAGTCGTCGAGTCGGACGCGTTTGGTCATCGACCAGTACTTGTGCAGCCGCCACGGGCTCAGGATGTAGATCTCTCCCGAGTCGTTCTGGTACCAGCTCGAGCGGATGGAGTCGTGCGACCACACCATGGTGGCGAGCTCGGCCTGGAGGGCGTCGTTGTAGAAGTCGTGGACCTCCTGGCGACATTCCATGGCGTCGTTGTCGCCGCCGATCAGCTCCGCCAGGCACTCCGTGATGTAGTGCATCTGGCACTCGGCGTGGAAGATCATGCTCCCCGCACTGGCCAGGTTCGTCCCAGGCCCGTACATGATGAACAGGTTCGGGAAGTTGGGCACGGTGATCCCCATGTACGCCCGGGGCTCGTCGCCCCACTGCTCGGCGAGGACGGCACCGCCGCGTCCGGTGATCTCCATCGGCCAGAGGTAGCGGTTGGCGTCGAATCCCGTGGCGTAGACGATGAGATCGGCCTCGTGCTCCGTTCCCGTGTCGTCCATGACGCCGCGGGGGGTGATGCGGGAGATCGGCTCGGTGATCAACTCGACGTCGTCGCGGGTGAGGGCGCTCAGCCAGCTTCCGTTGTCCTGGAGGGTTCGCTTGCCGATGCACACGTAGTCGGGGACGACCTTCTCGGCGAGGTCGGAGTCGTCGCCCACCTGGGCGACCATCTGGGCGGCGAAGATCTCGCGTACGGCGTCGTTGGCGGCGCTCACGGCGCGTTCGGGATACGGCCAGTCGGGGTCGACCTCCATGGCGGCGAAGCCGCCGTCGCAGGCCGGCCAGAAGATCAGGAACCGGTACCACCGTCCGTAGAACGGCAGGTGGCGCAGGGCCCATTGGGCTCCGGGCGGGACTTCGTCGTGGTAGTGGGGGCTGGGGAACATCCACGGAGCGGAGCGCTGGAAGACGTCGACGTGCGCGGTGTCGGGAGCGATCGCCGGCACGAGTTGGAACGCGCTGGCTCCGGTTCCGATCACCGCGACCCGCTTGCCGGCGAGCTCGGTTCCCTCGACCCACTGCGCCGTGTGCATGGACTCCCCGGCGAAGGAGTCGCGACCTTCGATGTCGGGAAGCTTCGGGATGTTGAGTTGGCCCGTGGCGCTGACGAGCGCCGCCGCCTCCAGCGTCTCGACATCCCCGGACTCGTTTCGCACCTCCACGCACCACCGTGCCGTCGACTCGTCCCAGGTCGCGGCGGTGACGCTGCACGAGTAGCGGGTGTTCTCGTGAACGCCGTACTTGTCGGCGCAGTTCTCGAAGTACTCGCGCAGCTCGTCGTGCTGTGCGAAGAACTCCGACCACTCGTTGGGCTCGAACGAGTAGCAGTAGAAGTGGTTGCCGACGTCGACCCGACACCCGGGATAGATGTTCTTGCGCCAGGTGCCACCCGGACCGGCGTCCGACTCGATCACGGTGAAAGGCACGCCGGCCTGGCCGAGCCGAATCCCAGCAAGGATCCCCGACATCCCGCCTCCGATCACGACGACCGGGAAGTCCTGACGCGCCGCCGTGTCGATTGCCTCGAGGCGTCGCGGGGCTCGCGCGTCGACGCCGTCGAGCTCCAGCTCCTCGAGCATCAGGGGTACGTAGTCGGCCGGGATCTCCTCGGCGACGAGGAACTCCATCATGCGGTGGACCGTCCCGTGGTCGGGTGGCGGCACCGGTGCGCAGCCACCGTCGCGGTACTCGCGGATCACCTGGAGCGCCGCCTCGCGGACCTCGGCCTGGTCTTCCGGGCTCATGAAGCCCTGGATCTCGTTGATGAAGGAGCCCTGCGGCCGGAGGTCGCCGTCGAGGAGGCCGTAGTCGCCGCTCATGTGCATCATCGACATCATGAGTGTGGGGATGCTCACGTCCTCGAGCATCGCGGCGATCGTGGCGTCGTCGTCGGAGAACGGTTCCCCCGCGAAGCGGCTCCTGCCCATCGCACGAAACCTAGCCGGAGGGTGCTGAATCCGTCTGCAGTCATGGGCTGCGACAGGGCACGGAGCCGGAGTGACGACCGGTCCGCGACCTTCCGCGGCACTCACTCTACGGTGGCCGTGTGCTGGCGATGATCCGCAAGGAGTTCCGTGAACTGCGGCGCGACCGGCGCACGATGGGGATGCTCATCGCCTTCCCGCTGCTGCTGCTGGTTATCTTCGGCTACGCGGCGAACTTCAGCGTCTCCAGTGTGACGACCGTGGTGGTCGGACCGTCCGCCGAGCCGGTCGCGGAGGCCCTGCCGTCGTTCTTCGACGTCACGCGCGTCGACCAGAACGGCGACGAGCGGTCCGCCACGAACGACCTCGTCGACAATGAAGCCAACACCGCCGTCGTCACCTCCGACTCCGCGGCGCCGGTCGTGCTCATCGACGGCTCCTCGCTGTTCACGGCCCAGGCGACCGTGGGGGCCACCAAGCAGGCGGGCGACGACGTGACGACGGAAGTTCTGTTCAATCCCGATCTGAAGACTTCCTGGGTGATGGTCCCCGCGCTCATCGGCCTCATCATGACGTTCATCGGAACGATCGTGACGAGCCTCGGTCTGGTGCGCGAGCGCCAGGACGGAACCCTGGAACAGCTCGCCGTGATGCCGTTGCGCCCGAGCGACGTGATCCTCGGCAAGGTTGTTCCCTACTTCGCCCTGGCCTACGTCGACATGATCGCGGTGACGGTTCTCGGGGCGCTCCTGTTCGGCGTGCCGTTCGTCGGCTCTGTGATCCTGTTCGGCGTCGGTGCCGCGGTGTTCCTCTTCGTGGTCCTGGGTCTCGGCGTTCTCATCTCGACCGTTTCGCAGAACCAGGGGCAGGCCATCCAGACCGCCATGTTCGTCGTGATGCCGCAGATCCTCCTGTCGGGGATGATCTTCCCGCTCAGCTCTATGCCGTGGAGTGTGCGCTGGATCGGGTACGTGCTCCCCCTGACGTACTTCATCGACATCGCCCAGGGGATCCTGCTGCGCGGTGCCGGGCTGTCCTCGCTGTGGATCTCCTACGTCGCGCTGGCCGTCATGGCCGCGGTGGTCTTCGGTGGTGCAGTCCTGCGGTTCCGACGCGACCTCGCGCCGAAGCTCTCCGGGCACGCGGCTGTGGGCTCCACCGAGGCATGAGCTTCGGGGTCCGTGGCCTCGACATGGACTTCGGCGACGTCGCGGCGCTGCGCGGGGTCCACCTCGACGTTCCTCGTGGTTCGATCGTGGCGGTCGTCGGCGGAGACGGTGCCGGCAAGACCACGCTCCTCCGCTGTCTCGTCGGTCGACTCGCCCCGACGGCAGGTGAGGTCGTGCGTCCCGAACGCAACCGGATCGGCTACATGCCGTCCACGTCGGGAACGTGGCGTGATCTGACCGTCGACGAGAACATCGACTTCGCCGTCGAGGCCTACGCCATGGATACCGCTTCCCGGCGTCGACGTCGCGGTGAGCTCCTGGAGCGCGCCGCGCTGACAGACGCCAGCCACCGCCCTGCGGGAGACCTGTCCGGTGGAATGCGCCAGAAGCTCGGGTTCGTCCTGGCCGTTCTCCACGAACCCGACCTCCTCGTTCTCGATGAGCCGTCGACAGGTGTCGATCCGGTCAGCCGCGTGGAGCTGTGGCGCCTGATCGCCGACGCCGCGGCCTCGGGGGCAGCGGTCGCGATGGCGACCACCTACCTCGACGAGGCAGAACGCGCATCTCGGATCGTCGTTCTCGACGGCGGGCTGGTCATCGCCGACGGTACGAGGGACGAGGTGATCGCATCAACTCCCGGCTACGTCACGGCACCTTCGGTCGCGACGTGCGCGGCACGTGCGTGGCGCCGAGGCGACGAGGTCCGGGAGTGGCACTCCGACGACGAGATCCCGGCGGACGATGGCGACGGACCGGTCCTGACAACCGGCGAACTCGAGTTCGAGGACGTCGTCATCGCGCGCTTGCTCGACAAGCAGGTCGCACAGCACCGCGTCGGTGGTTCGTGATGGTTGTCCACGCGCCACTCCTCGCAGCGCATCAGGTCACCCGTCAGTTCGGACGCTTCACAGCAGTTGACAACGTGTCGGTGACGGTGGGGGAGGGCGAGATCGTCGGCCTGTTGGGAGCCAACGGGGCGGGCAAGACGACGTTGATCCGCATGATGCTCGGGCTACTCGACGTGACCGAGGGTTGGGTCACGATGTTCGGCGCCACGCCGTCGCGTGGGCTCCGTCAACGCCTGGGGTACGTCCCGCAGGATCTCGGCCTCTACCGCGACATGACCGTGATCGAGAACCTCGAGTTCCATGCTGCCGCATACGGCCAGAGCCCGGATTCCATCGAACTGCCGCCCGATCTGACCGACGCGGGCGATGAACTCGTCGGATCCATCGGGCTCGGACACCAACGTCGACTGGCGTTCGCCAGTGCTCTCGGCCTCCGTCCCGACGTCCTCGTTCTCGACGAGCCGACCTCGGGGGTCGATCCTCTGTCGCGGGCCCGGCTGTGGGACGCGATCCGGGGCGAGTCCGACCGTGGTGTCGGCGTCCTCGTCACAACGCACTACATGGAGGAGGCACACCAGTGTGACCGTCTGGTGTTGATGTCGTCGGGACGGGTTGCCGCTGCCGGCACGGTGGGGAAGATCCTGGACGGTCGTACGGTCGTCGAGGTGGTCGCCGAGTCCTGGGCGGAGGCATTCTCGCTGCTCGGTGATGCCGGTTTCGACGTGATGCTCGCCGGTCGGCGAATTCGCGTTGCGGCCGACGACGAGGGCCGGATCCGCGCGGTTCTCCGTGACGCCGGGCTCCGCGCAGAACTGGCGGTCGTCCCCGCTGTCCTCGACGAGGCCATGGTGGCTCTCAGTACGGGCGACGAGGGCTAGCGGGGCTTCTCCAGCACGTAGTTCCAGTTGAGGGTGAGGAGCTCCTCCTCCTCGGCCTGGATGTAGGAGTGGCCGTTCTCGTGCATCCGCTGGATCATGGCGTCGAGCTTCCGCGGGATCACGCGGACCTTCGCCAGGGCCTTGAACACGGCTTCGTAGCGGTCGTAGAGCGCCACCTCCTTCCTGATGTTCTCCACGGCGCTGCGTCCCTCGGACGAGATCAGCTCGAAGCCGGCACCGGTGAAGGAGTCCTCCCAGTACCGGTAGTGCCAGAATCCACCGAAGACCGTGAGCTCGCGGGTGTGCTGAACGAGCGTGCGGTGGTGTCCGTTGTCCCGGTCGTAGGCGTCGAGGGCGGCCACGTCGTTGACGACGAACCGGCCTCCGGGCTTCAGGACCCGGAACACCTCCCGCGACGTCGAATCGAGGTCGGTCACGTACGTCATGGGTTGGATCGCATAGACGGCGTCGAGTGATTCGTCCGCGAACTCGAGTGGTTCGTTGAAATCGCCGACGGCGAAGTTCTCGGCGACGAGATCGGGATTGTCCCGGGCCCTCTCGATCTGTGTGGCGTCGATGTTGATGCCGTAGAGCGTGGATCCGGTCAGCTCCACCATGTGTTCGGCGATCGATCCGTTGCCGCACCCGAGATCGAGCATTTTCGTACCGGGCCCCACGTCGAGCTGGCGGGCAACCAACTCCTCGAAGAGAACCTGGTTCTTCAGAACCGACTGCTCCGGATCGAGGCAGGGCGGCATGTACATCTTCTCGACGGACCCCAGCGTGCAGAGCAGGCTGATCACCTTGTACAGATCGGCGAGCTCGGTGCTGCTGCCCTGCTCGTAGCCGCGAAGAGGAACCCCGTTCTTGTAGTCGGAGAGCGTGTTCTCCGGTGAGTCGGTGAACAGCTCGTCGTACGTACCCATGTACGCGTCGAAGTCGGCGTCGCTGATCGTGTAGAGCGCGCCGAAGGCCCGCAGCCGGTCGAAGATGCTCGTTGTCCTGTGCGGCATCCGGTCGTCCCCCGTGACGGTGTTGACGGACTACGTGAGCTGGCCGGCGTCGATGACGAGAATCTGGGCCGTGACGAGATCGGGGCCGGTGATCAACCCGAGGATCGAGGCAGCCACGTCGTCGGGGGTGCACACGCTCTTGAGCGGTGACGACTCCCTCATGGCATCGCGGATCATGTCGTGTGTCTCCTCGCCGTGACTCTCGATCCACCAGCGCCCGGTCACGAAGCCCGGCGCGACGGCGTTGACGCGCACCTCGGGGGCCAGGACACGAGCCATCGTGACGGTCAGGTTGTTGAGCGCCGCCTTGGAGGCGCAGTAGGCGAGAGACGACCCGATGCCGGCGACACCCGCCACCGACGAGACGTTGACGACCTCCCCGCCCCCGTCCCGGCGCAGAGGGCCCGCTGCGGCCCGCATCATCTGCCAGGGACCGATCGTGTTGACGTCGTAGAGGCTGTGCCAGTCGGCAGCGTCCAGGCCGTCGAGCTCGTCGTGGGCAACGTGGACCGTCGTGCCCGCATTGTTCACGAGCACGTCGAGTCGACCGAGCGACGCAACCGCCTCGTCGACCATCCGGCGGCAGTCGATGTCGCTCGCGACGTCACCCTGAACTGAGAGTGCCTCGACGTCGTGGGAGCGGACTCGGTCCACGACGTCGTGTGCTGCGTCAGCGGACCGGTTGTAGTTGACGGCGACCGAGCAGCCCGCGGCGGCCAGCAACAGTGCCGTCGACCGCCCGATGCCCGTTCCCCCACCCGTGACGAGTGCGGCCTTCCCGGCGAGGTCCATGCCGTGGACCCTACCGATGCGTCGATGGAGGGTCACATGCGGACCTCGTTGACGCACCGTAGGCCCGCAGCGGTGGGCGTCGATACGCCAGACTGGGCGACGTGGGAGTCGAGCTCAACCACACGATCGTTCCGGCGCGCGACGGGGAGGCGTCGGCGCGCTGGTTCTCGGAGGTCTTCGGTCTCCCGGAGCCCATCCGATTCGGCCACTTCTGGCAGGTACGGACGGCCAACGGCGTCGATCTCGACTTCGACACCTACGGCGAGGGCGACGACCTCTTCACGACCCAGCACTACGCCTTTCTGGTGAGCGAGAACGAGTTCGACACGATCTTCTCCCGCGTGCAGGAACGGGGTACTCCCTACTGGGCCGATCCCGGTCGGAGCCGTCCGGGCGAGATCAACCACAACGACGGAGGTCGCGGCGTCTACTTCGCCGATCGTGATGATCATCTGCTCGAGATCATCACGCGTCCCTACGGGGGCTGAGCGCAGCGCGCTCGAGGAAACGACGACGGAAGGGACGACGGAAGGATGGTGGTGGCATGGATCTGAGCGAAGCGACGGCGTGGACGGCGCAACGTAGCCACGGGACGCTGATCACGCTCCGGGCCGACGGCCGGGCGCAGTCGTCCGACATCGTGTTCGCCGTCGACGACGGGTCGTTCCTGATCTCGGTGACCGACGACCGTGCCAAGACGGTGAACATGCGGCGTGATCCGCGTGTCGTGCTGCACGTGTCGGATCCCGACCAGTGGTCATACGTGTCCTTCGACGGCACGGCGACGCTGTCGGCGGTGACGAACGAGCCCGGGGACGCCGCGAGTGACGCCCTCCTCGACTACTACAACCGCGTGTCGCCCGAGCCGCACCCCGATCCCGACGAGTACCGGCAGGCGATGGTCGACGAGAAGCGCCTGGTCGTCACGTTCACACCGACGAGTGCCGTGGGGATCGTTCGGTCCTGATCGGTCGGGCCGAACGACGCCGTCAAGGCCTCCAGACCATCAGGAAGAGGACGAGGATCATGAGGACGTTCAACGCTGCGCCCACGGCGCCGACGACCCGCCCGCTCTGCGCCATGACCGCCAGTTGGGGCGGCGGGCCGCCGGACGGCGCGGGACCCGCCACCATCTCGCGCATCGCGTCGACGATCCTGCGGACGTTGGGCTGGAGCAGTCCGTGGCTGAGCCCCATGGCGACGACGTAGAGCAGGATGGACAGCCAGACCCACGTGTCACCGAACTCGATGACCCCGTCGCTCAACAGAACGAGCAGCACCCCCGACACGAGGACCCCGTAGATGAAGTACTCGGCGACCTTGGAAACGAGCCAGTTCGCCTCTGCCACGGCGAGGCCCTCGGGTCCCCGACGCGCCTTCGCCTGCGCTCCGTAGACGCCGTTCAGGAACACGGCTCCGAACCCCACGATCGCACAGAGGATGTGGAGGACCGCCACGAGCTTGTACGGACCGGTGTTGACACCCACGGGTTTCCTCCTCGACGTCGCGCGCGAGCAGCGTAGGCGCGAACGCGATACCGGCGCGTCGACGACGGGTCAGCCGCGCAAACGAAGCTGGTACGTGTTGCGGAGCTCGTCCTGGATGACCGTGGCGACGCCATCGATGTTCTCGACGACGAGCGTCGTGCGACGGCGCATCGCCGGAGCGTATGTGCTCGGCCGGATGTGCCAGGAACGGCGTGGCCGGCGACAGGCGCCTACCCCATGTGCGTCGTCTTCGTTGGTCGGACGCGAACCACCATCCGGTGGTCGCCCGGCTGGTGCCCGGGGTAGGTGTCCTGGTCCATGTACTTCTTGGCCATGCGGTCGATGAACTCGTTCGTGGAGTCGTCGTCGACGCCCTCCACCTCGCCGCGGATCTCGAGGTAGCGGTAGGGGTCGTCGGGATCCTGGATCGAGAGCGCGACTCTGCCGTCGCGCTCCAGGTTCTTGAACTTCTGGCGTCCCGTCGTCTGGCTGAACCGGAGTGTTTCACCGTCCCAGTCGAACCACACAGGGTTGTTCTGGGGGCCGCCGTCGGGACCGATCGTCGCCACGTGGGCGAAAGCGATCTTGTCGAGGATGTCGGAATGGGAGTCGGGGACGACGCTCATCGGCTCTCTCCTGGCACGTCAATGTGTGGACCGGACTTCGCGATCAACACCTCGCGCGTTGATGCCATTCCCGCACGGCTCATCCGCCCGTGTCGGGCTCGTAGGTCCAGTCGGGCCGCTTCCGGTGGTAGTCGGGGTCGTAGGTGGCCTGCCCACCCGCGAGATCGACCAGCTTCGGCACGACACGGCTGTCGGGGTTGGGGCACGTCCCGGTCTCGATGTGTGCGGCGAACTCCTCGGGGAAGGCCCGCAGGATGCTGCTGACGACGCGCTCCTCCTCGACGGCGAGGTAGCAGCGGTTCCCGTCGCTGACGTGGCTCAACCAGTGGTTGATGCCGGTGATGTCGTCGTCGGTCCCACGGCCGAGCTCGATGTTCTCCAGGTGCTCGGTGATCGCACCCGATCCGAGCTTGCACGGCGGGCACTGCCCGCACGACTCGATGGACAGGAACCGGGAGAAGGCGTAGGCCACACCCACCATGCACGCCGTGTCGTCGTAGACGATGAACCCTGCCGCCCCCATCCCGGTTCCGATGGCGTTCATCCCCTCGTAGCTGACCGGAGCGTCGAGCTGGTTGCCGGTGACCACGGGGTTGGCGACACCGGAGAACACGGCCTTGACGGAGCGACCGGGACATGGGCCGCTGCCCACGGCGTCGATGACGACACCCAGGGGTGTGCCCAGCTCGACCTCCCCCACGTCGGGGCCCACGACGTCGCCGACGACGGTCGTGACGACTGTGCCCGGCGACTCCTCGGTTCCGAGCGTGCGGAACCAGTCGGAGCCGCGAGCGAGGATGTGGGGGACGTTCGAGAGCGTCTCCACGTTGTTGACGAGCGTCGGGTGGGAGCCCACCGCGACCTCGTCGTCGGTCGCCATGTCGAGGTCGAGGTCGTGAGACTGCCACCCGAGCTGGGGGGCCGTGGCGAACAGGCCGTGGATGTAGGGCGGCAACCACCGTGGGAGGGGGTCGTTGCCCTCGATCACCTCCAGCATCGCCTTCTCCTCACCGAAGAGGTACTCGTCGGGGCCGGCGACGACGGTGACCGAGCACCCCTCGCAGAACCCGGCGTTCTGGAAGTCGAGAACCGCGGAGGTCACCCGGTCGATCTCGCGCTCGAAGCTCGCCTTCACTCCGACGTAGGCCTCGGCGGCGTCGACCGCGAAGGCTGCGATGATGAGCCCCTCGACGAACTGGTAGGGGTTGGCGCGAAGCAGTGCGCGATCCTTGAAGGTCCCCGGCTCGCCCTCGGCACCGTTGCACACGAGATAGCGCCGCAGTCCCGTCTGGCCCGCGATTCCCTGCCATTTCCTCCCCGTCGGGAAGCCGCCCCCTCCGCGCCCGCGCAGACCGGAGCGCGTGACCTCGGCGATCGTCTCCTCGGGGCCCATTTCACGGGCGCGGGCGAGACCCAACCCGCCGGTGTCGGTGGCGAGGTATTCGTCGAGCGAGTTCACCCGTTCCGGGGGAAGCAGAAACGCCGACATCGTCGCGGTCCTCCGTTCTCGGGTCGCCGACCGGCGGCAGCCGGTACCGTGGGACTTCTGTGAACGATGCCACACCGCCCGAACCGCGCTCGGACCAGGAATCGCGCGTCACGCCGGACCGGCGGTCGGCGCATGGCCGTGACGGCCACGATCCCGACCAGGGTGGCGACCCGGCGTGTTGGTCGCATCTCTTCGACGAGGAGGCCGCCACGGCCCCCTCCGAGGTGACCGAGTCGCCCGACACCGGCGACGACGAGGCACCCGGCCGCGAGCACGCGTCGGCCCACGACGGCCGCCACCGCTCCTAGGGTCCAACCGTGTCGTCGACGATGCCACTGGGAGCGCGGCGCTGGCTCATCGCCCTGGTGGCTGTCGGGGCCGTGTTCGTCGTCGCCGCCGGTCGCCTCAGCGGCGCCCAGAGTGGTAGCGGGGACCCGACAGCGGGCTTCGGCGAGCGCATCACCTCCTTCAACGCCGACATCACCGTGAGGGAGTCAGGGGATCTCTTCGTGCGCGAGACGATCGTCTACGACTTCGGCTTCCAGGAGCGTCACGGGATCCTCCGCTCCATCCCCGTGCGCTTTCGCTACGACGACGAGTACGACCGCGTCACACCGTTGGACGTCGTGTCGGTCACCACGCCCGGTTCCGATGCCTCCGCGCACTTCAGCCTCGAAGGCGACGGGGTACGCACGATCCGAATCGGTGACCCCGATGCCACGATCAGCGGTGTCCACACGTACCAGATCGAGTACACGGTCAGCGGAGCCCTGAACGGCTTCCGCGACCACGACGAGCTGTTCTGGAACGTCACCGGGAACGCCTGGGGTGTTCCCATCGACTCCGTCACCGCCACGGTCACCACGCCGTCACAGGTCACACAGGTCGGGTGCTTCGCCGGTTTCGAGGGCTCGCAACTCGCGTGCGACACGTCGCCGGTGTTCGGGAATGCCGCCCGGTTCGGCGATTCCGGTCTCACGTCGGGCGAGGGCCTCACCGTCGTCGTCGGATTCGAACCCGGGGCCGTCGCCACGACCGAGCCGATCCTCGAGGAGCGCTGGGCGTTCACGCGGGCGTTCTCGATCACACCCGCCACCGTGGGAATCGCCGCCGTCCTCCTGGTCGTCGTGCTCTTCCTCGTCGGGCGACTGTTGTGGACGATCGGCCGTGACCGGCGGCTACGCGGTGACGCCGTTGCGACGGCCTTCGCCACCGACGCCGACGTCGCACTGGTGGGCGACGAGCCGGTTCCCACCGGGCGCGGTGAGCCGATTCCCGTGGAGTTCACACCGCCCGACGGGCTGCGTCCGGGGCTCGTCGGCACGCTCGTCGACGAGACGGCGCACCCGCTCGACGTCACGGCCACGATCGTCGACCTCGCCGTCCGTGGCTACCTTCGCATCGAGGAGACACAGAAACGCGGCCTCTTCCGCAGCGCCGACTGGAAGCTGGTCCGGCTTCCCGACCCCGACGGTGACGACGGTCTTCTCGACTACGAGCAGAGCCTGCTGTCCGGGCTCTTCGAGGACGGCGACGAGGTGGAGCTCTCGGACCTGAAGCGCAAGTTCGCCGCACGAATGAAGAAGGTCCAGACCAAGCTCTACGAGGAGATGGTGGAGCGCGGCTGGTACCGCCGGAGGCCCGACCACACGCGGCTGCTGTGGTTCCTGGCCGGCGTCGGTCTCCTGGCTGTCGGTGTCGGCCTCACCGTCGTGGCGGCCGTGTTCACCACGTGGGGGCTCGTGCCGATTCCGATCGCGATCGGAGGCCTCGTTCTCGTGATCGGTTCCCACTGGGCGCCGGCACGGACGGCGAAGGGAACCGGCGTCCTGCGTCGGACGCTCGGCTTCCGCCGCTTCATCGAGGAGTCCGAAGCCCGCCGGGCCGAGTTCGCCGAGCGCAAGAACCTCTTCACCGAGTACCTGCCGTATGCGGTCGTGTTCGGGGCCACCGACAAGTGGGCGAACGCGTTCGAAGGTCTCGACGCCGAGGCCGTCGAGGGCTGGTACGTCGGTACGGGCGCCTTCCACGCGCCGTCCTTCTCCTCGAACCTCGAGAGCTTCTCGACGTCGGCCGCGGGCACCCTCTCGGCGTCGGCGTCGAGTGGCAGCAGCGGCTTCTCCGGCGGCGGAGGCGGCGGCGGGTTCGGCGGCGGCGGCGGCGGGTCCTGGTAGCAGCCCGGCCCGTCAGCCTGCCCCGTGACCCGTCTCGGGAAGGCGACGTGCCGCGGGCACCCCGGTTACGCCGATGCACGCCAACACGGCGAGCGCGGCGACGGGCGACACAGCGGCAAGAGCTGCGGTCACGCCACCGGCCAGCAGAAGGAGGACACCCATCACGCTGTTGGAGACCGCGACGTAGCTCGTACGGTCCCCGCGGTCCCCGAAGTCCACGACGTACGTGGAACGGCCGACGCGCGCACCGGTGTGGATGAGTGCCAGCAGGAAGTACAGGACGACCCACGTCCAGAGCGTCCGGACATCGAGCACGTAGACAGCAACGACGACCGCGACCACGAGCGACGCGGATCCGGCGGCGACCGCCATGACGAGGCGGCTCGACCGGTCGGCAATCCATCCCCACGGACGGCCACCGAGGAGCGTGGCCAGTCCGGCTGCGATGACGAACGGCCCGAGGCCCGCGATGTCGGCACCCGTCGCCTCGACCGACAGCGCCACGACGAACGGTGGTGTGAGTGCAGACCCCAGCAGAAGTGCCCGTGCGACGACGAAGTGGCGGAAGTCGCGGTCGGTCCGGAGGAGGCCCACGGCGGCCGCGGTGGACGTGGGCGTCTCGCTGTCGGCGCCCTCGGGCTCACGGACCCCGAGAATGAATGTCGTCCCGACGAGCCACGCGGCGGTGGCTCCGAGGAAGAGCCAGAGAAACACCTCGGTCGGAGCCCCCTCGACCCACCGAAGGCCGACGCCGACCGTGAGCGCCACGACACCCGAGGCCGAGTCCGACCATCCCGTGACGCGCCCGCGCCCGCCCGGAGGGATCGTCCGTCCCATGAGGTCCTTGATGCTCAGGCTGCACAGCGACCGGGCCAGGGCGAACACGACGAGGAGTGCCACGACGGCAAGCCCCGCCGCGGTCCCGGTGAGCGTGACGGCGACAGCACCCAGCGCAGCAGCGGCCACAGCCTGGCCGACGGCACCGAGGGCCCAGATGCCCGACCGGCGGCGCTGCGCCGCGACCCATGGCGAGACCGCGGCCTGGGGGAGGAGCGACCCCGACTCGCGGATCGGGACGAGAAGGCCCACGAGGCCGAGCGGGGCCCCCAGGACCTCCAACAGCCAGGGCAGCACTGTCTTCGGGTCGACGACCCGGTCGCCGGCCTTCGTGAGAGTCAGGGCGGAGACGATGCGCGACGCGGCACGTCGCGTGGTGGGATCGCGGGGTGAGGAAGCCACTCGCGCTTCCCGTCACCAGGTGAGCCCGAACCCGAAGGGGTAGGCGGCCTCGACCCCGAGGTGGTCGAGGAGCTTCTGGCCGTGGAGTGGGCCGTACTCGATCGTCGTGGCGTGGCGGTCGAAGGGGGGCAGGTGGTCCTCACTCGTCGGGATGGCGAACGGGAGCCGACCCGTGGGGGACTCGTGTCCGAGCACGATGTCGGCGAACGCGTGGCCACCCTCCATACCCGGGTACCACAGGACCAGGATCCCGGCGACGCGGTGGCGCCACCGCTCCATCAGGACGGCACTCGAGCACATCAGCGACACGACGACACGTCCGTTCGCCTCGGCGACCGCGGCGATCAACGCCTCGTCCTCTCCATGGAGCGTGAGCGTCTCACGGTCTCCACCCTGACGGATTCCCGGCCCTTCCCCGTCGGCCGACCCGGTGGGCGCGAAGGCGGAAGCGAAGGCCTCGCCGAGCTCCGGTGGCAGCGGCGGGAACTGGGAGGTCACCTCCTTCGGCATGTCGACGGCGACGTTCTCGCCCTCGTCGGCGTGTGTGTAGCCGACCACCATGACGACGGCGTCGGCATCGGACGCGACGCCGGCGGCGCGGTGTGGGTCACTACCGTCGTCGTAGGTGACCTCGACGCGGGTGTCCTCCAGGGCGGCGCGCAGCCCCTGGAGAGGCGTGACGACGTAGGGCGGGCGCACGGCGCTCGAGCCCTTGTCGCCCGTGTTCTCGGTTGCTGCCAGGTGCCCGATCACAGCCAACTTCTTCACCGCCGATGTGTCGAGCGGCAGAACGGGAGACCCGTCGACGGTCTCGTTGCGCAACACGACGATCGAGCGCGTGGCGACCTCCCGGGCCAGGGCACGGTGCTCCTCGCACGCCACGACGTCCGGTCCGTACGCGGTGTCGTCGGTCGTGGCGGCGAACCGTAGCTGCGTTCGGAGCAGGCGCCTCACCGACCGGTCGATCGTGGCCCCGGAGACCTCGCCACGGGCGACCGCACCGGGCAGGTCACGGTCGTAGAGGAACTGCACGGGCATCTCCAGGTCGAGCCCCGCGTTGATCGCCTTCACGGCGTCGCGCAGACCGAACGTGAAGTCGGACATGACGAAGCCCTCGAATTCCCACCGGTCGCGCAGGATCGTGGTGAGGAGCGTCGTGTTCTGTCCGCACCACTCGCCATTGACGGAGTTGTAGGCGGACATCACCGACGCGACGCCTTCTTTCACGATCCTCTCGAACTGCGGGAGAAAGACGGTGTCCAGGACGTCGTCGGTGGCCTGAACATCGACCCGGAAGCGTGCGTCCTCGATGCTGTTCAGCGCGTAGTGCTTCACGCACGCCATCACGTGGCGTTGCACGCCGCGGGTGAGCGCCGCTCCCATCTCGCCGACGTGGCCGGGATGTTCGCCGTAGGTCTCCTGGGCGCGGCCCCACGCGGGATGCCGGAGGAGGTTCACGCACACCCCGGCGAACAGGTTGGCGCCCTGCGCCCGTGCCTCGCGTCCGATGGCGTCACCGACGCGTTCCTCCAGCTCGGGATCGAAGGTCGCTCCGCGTGCCATGGCCACCGGGAAGCACGTCGACCGGCCGACGGTGACGCCGCGTGGCCCGTCGGTGAAGCGGATACCGTCGATACCGAGGCGGGGAACCTCACCGGCCACGTACGGCCGGATGTTGTATCCCTCTGACACCATCTCGATGAGGCCGGGCCAGAACTCCGTGTCACCCGAGAGCATCCCGATCTTCTCGTCGGGCGTCAGTGCCGACATCAGTTCGTCGACCTGTTCGTGGATCCGCTCGTCGAGTTGCTCGTCGGTCGCCACGCTCTGCTCCCTCGTCGTGGATCCCCGCGCTGTGGCTCGTCGTCAGACCTTGAACAGGATGTCGGTGTAGCGCTCGAGCAGCTCCTCGACCGTTCCGCGTGTGTCGAGGCGCTCGGCCATGCCGTAGACCGGCGCCATCGCGCCGCTGGTGTCGGGCTCACCACGTGCCTGTTCGACCGAGGCGCTCAGGTCCTCGACGAAGCGCTCGGCGACGCCGGGCTGTGTGTGCCGCAGTGTCACGCAGATGTGGACAGCCGGAGGGAGCTGGAGCCCGTTCAGGTTCCACCCGCGCTCGCTCATGTGATCCATGACGCGGTAGATGTCGAGCGACCCCGAGCGGAAGGCGATCACCCACAGTGGGTCGCCGATGACCTCCAGGTCGTCGATCCCGTCGATCCCGCGCCGGATCACCGTGGCGGCGTCGAGGATTCCCCGTGTCGCCTCGAGATACCCGTCCTGTCCCATCGCCACCATGGCCGCCCAGCACTCGGCCGACAGCGCCCCGGGCCGGCTCCCCGCGAACGTCGGCGAGTAGTAGAGGCCGCCGGACCAGTCGGCCGTCCGGAAGTACTGGTGGCGCCGGAGGTCGGGGTCGCGGTAGAGCACGACCGACGTTCCCTTGGCTGCGTAGCCGAACTTGTGGGTGTCGGCCGACATCGAGGTCACACCCGGGAGCCGGAAGTCGAACGGCGGCACGTCGGCTCCGAGCTTCTCGGCCCACGGCAGCACGAACCCGCCGAGGCACGCGTCGGTGTGGAACCCGATTCCTCGCGAGCGGGCGAGATCGGAGAGCTCCTCGATGGGGTCGATCAGCCCGTGCGGGAAGTTCGGGGCGGATCCGATCACGACGACGGTGTCGTCGGTGATCGCTGCCTCCGTGGCGGCCACGTCGGCGCGTTGGTCGGGCCCGACCGGGACGCGGGTCAGGCCGATGTCGAAGTAGCGCGCTGCCTTGTCGAAGGCGGCGTGTGCCGTCGACGGCGCCACCATGTGGGGGGTGTCGATGCCGAGCTCGGATCGTGCCCGGTCGCGGTAGGCGAGCATCGCCAGAAGGATGCTCTCGGTGCCACCCGAGGTCACGGTGCCGCACACGTCGTCGGCGCCCGGGGCCCCTCCTCCCAGCATCGAGCCGGTCATGGCCACGATCTCGGCCTCGTACTTGGTCGCGCTCGGCCAGAGGTCGGCGTGCAGCGGGTTCACCTGGGAGCTGAGAGCGTAGACCTCGTTGAGGTAGTCGATGTGGGAGTCGTCGCCGTGGTAGACGGCGCCCGACACGTGGCCGTCGTGCCACCGTTCCCGTTCCTTCCCGGCGAGCGTCCGCATCTCCTGGAGGACGTCTGCACGGTCGCGGCCGTGCTCCGGGAGCTCGTCGTATGTCGGGAAGTCGTCCCGGTAGGGCTTGAGCGACCCCTCCAGGATCTCCAGCACGACATCCAGGTCACTCGCTTCCATCGATGCTCTCCCGTCCTCGCGGTCGTCGGCCTCGCCCGGCACTCACCGGCGGTTGAGCCGCCGGTGGGTCTTCCTGTTCTGCCGGTAGAGGTTCGTGAACTCCCCGAACAGCTCACCGTAGAGGGTGTGGTGCCGCGGGTCCGGTCTGAACGTGGCGCGAATGGGAACCCGCGATGCGATGTCGTCGACCCGTCCGTACCCGAGTGCCATGGCGGCGAGCAACGCGGCGCCGCGTACGTTCGCCTGGACGGGGTTCTCGACCTGTCGGATCGTCCGTCCGAGAACGTCGGCGTGGATCTGCGCCCAGAGATCCGAGGTGGCGCCACCTCCCACGAAGTTGATCGGGTCCAGTCGCCGTTTGGTGAGCTTCTCGACGGACTCGAGGAGCCACCGCGAGTTGTAGGCCACTCCCTCGAGGACGGCCCGTACGAGATGTGCGCGCGTGGTGCGCAGCGAGAGGTTGAAGAACCCGCCGCGAACGTCGGCGTCCTCCACCGGTGTGCGCTCTCCGTGGAGCCAGGGCGTGAAGATCACCCGGTCGCTCCCGGCGGGTGCCGTGCCGGCGAGCCGGTCGAACGCTGCGTAGACGTCGTCGGGACGTCCGTCGGTGAGCCCGTCGTCGGCGAAGAAGACGTTGTCACGCAGGAACGTCAGGCACGCTCCGGCACTTTCCTGCTCGTCGGCCACGAGGTAGCGGCCCGGTATGGCCGACGGGATCGTGGTGATGCTGCGCAGCAGGTCGGTGCGCTTGAAGGGAACGTGACAGGTGAGCCATGACGAGGTGCCGATGTAGAGGTGGCCCTCGAAGTCGCCGACCGCTCCGGATCCGACGGCGGCCGAGTGGACGTCGCCGGTGCCGATCACCACCCGGATATCGCTGTCGAGTCCCAGCTCGTGTGCCACGTCGTCATTGACCGCGCCGAGGACGCTGTTCGTGGGACGGAGATTCGGGAGGCGGTTGCGGTCGAGGCCGGACCAGGCGATCAGCTCGTCGTCGTACACCACGTTGGCGAGGTCCCGGTTGTCGGTGACCCAGTGGGCCGTGATCGAGTCATACGAGGCGGCGATCTGTCCGGTGAAACGAAAGCCGAGGTAGTCGACGGGCTCGAGGAACACGTCGGCCGCCTCGAAGACCTCCGGGCGTTCGTGCTCGAGAAAGAGGATGTGAGCGGTCGGGTCCTTGCCCGCGCGGCCCGGGATCCCGCCGGTGAGCCGGATCCAGCGGGGGAGCCGCCGGACGTCGTAGCCCTGGACGGCGAGCCCACCCCCCGTGACCCGGCGGATGTAGGGGCTGCCCCGCGTGTCCATCCAGATGACGGCGTTCCCGAGCGGTCTTCCCTCCCGGTCCATGGCCACGGTGCCCGACCACTGCGAGGTGAGGCCGATCCCCACGATGCGCTCGACGGGAACGAGGTCCCGGCCGAGAAGGCTTCGGGCCCCGGTCATGATGGCGTCCCACCACTCGAGAGGGTTCTGCTCGGCGCCACCCCTGTCGAAGAGGTGCAGGCTCGTCTCGACGAACTCGCACCCGACGATCTCGCCGTCGGTGGAGACGAGTGCGACCTTCGGCCCGCCGGTCCCGAGGTCGACGGCGAGAACGTAGGCGTCGGACACAGGAGAGGCGGCGTCGCGTCTACGACGGGTCGGCTGTCCCGAGGGCCACGATCTCGTCGAAGCCCTCGTCGAAGCAATCCGCGAGCACGTCGGGATCGGGAACCGCGGCCGCGTCGCAGTTCACGCCGATGCAGCAGGTCTGACCGTGCGACATGAGGGTCACGTTGACGGCAGCTCCTTCGGTGGGCCCGAAGGCGTACCAGCGCAGGACCTCCGCTCCGCCGATGTAGCAGCGTGACGGGATGCCGGGCACGTTGCTGGCGAGGAAGTCGACATGCTCGAACATCCCGGCGAACACGAGGGTCATGGCGCGCTCGGGCAGCTTGTTGAGAAGCCCCGCGATCGTCGGCGTGATCGCGACAGCGGGCTCGTGCTGGGTGCGCGTGCTGATCTCGCCGATCTTCTCCATCCGTTCAGCGGGATCGGTCACGTCTATGGGAACGAGCATCCGCAGCGTCGTGAGTCGGTTCCCGCCCAACAACTCGTCGTCACCCCGCAGGTTCATCGGCATCGTCATCCGCAGTTCCGCCGCGGGCTGACCGTGACGCCGCTGGTAGCGGTCGAGGCCACCACAGATCGCGGCGACGAAGGCGTCGTTCAGGGAGGCGTCCGCGGCCTTGGCGGCACGCCGGAGATCATCGAGCGGTCGTTCGAGAGCGACGTAGCGCCAGCGGGTGCTGCGTTCCGTCATGACCGGCGAGCAGGTCCGCAACGCCGGGCTCAGGAGCCGCGCGGCCGAGGCCACGAGCCGCCCGGCGTCGGCTGCCGACTGCACCGGGTTCCGCAGAACGGAGGTCGCGCGCCGGATCAGGCCGGGAGCATGCATGGTCGTGTCGACGACGGCGTGGGCGGAACGGACGAGCGCGTCCTTCTCGAACTCCATGAGACCGACGTGTTCGGGAACGGGCTCTTCGGGCATCGGGTCGTCGTCGGGCGGATGGCGCTCCTGGTCGACCGTCAGGAGCGCGAGCTGCATACCGCCGACGCCGTCGACCATCGAGTGGTGGACCTTCTGGACGAGCGCGGCGCGCCCGTCCTCCAGGCCCTCGAACAGGGTGTACTCCCACAGCGGGCGGTTCCGATCGAGACCCGACATGGCCGTCGCCTGGGCGAAGTCGAGCACGGCCCGGAAACCGCCGGGGGGTGGGGTCGCCACGCGCCGGAGGTGGTAGACGAGATCGAAGTCGGGATCGGTCTCGTATCGCGGTGGGCCGAGGATCCGTGGCGGCTCCACGACGCGCTGGCGGAGTCGGGGGAGCCGGCGCGTCAGTCGCTCTGCACGGTCGACGATGCGGTCCCAGTCGGGGCTCCGGTCGAGCAGCATGATCGCCGTGACCGTGCTCCGGAGTTTGGGATCGCGCTCCATGTTCCAGAGGAGCGCATCCGTGTCGGTCATCCGATCGGAGAACCCCAGCTCCTCGGTGGTCGGCCGATGCGCCATGCCGTCTCCTTCGGCACTCCACGGTGCACGCCCGACTGTAGGGTGTCGCCGGCGTCGGGGCCAGAGTCCTTCGACCCGACATCATCGAAGCGTCGCTCCGTCAGCGGCTGGTCATCGAGTGACCGGCACAGGAGGCCGCGTCGGGCGTGCCGAGCGGGTCCACGTGGCGCGCGTGGTAATTGACGTGGGGAAGGCCGAACACGGCCGCTTCGTCGCCCCCGGAGGGCGTTGAACGCGAAGGGGGACGCGACGGGTCTAGTGTCCGCCCTGGACATGACGGTGCCGACGCGGAGGTCGCGGGTGAGCTCAGTTTCGAAGGTTCGGTGGATCGTTCTCCCGGTTGTCATCGTGGTGGCTCTTGCTGCCGGAGGGTGCAGCTCGGACTCCGATGACACGTCCACAGACGGGGGAACGCCCTCGGAGTCGGGAGAGGGGACATCGTCGACGGACGCCAGCGACACCATCGAGATCCTCGTGACGAACGACGACGGTGTCGGTGCCCCGGGTATCGATGCGCTCGTGGAGGGTCTGACCGGTCTCGACGGTGTGAACGTCACGGTCGTGGCCCCTGCCGAGAACCAGAGCGGCACCTCCGACATGACCACGGTCGGCGAGGTGGCGCACAGCGAGACCACGACGACGAGCGGCTACGAAGCCGTCGCCGTGGAGGGCTTTCCGGCCGACAGCGTGAACGTGGCGCTCGGTGAGCTCGGGATCGTGCCCGACGTCGTGATCTCGGGTATCAACGCCGGCCAGAACATCGGGCCGATCTCCGACATCTCGGGAACGGTCGGTGCCGCCAGGACGGCGGCGCGAGCGGGCTATCCGGCGCTGGCAACCAGCCAGGGGGAGGTCGAGGACGATGCCGTGGAGCCCGACTTCGACACGGGCGTCGAGTTCGTCCTCGACTGGTTCGAGGAGCACCGTGATCTCATTGCCGAGGGTGAGTTGGCTGCCGAGGTCGAGAGCCTCAACATCCCGACGTGTGTCACGGGCTCCGTGCGCGGGCTCGCCGAGGTGCCGCTGGCGACCGACATCGAGAAGGAGCAGCTCAACGCCATGGACTGCGAGTCGACCCTCGAGGATCCCGAGAATGACGTGATCGCCTTCACGAACGGGTTCGTCACCCTGGCGTCGGTCCCGCACTGACACGGATCCCGTTCACGGGAGGTTGGAGCGGATCTGACGCCGTAGGGCCGTCATGGCGGGGTCGTCCCACAGGAACCGGATCTTCTCGTCGGCGGTCGTCGCACCCGAGGGGTGATCGCGCAGCACGAACTCGGCGAACGTCTCGGCGAGGTCCTCCCCGGGGTTCGTGACGGCGTAGTCGGTGACGAAGTCGGCGGCGTGCTCGGCGTGGAACCTCTCCTGGGCGTCGAGGTACTCGTCGTCGTCCTCGATGGCCTCGGTCCGCTCGATGGCCTCGAGCATCTCGGGAGGCCAGAACCTCTCCACGAAGCGGGCGAATGTGCTCGACGGGAGCGCACACCCCTCACCGGTGAAGTACGTGTCGCACGAAGCCTCCGTGTCGGCGCCTGGCGGCACCTGGCCGGCCTGGAGGGTCAGCAGGTGGCCGAACTCGTGGATCACGGTTGCATCGAGGTCCTCCCCGAGACCCTCTCCGATCCCGAGGACCCACCGCGTGGGATCCGACTCGTCGGGGTACACGTGTGCGCCCTGGTAGTCCGAGCCCATGAGCTCGAACGTGCCCACCATCTCGCGCTGATCCGCCGGGATGAGCTCGGCGAAGCGACCCCACAGGGCACTGGCGCGCTCGTTCACCTCCTCTGCTTCGCCGTTCGCCATGAGGTCGTCACCTCGCACGCGGAACGTGGCGACAGGTCGCGGCTCCCCCTCCCCGAAGCCCCCGTCGTCGAACTCGCCCTCGTCGAGCTCGTCGACCGTGAGCGAGCCGAGGTCGACTTCCGCGCCGCCCTCTCGGTTCCAGTCGGAAGCAGCGTCGTGGTGCGGGTCAGCGACCACCAGACCGCCGGCGAAGCCCGCCAGAGCGATGGCAGCGGCTACTCCCGCGGCGGCCAGCTTCCTTCCCGTTCCGGTCCTGCGTCCGGGCTCCCGTCGCGGAGGTGGGGCCGGTGCCTCCGGTGGCGGTGTTGTGTCGGCGTCGGTTGGATCGGTCATCTCATGGTCCTCTCCGTGATCGTGTGACGACGGCGACTGTGACGGATCGCGTCTGAGAGACCGCCAAGAGATCCTGTGAGTTCCCTGAGAGCCGGTGGTTCGCGCGCACCGGGAGCGCTGCGATCATGGGTGTGTGAGAGTTCTGCTCGTCGAGGACGAGGACCTGATCGCCCGCGCCACGCGGGAGGCTCTCGAGGCCGACGGGTACGCCGTCGACCACGCGCAGCGAGGTGACGAGGGCCTGTGGATGGGTCTCGAGAACGACTACGACGTGATCATCCTCGACGTGATGCTCCCCGGGAAGAACGGCTTCCTGATCTGCCGCGAGCTCCGGGCCGGGGGGATCACCACGCCGATCATGGTGCTCACCGCCAAGGACGGAGAGTTCGACCAGGCCGAGGGTCTCGACACGGGCGCCGACGACTACGTGACGAAGCCGTTCTCACTCACTGTTCTCCGTGCACGCGTCCGCGCGCTCGTGCGTCGTGGCCCGACGCCGAGAATGCCGGTTCTCTCCGCCGGTGATCTCGTGCTCGACGCCGCCGAACGGACATGCCGTCGTGGTGGCGCCACCATCGACCTCACGCCGCGCGAGTTCGATCTGCTGCGGTACCTGCTGCACCGCGTCGGCGAGCCCGTGTCGAAGCAGGAGCTCCTCGACCACGTCTGGGCCGACGGGAACCTCCACGTCAACGTCGTGCAGGTCTACGTGGGATATCTCCGGCGCAAGATCGACGATCCGTTCGACCGCCACGCCCTGGAGACCGTGCGGGGCTTCGGCTACCGCTTGAGGGCCGACGGTGGGTGACATGTCCCTGCGCCGGCGGCTGGCGCTCGCATCGGGGCTCACCGTGGCACTGCTCACAGCCGTGGCCGCGCTCGTCCTCGTCACGAGCCAGTGGAACCTCGAAAAGGGGCGCATCACCGACGCCGCGGAGTTGGCGAGCATCGACCAGGCGGACGGTGTGAGCGCTGTCGACGGCGAGACGGCCCTTCTCCCGCGGGGCTCGGCCGACCTCGTGATCGCGGTCGATGGCGGTGACGTCGTCGCGTCGTCGGGTCGTGCCCCCGACGACGTCGTCGCCCGTGCTCTCGAGAGCGCCGGTGCCGTCGACGAGGTGGACGACGACACGGTCTCGCTCGAGGAGTTCGACTCCGACGGGGCGACCTGGGCGACGGCGGCGATGAGCTGCCTCGACCCCGACGCCTGTACGGCGATGGTCGTCGGAGTCCGCGCGCCGACCTGGTTCGGGGCCCTGGCCGACAGGCTGGTCCTCGTGGTCGTCGCCGTGGCCGGCCTCGCGGCACTGGCCGCGCTCGGGGCGGCCTGGTTGGCGTCGCGGGCGCTCCGTCCGGTGGAGGCGATGCGGGCCGAGGTGGCGGCAACCACCGCCACCGACCTGAGCCGCCGCGTTCCCGTCCGGCGAACGGGCGACGAGCTGGAGCGTCTCGCCACGACGCTCAACGACACCCTCACCCGCCTCGAGGCCGCCGTGTCGGCGAACGAGCGCTTCGTCGCCGATGCCGCCCACGAGCTCCGGAGCCCGCTCGCCGGGATCCGCGCCGCGGTCGAGCTGCGAGCCGCCGCCGACGACCTGCTGGCCGACGCCGTCGACGAGATCGACCGCGCGTCCCGGCTGGTCGACGACCTCCTGCTCCTGGCCCGCGGCGGCGGGCTCGCGACACACCGCGAGATGACGGATCTCAGTGCGCTGGTCCGCGACGACGTCGACGCTGCCGACACGCGTCACACCGACCTGAAGATCTCCGAGTCGACCGAACCGGTGCGTGCCGACGTCCAACGTACGACCATGAGCCGCGTGATCCGCAACCTCCTCGACAACGCCGCCGTCCACGGCGCCGGGCGGGTGGAGGTGGCCGTGACGGCGAACGGGTCGTGGGCGCAGGTCGTCATCGACGACAACGGCGATGGTGTGCCCATACAGGACCGGCAGCGGGTCTTCGAGCGATTCGTCCGGCTCGACGAGTCGAGGGCGAGAGCAAGCGGCGGCACCGGAATCGGGTTGGCGATCGTGAAGGAGGGCGTGGAGGCGCACGGCGGCACGGTCACGGTGCAGGACTCGCCTCTGGGTGGTGCCCGCTTCGTCGTGGCGCTGCCGCTGACTCGGGATCCTCAGGCGAACCCGGCAACCGAGAACGGGAGCGATTCGTAGCGTCGCACGAACTCGCCGGGGGCAAACCGCCCGGCGTGTGCGTCAACGGTGAAGTCCGGACACCGCTCGAGCAGCTCTTCCAGCGCCACACGTGCAGCCAGGCGCGCCGCCGGCGCCCCGAGGCAGTGGTGCGGTCCGTAGGAGAACGCCACGTGCTTCGCGATCTCACGTCCTGCGCGGAAGAGCTCGGCGTCGGGACCGAACTCACGGTCGTCGCGGTTCGCTGCGCCGTAGAGGAGCATCACCTTCCGACCTTCGGGGACGTCGACATTGTGGAGCGACACGGGTCTCGTCGTGGTGCGCGCCAGGTTCTGCACCGGGGACGTGAGCCGGAGGAGCTCCTCGATCGCTCCGGGGAGCAGCGCAGGGTCGTCGAGCAGAATCCTCCGCTGGTCGGGCTGGTCGGTGAGCAGCTCGGCGGCGCCTCCGAGAAGTCCTGTTGTCGTGTCGTTCCCGCCGGTGACCATCGTGAAGGCGAACCCGAGAATCCGCATGATCTCGGTGTCGTCGTCGAGGCCGGCATGGACGAGATCCGACACGGTGTCGTCGCCCGGTTCCACACGGCGCCGCTCGATGAGCGAGCCGAAGTAGCCGAACAGCTCCGTGCAGGCGTCGGCGGCGTCGAGCGCGTTCCCGCGGGCATTCGCAGCCACGATCTTCTCCGTCCATCCGTCGAAGAGGTGGCGGTCGTCGGGAGGAACACCGAGGAAGTGCGCCACGACGAGGCTGGGGAGTGGCTTGAAGAGCTCGGCGATGATGTCGGCCTCCCCGGCCTCCCGTACCCGTTCGACCGTCTCCACGACGAACGATCGGATCTCGGGCTCGAGATCCGCAACGACGCGCGGCCGGAACGCTCGGGTGACGAGTCGCCGGAACTCGGTGTGCTCGGGCGGGTCGAGCATCACGATCGGGGGCGCGGCCAAGCCGAGCGCCTCGGGGTCGTCACCCGGTCTGTGGGTGAGGCCGTGCGCCGACGAGAAGGTCTCCGTGTCGCGTGCCGCATCGAAGACATCCTGGAAGCGCGACAGTACCCAGAAGTCACCGCCGTCGGCCGTCGAGTGGTGTACGGGGTCGTCGTCGCGCAGAGCCCGGTAGTCCTCGAACGGGTTCCGCCACAGTTCGCCCCCGCGTGGAATCCATGCGGGAGCCGTTGTCGTGGTCACAGCGGTGGAGTGTTCGCCGGAGCTGTTTCCTTGTCAAGGGAAAACCACGCAGACGTCGACGGTCCGGCCCGGTATCCGTGCCAGACTCTGCGGCCATGGGCTCCGCCGTCGCCCCCACGGTGTCCGAAGCTTCTCGGGAACGGTGGGTCCGTCATCCCGCCGACCTGGCGCGCTTCGCGTTCACCGCGTTCATCGCGTTCGTCGTGGCACTGCTCACCGTGCTCGACCCCAAGGCGGCACGCAACATCTCCAACTCGGTCATCGATCTCGTCAACTATCTCCCCGGCCCCGTTGCATCAGGGATCATCGGGCTCACGCAGTTCCTGGCTCTCGCGGTTCCCCTCGCCGTCGTCGTGTCACTCGCACTCGCACGCCGGTGGAGGGTCATCGGTGTTCTCATGCTGGCCGCCGTGCTGGCGGCCGTGACCATGGCGATGCTCAACGGTGTCCTCGAGGACTCGGTCCCGGCCGAGGCGGTGAGGAACAAGAACGTCGACTCCTGGTTCTTCGGCGCTGCGTTTCCCTCCAGCGCCTACCTCGGTGCCGTCGTCGCAGGGATCGTCGCCGGAGCGCCCTGGATGCCCCGGTCGTGGCGACCCCTCGCCTGGGCCGGCGTCGCAGCGCTGTGTGTCAGCCGGCTCGTCACGGCCGTCGAGGTCCCGGTCCACCTCGTCGAGGTGCTGGTGCTGGGGGCTGCCGCGGGATCAGCGGCGCTGCTCATCACCGGCGCACCGCGCCGCCGGGTCGATTCACGACGCGTCATGGGCGCGCTGGCCGACGGGGGCATCGTCGTGTCCGAGCTCGTCCGCCTCGACCCCGATTCCACCGTTCCGACGTTCCGGGCGAACGGCGAGGACGGTGACCTCTACGTGAAGGCACTCGGGCGCGAGCAGCGCGACGCCGATCTGCTGTTCCGCGTGTGGCGCGTGCTGACACGCAAGGGTCTGGGTGACGCCGTGCCCGCCGCATCCGTCCGGGGCTTCGCGGAGCAGGAGGCACTCGCGCTCTCCCTGGCGGGTGCGGCCGGTGTGGCGTGCCCCCGACCCCGTGGTCTCAGTGCGACCGCCGACGACGTCGTGGTTCTGGCGACCGACTGGGCGGACGACCCGTCACTGACGAGCGTGAACGGTGGGTCGGGGATCACCGACGAGATGCTTCGGGCCGCTTGGCGCCAGGTGGCGACGCTGCGGCGGCACCGTCTCGCACACCGGGCCCTCTCGGCCGACAATGTCCGTACCGGCGCCTCGGGCGCCACGCTCACATCGTTCGACCGGGCGCAGATCGCAGCCGAAGACCACGGTCTCGCCGTCGACGTGGCGGAGCTCCTCTGTTCGACGGCCGTGCTCGTCGGCCCCGACCGGGCGGTCGCCGCAGCCCGCGCGGAGCTCCCACGTGAAGCGCTGGCGGACGCTCTTCCTCTGCTCCAACCCGCTGTCCTGACCTCGGCGACACGCAAGGCCGTCAAGGGACGCGACGACCTCATGGAGGAGCTGCGCGCTGCCACCCAGAGCGCAGCCGAGGTCGAGGAGTTCGAGCTCGCCAAGGTCAGCCGTGTCTCTCTGCGCGGCATCGTGTCGCTCGTCGGCTCCGCGGTGCTCGGCTACTACCTCTTGTCGCTGGTCTCCAACTGGTCGGAGACCTGGGACACACTCCAGCAGACCGACTGGTCCTACATCCCGTGGCTCCTGGTCCTCATGGTGGCTACCTACCTCGGTGGGGCGCTGAGTCTCATGGGAGCGGTCCGAACGGACCTCCCGTTCGTCACGACGAGCCAGGTGATGTTCGCCCAGTCGTTCCTCAACCGGTTCACGCCCGCCAACGCGGGGGGCATGGCACTGCGGGCCCGCTACCTGCAGCTCCAGGGGGAGGACCTGACCGTCGCTGCCGGGAGTGTGGGCCTCACGTCTGCCGTGAGTGGTGTTCTCCAGGCGGTCTACCTGCTCGTGTTCGTGTTCTGGGCCGGGACGACCGACGAGCTCTCGAACGTGAGCGCCCCCGGGTGGGGAATCGTTCTGCTCGTCGTGGTCGCCGTCGCGGCGATCATCGGCTTCGTCACGCTCAGCGGACGGGCGCAACGCGTCGTGCTCCCGTGGGTGAAGAGGTCGTTCGGAAAGATCTTCGAATCGCTGCGCGACCTGGCGAAGCAGCCCCGGAAGATGGTGCAGCTCTGGGGAGGGTCCGCTGCCGCCAAGCTGGCGACGGTGTCGGCCTTCTACGTCAGCGTCGTGGCGCTGGGTGAGGGCATGTCCTTCGCCGAGGCCGGGTCGATCTACATGGTCGGCGCCACCATCGGTGCCGCCGTCCCGACTCCGGGCGGCGTGGGTGGGATCGAAGCCGCGCTCACAGCTCTCCTCGTGAGCGCGGGCGTCGACAATCCGACGGCGGTGTCGATCGTGCTGCTCTTCCGGCTCATCACCTTCTGGCTGCCCACGATCCCGGGTTGGTTCTTCCTCCAGTACGTGCAGCGCAGGAAGATCGTCTGAGACGCCTCAGCTCGGGGGCGCGGCCTCCTGGCACGTCACGCAGAACCGGGCCGCGGGCATCGCCCTCAGGCGTTCGAGGGGAATCGGCTGCTCACAGGAGGTGCAGTTGCCGTAGGTGCCGTCGTCCATCCGGCCGAGGGCGGCGACGACCTCGGCGAGCGCATGGTCGGCGTTGTGCTCGAGCACTGCGTTCACCCGACGCTCGATCTCGTTGGCGGTGTGCTCGGTCTCACCCTGGCCGTGTGTGGCACTCGACGCGTTCTCGTCGTCCTTGTGGACGTGGGCGCGCACGAGCAGCTCGTCACGTTCGTCCTCGAGGGCGCGTCGCAGCTCGGCGAGCTCGTCGGGACTCGGCGGTTGCGCCGTGGGGCGATCCGATCGGGAGGTCTCCGATGAAGCGGGCATGTGGCCAGGATAGCGCCACACCGACCCCGTTTCGGCAGAGAAAACTCCGTCTCCGCCTGCCTCGTTCCCACCCTCCGTCGGGACACCCGAACGCGCCCTGACTAGCCTGGAACCGCGCCGGTTCACAGGATCCGGACACAGCGCCGGAATCGAGGACGGGAGGCACCAGTGTCCGATGTGCCCGGCCGCCGGGCGGCCCCGATCGACCGTTGCCGCCGATGATCGACGAGAAGCTCGAAGGCGTCTTCACCGACGTCGTGCGTCGCAACCCCAATCAGCCGGAGTTCCAACAGGCGGTCCGTGACGTCCTGGAGTCGATCGGCCCGGTGATCACGAAGCAGCCGGAGCTGGCCGACGCCAAGATCATCCAGCGCATCTGCGAACCGGAGCGCAGATCATCTTCCGGGTCCCCTGGCAGGACGATCACGGTGAGATCCACATAGAGCGCGGGTACCGGGTCGAGTTCAACAGCGCCCTCGGCCCGTTCAAGGGTGGCCTTCGCTTCCATCCCTCGGTCAACACCGGGATCGTGAAGTTCCTCGGCTTCGAGCAGGTCTTCAAGAACGCCCTCACCGGTCTTCCCATCGGCGGGGGCAAGGGCGGGTCCGACTTCGACCCGAAGCACCGGTCCGACAACGAGGTCATGCGGTTCTGTCAGAGCTTCATGACAGAGCTCTACCGCCACATCGGGGAGTACACCGATGTTCCTGCCGGCGACGTCGGTGTCGGTCGGCGCGAGATCGGCTACCTGTTCGGTCAGTACAAGCGCATCACGAACCGCTACGAATCCGGCGTCCTCACCGGCAAGGGAACCGAATGGGGTGGAGCACTCGTTCGTACCGAGGCGACCGGCTATGGCACGGTCTTCTTCCTCGACGAGATGTTGCACGAGCACGGCGAGACACTCGAAGGAAAGCGCTGCACGGTCTCGGGGTCGGGCAACGTCGCGATCTACGCGATCGAGAAGGTCAACGAGTTGGGTGGTCGTGTCATCTCGTGTTCCGACAGCGACGGCGTGGTCCACGACGCGAAGGGCATCGACGTCGAGCTGCTCCGTGAGGTGAAGGAGGTGGAGAGGCTACGGGTGCGTGACTACGCGGAGCGGCGTGGTTCCGACGCGCGGTTCCTGGCCGATGCCACACCCTGGAGCCTCCCGTGCGACGTGGCCATCCCGTGCGCCACACAGAACGAGATCACCGGTGCCGACGCCGCCACCCTTGTCAGGAACGGCTGTCGTGCGGTGGTCGAGGGCGCCAACATGCCGACCGCGTCGGCCGCCGTGCAGATCCTTCTCGAGGCGGGGATCCTGTTCGGCCCGGGAAAGGCGGCGAACGCGGGGGGCGTGGCCACCTCGGCGCTCGAGATGCAACAGAACGCGAGCCGCGACGCCTGGTCGTTCGACGTGACCGAGCGGAGACTCGGCGAGATCATGGCGGGTATTCACCAGACGTGCGTGGAGACGGCCGACGAGTTCGGCGTACCCCGCAACTACATCGTGGGAGCCAATGTCGCGGGCTTTCGACGGGTGGCGCGGGCAATGGCGGCTCTCGGCGTCGTGTAGGTCGACCTCGCGCGATCGGGCCGCGTAGGCGGTTCCGGCGCCCGGTTCTGTAGTTTGCCCGGGATGACCGGCACACCCGAGTACACCATCCCGGACCCCGAGCCCAAGGAGATCGACGAGAAGCTCTCGATCGAGCTCCGGCACCTCGCCGACAACGCAGTGCTCAAGGGCAAGCCCTCCGGCGACGAGAAGTGCGAGAACTGCCTCTACTACCTGGAGAACACGGCGGAGATCTCGTACTGCTGGCACCCGAAGCTGCGGATCCTCGTCGGCGCGCAGTGGTGGTGCCAGTGGTGGGAGGAGATCCCCGACGACGGGTGAGCCCGGGCCCGGCCCCCGGTCGGCGACGACCCACCGGCCGTGACCCGGTCAGCTCCGGACACGCACCTTTCGGTCGAGCGTCTCCAGGACGTGGCGGAACGACTGGTGGAAGCCGTCGACACCCTCCGCCTCGAGCGTCGTGCCGACGTCGTCGATGACCACACCCACGTCGGACAGGCTCTCCATGGTGGCGGCGGCCCCGTCGAGGTCACGGTCGATCGTGCGCTCGACGGCACCGTGGTCCTCGAAGGCCTCGATGGTGGCCTCGGGAAGGGTGTTGACCGTGTCGGGACCGATCAGCTCGTCGACGTACATCGTGTCGGGGTACGCGTCGTTCTTCGTCGACGTGGAGGCCCACAGGGGGCGTTGCCGGTGGGCACCGCGGGCAGCCAGTTGCTCCCAGCGGTCACCCGAGAACTCGGCGTCGAAGAGCTGGTAGGCGAGCCTCGCCTGCGCGATCGCGACCCGGCCGCGGAGCCCGAGTGCCTCGGGAGTGCCGATCGCCTCCAACCGACGGTCGACCTCGGTGTCGACACGGCTGACGAAGAAGGACGCGACGCTGTGCACGCCGCCGAGCTCACCCCCGTTGTCGGCGAACTCCTCCAGCCCCGACAGGTACGCGGCGATGACCTCCCGGTACCTCGTGAGGGAGAAGATCAGCGTGACGTTGATGTTCCGGCCCTCGGCGGTCATCGCACGGACGGCGGGTACACCTTCGGGCGTGGCGGGGATCTTCACGAAGAGGTTGGGCTCGTCGATCCGCTCGTGGAGGGAGCGTGCTGCCTCGATGGTGGCATCGGTGTCGTGGGCGAGCTCGGGGGCGACCTCGATCGAGACGAAACCATCGCCGCCGCCGGCAGCGTCGAAGGTCGGCCGGAGCACCGCGAGTGCGCCGCGGACGTCGTGCACGGCCATCTCCCAGTACGCGCTGGTGACGTTCTCACCGCTCCTGATGAGCGAACCGAACTGCTCGTCGTAGGCGTCTCCACCTTCGATGGCCCGTGCGAGGATCGTCGGATTGGCGGTCACCCCCCGGATGCCCGCGTCGACGAACCGGCGTAGCGTCCCGTTTTCGATGTAGTCGCGGGTCAGGTTGTCGAGCCACGGGCTCTGCGCCTGCTCCTCGTGGAGGCGGTGGAGCATCGTCACACCGGGACCTCCTCCTCGACGGGAGAGTCGGGGCGGTCCTCGACGTCCTTCTCGCCCGGGAAGACGTCGGTCTCGGAGCGGTGCCAGACAGGATGGTCGCCGGCGGTCTCGACGTTGAAGCCGTACTCGTAGACGAGACTCCCGCCGAAGGTGGACCCGATCGACACGAGAAGGGCGACCACGCCCGACAGCACGACGATCCCGACCGGCGCCACCGCCGCGGTGTTGTACACGTTCAGCCGCCAGACGATGTCGACCAGAGCGAGGAGGGTGACGACCACCATGATCGCGGCGTGCGTGTTGATGGTTCGCCGGGCCTGCGTCCCCGCCTCGGACGAGGTGTGCCGGTCCCAGAAGCCGGTGAGGGCGGCGAGTACCGACACCAGAGCGCCGGCGATGAAGACGAAGGTCCCGGCGTGCCACAGCTCGCGCGTCCACGTGTGCCCTGTCCCACCGATGGCGGACACCAGGTCGAAGGCGGCGGCCAGGATGTAGGCCGCGATGGGCACGTCGGTGAGCGGCGGGTGGAGGGGCTTGCCGGACCACCCCCGCAGACCCTTGAAGGTGCGCCCCTGCATCGTGAGCGTGGGTCGGACCGAGAACTTCCGCATGGCGCCTCCGCTTCTACCGGGGTCACCGCGAAACAACGCGGGCGCACGGGATTTTATTTCCAACCGATACTGGATAATTTGTTCCTCGACGAGCAGCGGAGAGGGGAAGGCCATGAGTTCCAGGGTCTGGACACGGCGGGCCTACGACCCACCCGGTCGCGTCGACGGTCGGCGCGTTCTCGTCGACCGGCTGTGGCCCCGGGGGGTCTCGCGCGACGACCTGGAGATCGGCACGTGGCTCCGCGACGTGGCGCCGAGCGACGACCTCCGGCGGTGGTACGGCCACGACACCGACAAGTGGGAGGAGTTCCGCCGCCGGTACCGTGACGAGTTGGCCGACGAGCCGGCGTCGGGGGCGCTCGATGAGCTGAAGGCGCTCGTCGACAGCGGCCGCGTGACGCTGGTGTTCGGGGCCAAGGACGCCGACCACTGCAACGCGACGGTCCTGGCCGAGATCCTCGCCGAGCACGTGGAACGGAACTGAGCTCTCCGGTCGCGTAGCCGCCACCGACCCGCGGCGACCGATTGCCCGAGCTGCCGGAGGTGGCGCGGTAGCGTGCCCGCTGTGCCGACACCGTCCCGCCCGGTTCTCCGCAGTCATCTCGACACGGGCTCTGACGACTACCGCTCCAACCGCGACGCGATGGTCGGACTGTGGGACGACGTGGCGTCCGAGCTGGCCGCCGTCCCGACCGTCGGGGGAGAGCGCTACGTCGACCGGCACCACAAGCGGGGCAAATTGCTCGTGCGGGAGCGCATCGAGGCGTTCGTCGATCCCGACACCCCGTTCCTCGAGCTCAGTCCCCTGGCGGCGTGGGGAACCGGCGACCCGGTGGGCGCGGGGACCGTCAGCGGGATCGGAATCGTCGAGGGCACCGAGGTGATGATCAGCGGGACAGATCTCACCGTGCGCGGGGGATCGGCCAACCCGAACACGCTGGCCAAGGGTGCCCGCCTCTACGAGATCGTCCGGCGCAACCGGCTGCCACTCGTGATGCTCAACGAGTCGGCGGGAGCCGACCTGCCCCGGCAGGCCGACATCTTCGTGCCGGGGGGTGCCCAGTTCAAGAACCTCACGCAGCTCTCACGTCTGGGGATTCCCACGATCACCCTCGGGTTCGGCCCCGCCACCGCCGGCGGTGCGTACGTGCCCGGGATGAGCGACTACGTCGTGATGGTCAAGGAACGGGCCACGGCCTACCTCGGCGGGCCGCCACTCGTGAAGATGGCGATCGACGAGGACGTCGACGAGGAGACGCTCGGAGGCGCCGAGATGCACTCGCGCACCAGCGGGTTGTCGGACTACCTCGCCGTCGACGAGATGGACGCGCTGCGCATCGGGCGCGACATCGTGGCGCACCTCAACTGGCAGAAGCTCGGCCCCGGCCCGACCGAGCCCGACGACCCACCGCTCCACGACCCGGGCGAGCTGATCGGGTGCGCGTCGGCCGACGTGCGGGTCCCCTTCGAGGTCCGGGAGATCCTCGCCCGCACACTCGACGGCAGCCGCTTCGAGGAGTTCAAGCCGCTCTACGGCGACAAGCTCGTGTGCGGCTGGGCGTCGATCCACGGCTTCCCCGTCGGCGTCCTCGCCAACAACGGGATTCTCTTCTCCGAGGAGTCGGAGAAGGGCGCCCAGTTCATCCAGCTCTGCAACAGGACCGACACGCCGCTGGTCTTCTTCCAGAACATCACCGGCTTCATGGTCGGGTCCAAGGCCGAGCAGGGGGGCATCATCAAGAACGGCGCCAAGCTGATCAACGCCGTGTCGAACTCCGACGTCCCGCATCTCGTGATGATGGTGGGGGCGAGCTACGGGGCCGGGAACTACGGGATGTCGGGCCGAGCCTACGACCCCCGGTTCGTGTTCACGTGGCCGAACCACCGGATCGCCGTGATGGGTCCCCGACAGCTCGCCGGCGTGATGGACATCATCGCCCGGCGCTCCGCCGAACGCCGCGGAACCGACGTGGACGAGGAGGAGCTCTCGGCGCTCACGTCGGCCCTGGAGGAGCAGGTCGAGGGTGAGTCCACGGCGCTCTACGCCACGGGGCGACTCTGGGACGACGGCATCATCCATCCCAACGACACGCGCACGGTGCTCGGCATGGCGCTGTCGACGGTCCACAGCAACGAGGTGCGCGGGAGCACCGAGTTCGGGGTCTGGCGCCACTGATGCTCCGACGCCTCCTCATCGCCAACCGGGGCGAGATCACGGTGCGGATCGCCCGCAGCGCGCACCGTCTCGGGCTCGACACCGTGGGGGTCTACTCCGAGCCCGACCGCGACGCCCTGCACGTCGACACCGTCGACCGCGCCGTGGCTCTCGGCGGCGCCACACCTGCGGAGTCGTACCTGCGTATCGACGCCGTCCTCGACGCGGCGCTGTCGACCGGCTGCGACGCGGTACACCCCGGCTACGGGTTCTTGGCGGAGAACGCTGATTTCGCGCGGGCGGTCGTCGACGCCGGGCTGGTGTGGGTCGGACCGACCGCGGCTCAGATCGAGCTCCTCGGCGACAAGGTCGCCGCCAAGGAGGCGGCCGTCGACGCAGGCGTTCCGACGACCGAGGTGCTGGCGGCCGCTCCGGGGTCGGTGCCGGGCGACGTCCCGATCCCGGCGCTGGTGAAAGCCGCCGCCGGGGGTGGCGGTCGCGGGATGCGGATCGTCCGCGACGCCGATGATCTCAACTCGGCCGTGGAGGCCGCGGCGCGGGAGGCGAAGTCGGCCTTCGGCGACGGCACCGTGTTCATCGAGCCGTTCGTCGAGCACGGCCGCCACATCGAGGTGCAGATCCTCGGCGACACGCACGGAAACGTCGTCCATCTGGGCGAGCGCGAGTGCTCGATCCAGCGGCGCAACCAGAAGATCGTCGAGGAGGCGCCCTCGGCGGGGATCGACCAGGTCACCCGGGTCGCTCTGTGCGACGGCGCACTCGCGCTCGCCCGCCACGTCGGCTACGAGAACGCCGGCACCGTCGAGTTCCTCGTGGGCGACGACGGGACGATCACGTTCCTCGAGGTCAACACCCGCCTCCAGGTGGAGCACCCGGTCACCGAGGCCGTCACCGGCCTCGACCTGGTCGAGCTCCAGCTCCGGGTGGCGGCCGGGGAGCCACTTCCCATCGCCCAGGACGACGTGTCGGTGTCGGGCCACGCCATCGAGGCACGACTCGTCGCCGAGGAACCCGCGGCGGGTTGGCTTCCCTCCACCGGCACGATCGAGCGCTTCGAGATCGCAGACATGGTGCGCACCGACCCGGGCGTTCGCAGCGGCTCGGTCGTGTCGCCCGACTACGACTCGCTCCTCGCCAAGGTGATCGCGTACGCCCCCGGCCGCGAGGAGGCGGCCCAGACCCTCGCCCGTGCACTGCGCACCGCACGGATCTCGGGCGTGCGCACGAACCGCGACGCCCTGGTGGCCGTCCTGGGCGACGGCGACTTCCTCGCTGCCGAGACCCCGACGAGCTTCCTCGACGATCATCCCGCTCTCGTCGATGCCACCGGCCCGACCGGTGACGACCGCCTGGTGCTCGCGGTTGCAGGTTCGCTGGCCTTCGAGCGGCGCAACCGCGACGCCGATCGGCTGTGGGGGTTCGCCCCGTCGGGTTGGCGAAACCTCCGGACGCGCGGGCAACGCCGGGTTCTCGTCGACGACACCCTCCGGGAGGAACTGCGACTTGAGTACGTCCGGACGCCCGGCGACGGGCTCACGTTCCTCGTCGGCGACTGGCCCGAGCCCGACGAGGAGGGTGCTCTGCCCGACGACGAGCGCCGCGCCGTGAATGTCCGTGAGCTACGAAGCGACGGCGACGTGGTCGTCGTGGAACTCGACGGCGTGCGCACGTCGGTCTCCGTCACGCTCTCGGGCGCCCGGTTCGACGCCGTGTCGGAGGCGGGCTCTGCGGCGTGGGCACTCGAACCGCTGTTCACCGGCCAGGACGCCGACATGGCGGGCGGCGGTCCGCACGCCCCGCTCCCCGGCACCGTGATCTCGGTCGACGTGGCAGTCGGCGACAGCGTCGAGGAGGGCCAGACCCTCCTGGTCCTCGAGGCCATGAAGATGGAGCACCGCATCACCGCCCACGGCCCGGCGGTGGTCACCGACGTCCGTGTGGCAGCCGGCGACAAGGTCGATGCGGGAGACCTCCTCGTCCACCTCGAGGCCGACACCGATTCCTGAGGGAAGTGGACCCGAACCGAACGTGACCCCCTGCGATGGGCCGCGCCCGACGGCACCGGTATCGTGTCCGGTGTGACCGACCACATCGGCGAGCTCACCGCGTCGACCGACGCCGCGATGGCGGCGATGCGTGCCGGCGGGTTCGAGCACCGCGGCGACCATCCGGTGCGCGACGACATCGACCTCATGGACGGCGGCTTCTACGCTACGGAGCCCCACGAAGCGTGGACGTGGATGCGCCGGAACGCGCCCGTCTACCACGACCCGCACACCGACGTGTGGGCTCTGAGCCGCTACGACGACATCGTGGCGTCGGAGAAGAACCCCGAGGTCTTCTCGAACGCCGCCAACATCCGGCCGCGCATGGAGGCCACCCCCATGATGATCTCCATGGACGACCCCGAGCATGCGCTTCGACGCAAGCTCGTGAGCCGTGGATTCACACCTCCCCGCGTACGTGCGCAGGAGGCCCGCCTGCGCCAGATCTGCGACGACCTGCTCGACGGTGTGTGCGAGCGTGGGGAGTGCGATTTCGTGTGGGACGTGGCCGCGCACCTTCCGCTCATCGTGATCGCCGACATGCTGGGGTTCCCCGAGAGCGACCGGCCGCAGCTCCTCGAGTGGTCCGACCAGATGCTGAAGGGCACGACGTCCACCGACCCCGAGGCGCTGCTCGAGGCCGCCGGCGCCATGGAGGGCTTCTGGGGGCACCAGACGGCCGCTATCGAGGAACGACGTGGATGCCCGGCCGACGACCTCATCTCGGTCCTCGTGCACGCGGAGGTCGACGGCGACTCCCTCGACGACGACTCGCTCGTGTGGGAGTCACTCCTCATCCTCATCGGCGGTGACGAGACCACGCGGCACGTCATCAGCGGGGGCCTGGCGGAGCTGTGCCACCACCCCGACCAGCGCGACGAGCTCGCTGCCGATCCGTCGTTCATGAAGTCGGCCGTGGACGAGATGCTGCGGTGGGTGTCGCCGGTCAAGAACATGAACCGCCGAGTCACGCGGGATGTCGAGCTGCGAGGTCAGCGACTCAGAGCCGGCGATGACGTCCTCATGCTGTACCCGTCGGCCAACCGCGACGAGGAGGTGTTCGACGACCCGCACACCTTCGACATCCACCGGAGCCCGAACCTGCACCTGGCTTTCGGTTTCGGGCCGCACTTCTGCATGGGGAGCGCCCTGGCCCGCCTGGAGCTCCGCGTCCTGTTCGAGCAGCTGCTGGCCCGGATACCCGATGTCGAGTTGGCAGTTCCCTACACGGACCTCCCGCGCCGGGCGTCCAGCTTCATCAGCGGTTTCGAGTCGCTGCCGGTCAGGTTCACCCCGACCGCTCCGGTCGGGGCCCCGGCCTGAGCCACCGACCCGTCCGTGTGGCAGGGTGAGGCATGACCTCCACACAGATCACACCTGCCTCAGGCCGCCTGGGCGTGCTCACGCCCGGGCTCGGCGCCGTGGCGTCCACCTTCATCGCCGGCGTTCTCTCAATCCGCAACGGGCTGTCCGCGCCGGTCGGCTCCCTGTCCCAGATGGCCCACATCCGCCTCGGCGGGCGTGACGAGGGCCGCAATCCGCTGATCCGTGACTTCGTTCCGCTGGCTGACCTCGATGACCTCGTCTTCGGCGCGTGGGACCCCATCTCACCCAACGCTCTCGAGGCGGCCCGCACGGCGGGTGTGCTGAGCGACGAGGATCTCGGCCCGATCTCGGCCGAGCTCGAAGGGATCGTCGCCATGGACGCCGTCTTCGACAGCGAGTGGGTGAAACGGCTCGACGGCCGGCGTGTGAAGGCGGTGAGAGGGAAGCTGGCACAGGCCGAGGCACTCATCGACGACATCGAGCGGTTCCGCGCCGACAACGACTGCGACCGACTGGTGATGGTGTGGTGTGGCTCCACCGAGGCCTACCAGGAGATCAGCGACGTTCACCAGAGCATCGAGGCGTTCGAGCAGGGGCTGCGCCGTGACGACGTCGACATCGCTCCCAGCCAGATCTACCTCTACGCGGCGCTGATGTCCGGCGTGCCGTTCGCCAACGGCGCACCCAACCTCTCGTGCGACGTCCCGGCCCTGGTGGAGTTGGCGAAGAGGCGGGGCATCCCGATCGCCGGCAAGGACTTCAAGACCGGCCAGACCTGGATGAAGACGACCCTCACGCCGGGCCTCAAGGCGCGGATGCTCGGCATCGACGGGTGGTACTCCACGAACATCCTCGGCAACCGCGACGGCGAAGTGCTCGACGACCCCGAGAACTTCAAGACCAAGGAGGTCTCGAAGCTCGGGGTGCTCGACACGATCCTCCAGCCCGACGTGTACCCGGAGCTCTACGGAGACATCGACCACGTCGTGAGGATCAACTACTACCCGCCACGCGGCGACAACAAGGAGGGCTGGGACAACATCGACATCTCAGGCTGGCTCGGCTACCCGATGCAGATCAAGATCAACTTCCTCTGCCGCGACTCGATCCTGGCGGCACCGATCGTGCTCGACCTCGCACTGTTCCTCGATCTGTCCGCACGTGCCGGTGAATCGGGTGTGCAGGAGTGGTTGAGCTTCTACTTCAAGTCGCCCGACACGGCGACCGACCTTCCTCCGGAGCACGATTTGTTCATCCAACAGACGAAGCTGAAGAACACGCTGCGCGAGTGGATGGGCGAGGAGCCCGTCACCCACTCCGAGGTCTGACGACTCCGGGCCGGCAGCCGACGCGAGGCCTGCTGTCAGTCGTAGCGGCGCTGGTCTCTCTGGCGAGCGCCACCCAACCAGTTGGCGATGTCGAGCACGAAGCCCATGCCCACGAGGAACCAGCCGAAGCCGCTCACACCGACGATGGGCTGGTAGGCGATGGCGTAGAGCAGCGTGGTGAACGGCAGGAAGACGAACCCGGCCAGGGCGATCCAGAAGCTGTCGAACGCCAGCGCCATGCGATTGCTGAACAGCCAGACGAGGAAGATCGCGAATCGGGGTGCGAAGGCACCCACCAGGACGACAAGGCACACGGCTCGTTCCTTCCGGTCGGTCGGCCTCTCCCGGGCGTCGCTCAGACGGAGACGGGCACCCGGTGGAATCCCCGCACGTTACTGGTGTGGACGCGCTCGAGGCCGGGCGTGTCGATCTGCCACTCGGGGAATCGTGACAGCACCTCCTCGAGGGCCACGCGCGCCTCGAGCCGGGCGAGCGACGCTCCCAGGCAGAAGTGGATCCCGTAGCCGAACGTGACGTGGCGCGAGAACACACGCGAGATGTCGAACGTGTCGGGGTCGTCGTACTCGCGCTCGTCGCGGCCGGCGCTCCCCGTGAGCAGGAGCATCCGGGAGCCGGCGGGAACGGTCGCGCCGTGCAGCTCCACGTCGCGGGTCGTCCAGCGACCCTGAACGGGTGACGGGGCCTCGAAGCGCAGCAGCTCCTCGACGGCGTTGGGGATCCCCGTCGGGTCGGCGGCGAGCCGTGCCCGCTGGTCGGCGTACTCGGCCAGGATCACGGCGGCGTTGCCGAGGAGGCGTGCGACGGTCTCGTTGCCGGCGGCAAACAGGAGCACGGTGAAGTCGTGGATCTCGCGGCGCGTGAGCCGGCGCCCGGTGCCGTCGGGATGCTTCAGCTCGGCGGCGAGGAGAACGGACACGAGATCGTCGCCGGGACTCTCTCTCCGCTCGTCGATCAGGTCGAGGATGTAGGCGCCGAGTTCCGCCATGGCGTCCAGCGTGGACTCACCGGGAACCTCGCCGTCGGGTCCGCGGTAGAGCATCGTGTCGGTCAGGTGGCGCAGCCGGTCCTGGTCGTTCTCGGGAACGCCGAGCAGAGAGGAGATCACCGCGGTCGGCAGACGGGCCCCGAAGTCCTGGACGAAGTCGAAGGTCGTGGCCGAACGGCCCGCGGACCCCTCGACGACGCTGTCGAGGAGGCCCGACGCGATGGTACGGGCACGCCCCTCCAGCGCGCTGATTCGTTTCGGTGTGAACGCTCCCGACACGAGGTGCCGGAGCTCGTCGTGCTCGGGTGGGTCCGTGAAGATCATGGAGGCGTCGGTCTGCTCCTCCTCGGTCATGAGATCGAGCACCGTGCCGTGCGCCGACGAGTACGTGCGCCAGTCGAGCGAGGCCTCGAGGACGTCGGCGAAGCGGCTGAGCGCCCAGAAGTCGTGCTCGTCGTTCCTGTACAGCGGAGCCTCGTCGCGCATTCGCCTCCACACCGGGTGCGGGTCCGCGTCGATCCCGTAGTCGAACGGGTCGTAGACGAGGGGTGTGCGCGCGGGTGCCGTCACGGAGTCCTCTCAGAGCCCGGTGATCTTCCGGAGGAGCGGCAGCGGGTGGATCGTGTCCTCGGGGTTGTCGGGCGGCTCGGTCTGGCCCGAGGCGACCGTTCGGGCGTCGGTTCGGGTGATGATGGCCGAGAACCGGTATCCGGCGAACGCCTCGTACCACTCGAGATCGTACAGACGCGCACCCGCTACGTGTTCGTAGTGGTCGATCGTGGCGTCGCGGTCGGGGACGTGGACCCCCGGCTCGATGCCGAGCTGGTCGGCCACCTCCACGAAGAAGCGGTGCAGGAACAGTGACCACCCCACATCGGTCTCGCGGGGGCCCAGGGCGGCCATCTCCCAGTCGAAGACGGCCACCGGGGTGAAGTCGCGGAACATGATGTTGCCGAGTCGTGCATCGCCCCAGTTCATGACCGACGGGCCGGGATCCGGTGGCCTGTTCTCCACGAGCCAGTCGAGCGCGGCGGTGATGGTCGGATACCTCCCGACGTCACATGCCCACGCCAGGAAGTCGCGCTCGCGGTTCAGGTAGCGGCCGAGGTCGTCGTCGCCGTCCCCACCGCGGTCGAGAAACGTCAGGTCGTGGTCCCGGGGATTGAGGGTGTGGACTCCGGCGAGCACGTCGATGGACGACAGCCAGAGCCGCTCCTGGTCCTCCGTGTCGGCGTCGTACACCCAGCCCTCGAACGTGTAGGGGGGCAGGTCGGGAGGAACCTGCCCGTCGACGCGGTCCATCACGAAGAAGGGAGCGCCGAGCACGGCGCCGTCCGGCTCGAACCAGCGGGGCCGTGGGACGGGAACCGACGTGTGCTCCTGCACGGTCTCGAGGCAGCGGAACTGGAGCTCCATGTCGTAGTGGGGGAAGACGGGAACGGGGTCGTCGGGCTCCATGCGCGCGACGAGTCGTTCCGGCGGTCGCCCGTCTGCCCATGCCGCCTCGAACAGGACGGTTTCGCTCGACATCCCGCTGGAGCCCGACATCGGCTCGACCGTGACGGTGGGTGGGCTCGTCGATTCGCGCTCGGCGAGCCACGCCGAGAGACGTGGTTCGACGTCGTCGGCGCTGCGGCCCCGGGGACTCGCGGTGGGGAGTGACTCAGGCACGTTTGCTCCGGGCGGCGGTCAATGTGACGTCATTGTGCCCCGGGACGGGCACCCGCCGCCTCCGGGCCCGGGCGGGTCGGCTCAGAGGTCGGCCGGAGGAAACTCGAACTGCTGTGTCTCGACGCCTCCGTCGACCTGCATGATCTTCCCGGTGACCCACTGCGAAGCGGGGCTCGCCAGGTAGACGAGCATGGCGGCGACGTCGTCGACCTCACCGATGCGCCCCATCGGCGTTGTGTCGACGAGCTGCCGTTCGATGGCTTCGTCGGTCTTGACGTATTCGAGAGCGGAAGTGGCCACCGCCCCCACCTCGATCGCGTTGACCCGTACCTTCGGGGCCAGCTCGGCACCGAGGCTTCTCGTCATGAAGGACAGCGCGGCCTTGGCGGTGCCGTAGGCGACGAAGCCCCGCAGGATGATGCTTGCCGTGCGCGACGAGATGTTCACGACGGCGCCTCCGTCGGACTCCGCCATCTTCGGCGCGGCGAGACGTGTGAGCAGGAACGCCGTCGTGACGTTGAAGTGGAACGCCTCTTCGAAGTCGGAGTCGCTCGTGTTCAGGAACTCCTGGGGCGGCCATCCACCCGCGTTGTTCACGAGAACGTCGATGCGGCCGAACTCCTCCATCGTGGCGTCGATGAGGCCTTCCAGGTCGGCGCGTTGGTTCACGTCGGTCGGAACGGCCAGACCCCGCCGCCCCCGGTCGACGATCTGGGCCACCGTGTCGTCGATTTGATCCTGCGAGCGTGCCGCGCACACCACGTCGGCGCCGATCTCGGCGAGCGCGGTTGCCGAGCGCTCACCGATTCCGCGCCCGGCTCCGGTGACAACAGCCACCTTTCCGTTGAGGTCGAAGCGGTCGAGAATCATCGTGGCCTCCTGGACATGAGCCAGGAATCTATCGATCCGTCACCGACAGGAGTGCACCGGACCGGCTGACGCCGAAAGACGGGCGCAGTTCTCGCGACGAAGAGAAGGGGCGACGACCCCGGCGGTCATAGCCTGTGCGGCTTGGCCTTCCTGCTCGGACTCCTCACCGCCGGCGCCTTCGGTAGCTCGGACTTCCTCGGTGGCTTCGTCACGCGTCGCAACGCGGTCACGGCTGTGCTCGTCACGACGCTCGCCACGGGGTTCCTGGTGTCGCCCCTCCTGCTCGTGCTGTTCCCCGAGCCGTTCCCGGGGACGAGGGTCGTGCTCCTGTCGGCAGGTGTCGGGATCATCGGGACCGCCGGGCTCGGGCTGCTCTTCACCGGTCTGTCGATCGGGCGGATGAGCGTCGTGGCCCCGATCAGTGCCGTGGGCAGCTCCGTGATTCCGGTTCTGTGGGGGATCCTGACGGGTGAGAGGCCGTCGGTGGTCGCCGTGGTGGGCATCGTGGCAGCCCTCGTGGCCATCGTGCTCGTTGCGCGCGGGCCCGAGGCCCAGCCGTTCGAGGGAGGGTCGCGGGTCCGGGAGCTGCTCGTCGCCGCGGGTGCCGGAATCGGATTCGGGGTGGCCTTCATCTTCTTCTCCGAGACGGGTGACCACGCGGGCTTCTGGCCGGTGTTCCTCTCGCGGTGCTTCAGTCTCCCGATTCTCCTCGTGATCGTCGTCGTCGCCCGCCTCCCGAAGCGCCTTACGAGCCGGGACTACCCGTTGTCGATCGGCGGCGCTCTCCTCGAGCTCAGTGCCAACGCCTTTCAGCTCCTGGCGTTCCGCCGAGGCCTGATCAGCCTCGTGGCTCCCGTGTCGGGTCTGTATCCTGCCGTCACCGTGCTCCTGGCGCGCGTCGTGCTCAGCGAGCGCATGGGGCGCAGTCAGGTCGCGGGCCTCGCCATCGCTCTCACAGGCCTCGTCCTCATCGCCGTCGGGTGAGGCGGGGAGCCTGCGTCCCGAATCGTTCGTGTCGTGGGCTGTCGTCGGAGTCGAGGATCAGCGGCGCAGGTATCCTGCGCCGCCCGAGCGACGACTCGGGAAACGCGCTGGGCCCTACTCCGTTGGGCCCAGCGCGCCGGTAGAGCGCAGGTTGTCGATCCGGTCGCTGTCGTAGCCGAGGACCTCGGTGAGCACCGCCTCGGTGTGCTCGCCCACATCAGGCGCGCGCGTCGGCACCGGGTGTTCACCGTCGACGATCTTCACCGGGAACGGCAGCTGCTCGGCGTCGAGGCGCTCCCGCGGGATCCACGGGAAGCGGTCCTGGAACTGGGGGTCGTCGGCGATCGTCTGCGGCGTGTTGACCGGCGCGATCGGCACGTTGTGCTCGAGACCGAAGTCGATCCAGCCGCGACTCGACCGTTCGGCGAAGATCTCCTTCAGCTGCGCCTGCAGCTCGCGGTTCCCCGGGGCGTGGTCGGCGTACTTGGACCCCGGGTACCTCTCGAAGAGCTCCTCGCGTCCCACACCCTCGCAGAAGTTCTTCCAGAAGGCCTGCTCCGACGCCATGAAGAGCACGTAGCCGTCGGACGAGTCGTAGATCTGGTAGCGCACACCGGAGCGCATCCCGGCGGTTCCGGGCGCGCGACGTTCGTAGTTGTCGGCGGCGTTCCCCGTGACCTCCGACTCGGGCCGCTCGTAGGCACGCCAGGTCTCGGAGCGGTACCAGTCCATGTAGGCGGCCGCGTCCGACTGCGCCACCTCCATCTGGGTCCCGTCCCCCGTCGCGCGGGCGTGCACGATGCCGGCGAGGATGCCGAGCGCCCCGAAGAGGGGGCCGGCGTGCATCCCCATCGACGGGTGCTCCGGGATGACCGTGAACCCCTCCTCGTCGGTCTCGGGGTTCACGAGGCCCGCCCAGGTGTCGTAGGCGATGCCGTGGCTCGGCAGGTCGCGGTAGGGGCCGGTGGCGCCGTAGCCCGACACGGTGCAGAACACAATGGCCTGGTTCACAGCCTTCAGCTGCTCGTAGCCCAGCCCACGACGTTCCAGCGCGCCGGGGCGCATCGCCTCCACGACGGCGTCGGCCCCGCGCACGAGGTCGAGGTAGACCTCCACGGCCTCGGGTCTCTTGAGGTCGAGCACGAGGCTCTTCTTCCCGCGGCTCACGTGGAGGTGGAGCAGCGAGTTCCCCTGCACGATGGGCCATGTCATCTGACGGATGTAGTCGCCCGCCGGCGGCTCGACCTTGATGATGTCGGCCCCCATGTCGGCGAGATGTGTCGTGATGGCGCCGGGGCCGAGAAGCGAGCTCTCGATCACGCGGACGCCGTCGAGCAGGCGGGTTGTGGCAGGCATGTGGACCTCGGGGGTTCGTGGATCGTCACAGGCTGGCCCGCGGCGCAGGGCCGGTGCACCTCGGAGGGGGAGAACCTAGGCTGTCTCGCCATGAAGCACAGGGTCATCCAGTGGGCAACCGGGAACGTGGGTGCAGCCGCCCTGCCGGCCATCATCCGGCACCCCGATCTCGAGCTCGTGGGTGTCATCGTCCACAGCGCCGACAAGGTCGGGCGCGACGCCGGCGACCTCTGCGGGCTCCCGGCCACCGGCGTGGTCGCCACCGACGACGTCGATACGGCGTTGGCCCTCGACGCCGACGTCGTGAGCTACATGGCCACCGGCGACCTCCGCCCCGACGACGCGGTCGCCGACATGTGCAGAGCCCTCGAGTCCGGCAAGAACGTCGTGTCCACGTCGGTCGTCTCGCTCGTCTACCCACCGTCCTACGATCCGCGGCTGCGCGCGCTCCTGGAGGATGCATGCCAGAAGGGTGGGACCTCTGCGTTCACCAACGGCATCGACCCGGGCTTCGCCAACGAGCTCCTGCCCATTCTCCTCACGGGCTTCACCGAGCGCGTCGACGCGGTGCGGGTACAGGAGATCCTCAACTACGACACCTACGACCAGGGTGAGGTCCTCTTCGAGACCATGGGTTTCGGGAAGCCGCTCGACGCCGAGCCGCTGCTGCTCCTCCCCGGCTCGCTCACTCTCGGGTGGGGTGGCGTCGTGCACATGATCGCCGCCGCCCTCGACGTCGATCTCGACGAGATCCGTGAGGTCCACGAGCGTCTCCCCGCCACGGAGACCTTCACCATCGCGTCAGGTGTGGTGGAGGAGGGCACGACCGCCGCGTTGCACTTCCAGGTCATCGGGGTGGTCGACGGCCGCGACGCCATCATCGTGGAGCACTGGACACGGCTCCGTGACGACCAGGCTCCCGACTGGCCGCAGCCACCTCGTGGCGGCGGCTACGTGATCACCGTCGACGGGTCGCCGTCGCTCCGGTGCGAGCTCACGCTCGAGGGCGAGGACGGCGACCACAACACGGGCGGGGTTCTCGCAACCGCCATGCGGGTGCTCAACGCCATCCCCGCCGTGGTCGAGGCCGACCCGGGGCTGCTCTCGTCCCTCGACCTCCCGCTTATCCCCGGTCGCCACCTGATGCGCTGAGCGTCGTGTCTCGGCCGGGTCCGGGCCGGGTGTCCCTAGAACGGCGGCGTCGGGAACTCGAAGGCGTCCGCGCTGTCGATGACCTCGAGACCGCCTGTGGGCCCCGGGGCGAGCAGGACCCAGATGGCGATCTCCGAGGCCGGCGGGCCGAGGCCGTAGACCACGCTGTCGCCACCCTCCTCCCAGAACGTCGAGCAGAGGATCACGTCCTCCGACGGCGATGCCGCAGCGCAGTCACCGACGTAGATGAAGTCCTGGTCGATGGCCCACGTGGCGATGGCCCCCTCGGCGGTCCCGTCGCCCGGCTCCGGGATGTCGGGACCGACGGGTGGGTCGGTCGGCTCGGGGGCCGGCTCGGTCGTGCTCGTGGTGGTGCTGGGCGACGACGTCGTGGTGGTCTCCTCCTCGGTCGTCGTGGTGTCGTCGGCGACCTCACCGCCGTCGTCCTTCGTGAGAAGAAGCGTCAGCAGCACGGCGATCGTGACGGCCATGACCACACCGACGGCGCCCAGCACCCACGGGGCCCACGGGGGGAGCCCGCCGCCGTCACCGTCGTCGTCGCCGTCGGGAGCCACCGCGCCCGGTCCACCGGGAGGTGGTGGGATGTCACCGCCTCCGGCCGGCGGCATCGGCGTCGTGGGCGGCGGGGTCGAACCGGCCGGCTCGGTCGGCGGCGGGTCCGAGTACGGACCCGGTGGTGGCGCGGTCTGGTCCGCGGGACGGTCAGGGCGTGTCGGGTCGGTCATGGGGAGGGAGGCGCTCGTCGACGGTCGGTTCGCTGCGGGGCGTCAGTCGTCGGAGCTGTCGTAGAGGCTCTCGAGGGTCTCGATCTCGCGTCGACGGCGGCGCGCCCGTCGACGGTCTGCGATGTATCCGACGAATTGCCAGCAGCCCACGACGGCCAACGCCGCGAAGGCCAGGGCGAGCAATACGAGCACGGGCTCCGCTCCCGGTGTCCGGTTCCTGGTACGTGACCATGTCACCCGCGTGGGACGTGTCTGTCAAGGGCGCCCGCGGTACCCGCCGGTGCCGGTTCCGCCCGCGTGGCGAGGTCCACCGAGCCGGTGGCGGAGCCGGGCGAGGCCCACGAGCGTCCGCGGGACACGCGTGAGCACAGGCGTCCGTGAAGGCCGACGTTCCTCGACGGTGACCCCGAGTGCCGACACCCCCAGGCCCGAGCGCTCGGTGCGGATCACGAGCTCGGTGTCGAACAGGTCGGCCCCTGAAGCGCAGGCACGGGCGAGTGGCTCCACGGCCTGTCGGCGCAGCGCCTTCATGCCGTGGGTGTCGGTCGTCTCGAGCCCGAAGCCGACGCGGAGGATCGCAGAGAAGCCCGCCGTGACGGCCCGACGCGTCCACGGCCGGCGGTCGTCGGCGTCGGGCGATCGCTTCGATGCGACCACGACCGCCAGATCCGGCTCGGTGTCGAGGCGCGTCAGGGCATCGTCGAGGAAGGTGAGGGAGAAGTAGTCGACGTCGAACGTGACGACGAGAGGGCTCTTGGCCTCGAGCAGGCCGTGGCGCAGGGCGGCCCCGTAGTCGGCGGCCGGCAGCGACGTGGTGCCCACCTCCGGGACGCTCTGCGCCAGGGCACGCGCGATGTCGGGGGTCCCGTCGGACGAGCCGTTCTCGACGATGAGGACGGTGAAGCTCCGGTGTCGCTTCCGCAGCCCTTCGACGATCTCGTTCACGGAGTCCTCGAGGTAGTCGGCCTCGTCGTGGGCCGGCATGACGACGGTGAGATCCACGGGCTCATCACCGGGCGGGTGGAGGGCGCCGGTCACGAGCCAGGCCCGAACTCGAGCAGGGCCACCCTGTCGTCGACCGGTACGAGATGGATGCGAACGGGCAGGTCGAGTGCGAGGTCGTCGTTGCCGATGCCGGACGTGTTTCCGACGAGCCGGACTCCCTCCTCGGTCTCGACTACGACGACCGCGTAGGGGATCCTGTCGGCGAAGAACGGGTCGACGGCCCGGTGTGTGATGGTCCACGTGTAGACGCGGCCCCGCTGCGACGACGGCTCCCAGGTCCATGCGTCAGACCCGCATTCGGGGCACCGGTAGCGCGGCGGGTGGCGCCATGCCGCACAGTCGGAGCAGCGCTGGATGTGGAGCCGCCCGGTGGCGCAGTGCCCGTAGAATTCCGCGTTGAGGCCGACCGCCTCGGGGAGCGTCCGCTCCACTCCGCGCTCGGGCGGGGGCGTGTCGGGCATCAGGGCGCGCCCAACACGACGAGGCTGCCGTCGCCGAAGTCGCCCCAGCCGGTGACGAGCCCCACCTCGGCGTCGTCGACCTGGGCCTCACCTGCCTGGCCCCTCAGTTGCCGCGTCATCTCCACGACGTGGTTGAACCCCCACATGTGGCCCTGGGAGAGGTGGCCGCCGTGTGTGTTGGTGGGAAGCGCCCCGCCGGGCGCGAGCGTGCCCCCACGGACGAACGCTCCGGCCTCGCCCGCACCGCACACCCCGAGCGCCTCGAGCTGGAGCAGCACCGTGTACGTGAAAGCGTCGTACACCCCCAGGACGTCGAGATCGCCGATGGCGACGCCCGCCATGGCGAGCGCGCGGGGCGCAGCGTCGGTGAGCCCGATGTGGAAGAGGTCGTCGCGGTTGGTGAGGTCGTCGGCGGGGGCCGGGTGCCCCTCGGCCGCCCCGAGGATCACGACCGGCGGCTGTGCCAGGTCGTGGGCGCGTTCGGTGCTCGTGACCACGACAGCCGCGGCACAGTCGGTTTCGAGACAGCAGTCGTATCTTCGGAACGGCTCACTGACCCACGGGGCCGCCAGGTACTCGTCCATCGTGAGACGTCGGCCCCGCATGAGTGCCCTGTCGTTGTTCTGCGCGTGCGCGCGGAAGGCCAGCGCAACCTCTCCTGCATCGGTGGGACGGATGTCGTAGGTGTGGATGTAGCGGGTGGCGATCCAGCCGTAGTACTGCGCCGCCGACGCCGCTCCGTAGGGGACGTAGAAGTCGACAACGGTGTCGAGAACCGCGTTCGGGTCGAGCCCGCGTCGGGGCCGCGGCACGTCGTCGCGTGGCCGGAACGCCGAGTAGCCGTTCCAGCCGGCCACGACCAGCACGGCGTCGGCCACGCCCGATGACACGGCCATGGCCGCGTGCTGCAACGACGCGGTCGGGCTGGCGCCGCCCATGTGCACGGTGGAGGAGAAGCGGACGTCGCCCAGCCCGAGGTTGGCGGCGAGCTCCTCGACGGTCGTGTAGCCCGGGGGAGGGATGACCCCGTCGATGTCGCTGCGGGAGAGCCCGGCGTCGTCGAGGGCCCCGGCGGCGGCCTCCAGCATGAGCTCCACGGGCAGGCGGGGTGAGCCCCGCATGTAGTCGGTCTCGGCGATCCCGGCGACGGCGGCGCGACCCGCGTAGCGAGTAGGCACTGTCAGCTCGTCGGGAGACACAGCGCCGGAGCGTAGTTGCCGGGTGCGACGGCCCCGGCGCCGGGCTCCTCAGTCCGGTTCCACACTCGGCACCGCGACGCCGCGCGCACCGAGAGCCTCCTCGATGGAGGTGACAACCGTCTCGATCACCTCGACCCGTGCCCACCGCTTGGACTCGGCGGGAACGACGAACCACGGCGCTGTCGGCACGTCGGTGCGCTCGAGCATGTCCTCGACCGCGGTTTCGTACTCGGCGCGCTTTCGCCGGTTCCGCCAGTCCTCCTCGGTGAGCTTCCAGCGCTTGAGCGGATCGGCCTGGCGTCGCTCGAAGCGTCGCGCCTGCTCCTCGTGGGAGATGTGGAGCCAGAACTTCAGCAGCACGGTGCCGTCGTGGGCGAGCATCTCCTCGAAGTCCACGATCTCGCCGTAGGAGCGGTCCCACTCCTCCCGGGTAGCAAAACCCTCGACCCGCTCCACGAGCACGCGCCCGTACCACGACCGGTCGAGGACCGCCATGCCGCCCCATCCCGGCAGCGCCGGCCAGAAGCGGCGGAGCCAGTTGTGGCGGAGCTCGTCGGCCGTGGGGGCCGAGAACGACACGACGCGCACGTGGCGCGGATCGAGACGTGCCACGAGCCGGCGGATCGCACCACCCTTGCCCGAGGCGTCCCAGCCCTCGACGAGGATGCACACCGGGGGACCGAGGCCCTGCGACCCGAGGAGCCCGGCCAGCGTGAGGCGAAGCTGCAGAAGACGTTGTTGCGCGGCCTCGAGCCTCTCGGCCTCGGCGGCACGCTTCAGGCGAAGCGTGAGGTCGACGTCGTCGAGGCGCCCCATGCGGCGGGACATTACCCGTCGGAGTCGAGGGTCAGCGGGGCAGGTATCCTGCCCCGCCCGAGCGACGACTCGGGGAGTTGTCTGTCCTCAGGGCCGCGGCGTACTCGGAGGCAGGTCGTGCGGTGATGGCGTCGGGCTCGTCGTCCTGGACGATCCGCCCGTTCTCGAGGACGATCACGCGGCGTGCGAGGGTGAGTGCCTCGGTCGGCTCGTGTGTCACGACGAGACGTGCCGGAGGACCCTCGGCGCCGTCGGGCCCGTCGCTGCCGGTGACGATCAGGTGCATCCAGCGGCGGGTGGGATCGTCGAGGTTCGCGAAGGGCTCGTCGAGGAGCAGGATCGACGGTTCGGGCGCGAGGGCACGGGCCAGCGCCACCCGCTGCGCCTCCCCCGCGGAGAGCGTCGGTGTCGAGCGAGCCGCCAGGTGGTCGGCCCCCATGCGCTCGAGCCATTCGAGCGCGCGCCGCCGGGCCGGGCCCGCTCGGGTGCCGCCCGCCCGGAGGCCGAACGCGACGTTGGCGATGACGTCGCCGCGGGGGAACAGGCGATGGTCCTGGAAGACGAACCCCGCCGCCCTCTTCTCGGGGGGTTTCCACCGGCCGAGTCCCGGGTCGTCGACACACACCCCGTCGAGTGTGACCGAGCCCGCGGTGAGAGGGGTGAGGCCCGCCACCACGCGCAGCAACGTTGTCTTGCCGGAGCCGTTCGGGCCGACGATCGCGACGAGCTCGCCCGCACCGACCGAGAGATCGACGTCGAGCGAAAACGCCGGGTACTCCACCCGGCCGCGGACCGACAGTTCCCCGCGGCTCACCGGGCCAGCCATCGCCCGCGTAGCCCGATGAGGACGGCCGCCGACACCGCCAGCATGAGAACGGCCAGTGACACGGCGCCGTCGAGTGAGGTCTGGAGTTCGTTGAAGAGGGCGAGGGGCAGGGTCCGCGTCTCGCCGGGCAGGCTCCCGGCGAACGTGATCGTGGCGCCGAACTCGCCGAGCGCCCGTGCCCACGCCAGCGCCGACCCCGCAGCGATCGCCGGGGCGACGGCGGGGAGCGTGACACGTCGCAGCACCGTCCAGGGACCGGCCCCGAGGGTCGCGGCGGCCTCCTCGGCCCGGCGGTCCATGCCCCGCAGTGCCGCGCTCACCGTCACCACGACGAACGGCAGCGCCACGAACGTCTGCACCACGACGACCCCGGCTGTCGTGAAGGGAAGCCGAAGACCCAACGCGTCGTCGAGGAGGGTGCCGACGACGCTGTTCCGGCCGAAGGCGAGCAGGAGAGCGACCCCCACGACGACGGGCGGGAGCACCATCGGCAGGAGCACCAGTGCCTGGAGAACCCTGCGGCCGGCGAACGCTCCCCGCGTGAGGAGGATCGCCAGCGGGACGCCGAGCAGTGTGGCCGACGCGGCGGCTGCGGCCGACGTGACGAGGGAGAGCCGGAGTGCGTCCAGGGAGGTGCGAGAGGTGAGGTCGTCGACGAGGCCCGACCACGGTGCCCGTACGAGCAGAGCGACCACGGGCAGGGCGATGAACAGCAGCGCGAGAAGGGCCAGCGGGACCACCCCGACCGGTGGGCGACCGGGCCCGGTACGCCGGTCGCGGGGCCCTCGGCGCGCGCGCGGTGGCGGGTCGGCGGTCACCGGCGCCGAGGTCACGGGAGCCCGAACCCCTGTGCTCTCAGGATGGCGCGGCCCTCGGGCCCGAGCACGAGATCGGCGAACTCGTCGGCCCCGTCGGGCGCGTCCTCCAGCACCGCGATCAGGTACTCGGCAGTGACGTTGTCGGCGCGAGGGATCGCGACGGTCTCGAGCGCGTCATCGGTCGCCGCGACATCGGTGACGTACACGATTCCTGCATCCGCTTCTCCGAGACTGACCTTCGTGACCACACCCCGGACGTTGCCCTCGAGGGTGGCGGGGTCGACCACGACGCCCGCCCGGTCGAGGACGTCGGCGGCGTAGGCCCCCGCCGGAACCGCTGGATCTGCCAGCGCCACCCGGAGATCGCCGCGTGCGAGATCAGCCAGCCCGGTGATCCCGGTGGGGTTGCCGCGCTCCACGACGATGGTGAGCTCGTTGAGGGCGAACACCTCCGGACCGCGACGCGCTCCCACGGACTCGACGACGTCGTCCATCGTGCGCCGGTCTGCGCTCGCGAACACGTCGGCCGGTGCGCCCTGGGCGATCTGGGTGGCGAGGCGCGCGGATCCGTCGAAGTCGAGAGCGACATCGGCGTCGTTCGACCGGTCGTAGACGCGGGAGATCTGCTCGAAGCCCTCGGTGAGGGAGGAGGCGGCGAAGACGGTGACGTCGCCGGGCGACGACCCGCCGCACCCGACGCCGCTCGACAGCACGAGCACCGCCGACATGACGATTCCGATCGTCGCACGTTCAGCGCGCCGCATTCGGGTGTGCCGGCGATGGCGGTGGACCATCAGCCGGGAACCTCGACGATCACGGTGGTGGCCTTCACGACCGCGACCGCGAGGGCGCCCGGCTCGAGCTCCAGCTCGTCGGCCGCCTCGCGGGTCATCAGTGAGACGATCCTGTGGGGCCCCGCCTGGATCTCCACCTGTGCCATCACCCCGTCGCGCACGACACGCGTGACGAGGCCGGTGAAGCGGTTCCGGGCCGACGCGCCGACGATGCGCCCGGGTTCGGGGGAGTCCGCCGTCTCCACGGCCAGTTCGGCGAGCGCGGCCCCGTCGACCACCCGGTGGCCGCCGGGGGTCCGCCGCGACGGGAGCCGCCCCTCGTCGGCGTGTCGGCGCACCGTGTCGGCGCTGACCCCCAGGAGCTCTGCTGCCTGTCCGATCCGAAACTCGCTCATACAAGAAAACTAGATCGACAATCTGGCGTATCGCAAAGTGCAGCGCAGGGTGCCGCGGCAGCCCCCCACAGGGGCTATCCTGTGGTTACCGAGTAGTAACAACGCACCGGGGTTTCCGGTCGACCACCCGAACGGCGGCGACCAGGAGCCCGGGCACCGAAGCGCCGGTCCGATCACCGGCCGTGCAGGGAGGCAGCCATGTCGGAGTTCTCGCTCGATCTCAACGAGGACCAGCTCCAGATCCAGAAGTGGGTCCACGACTTCGCCGAGGACGTCGTGCGGCCCGCCGCCCCCGAGTACGACGAGAGCGAGGAGACACCCTGGCCCGTCATCGAGGAGGCGGCCAAGATCGGCCTCTACTCCTATGAGGCCGTCGCCCAGTTCTTCGGCGACCCCACGGGGCTCACCTTCCCGATCGTCAGTGAGGAGCTGTGCTGGGGCGACGCCGGCATCGCCCTCGCGATCTTCGGCACCACGCTCGGCGTGTCCGGGATCGTCGGCAACGGGACACCCGAACAGATCAACGAGTGGGTCCCGCAGTGCTTCGGCACCCCCGAGGACATCAAGCTCGCGGCCTTCGCCGTCACCGAGCCCGGAGCAGGGTCCGACGTGTCGAGCCTCCGCACGACCGCAAAGAAGGACGGCGACGACTGGGTCCTCAACGGCGAGAAGACGTTCATCACCAACGGGGGCATCGCCGATGTCCACGTCATCGTGGCGAGTGTCGACCCCGAGCTGGGCTCGCGCGGCCATGCCTCGTTCGTGATCGGCCCCGACACGCCCGGGCTCGAGGCGGGCAAGAAGGAAAAGAAGATGGGTATCCGCGCCTCCCACACGGGTGGGGTGCTGCTCGACGACGTCCGCGTCCCGAGCGAGAACCTCCTCGGCGGCGAGGAGAAGCTCGAGAGCCGCCTGGCCCGTGCCCGGGAGGGCAAGAGCAACAAGACACAGGCTGCCATGAGCACCTTCGAGGCCAGCCGCCCCCTCGTCGGGGCGCAGGCGCTCGGTATCGCCCGCGCGGCCTACGAGTACTCCCTCGACTACGCCAAGGAACGGGAGCAGTTCGGCCGGGCGATCATCGAGAACCAGGCCATCGCCTTCAAGTTGGCCGACATGAAGATGGAGATCGACGCCGCCCGGCTCCTCGTGTGGCGGGCGTGCTGGATGGCCGCCAACGGCAAGCCCTTCGAGAACGGAGAGGGCTCGATGTCGAAGCTCAAGGCCGGTGAGGTCGCCGTGTGGGCCACCGAGCAGGCGATCCAGATCCTCGGCGGCTACGGCTACATCCGGGAGTTCCCGGTGGAGCAGTGGCACCGCGACTCGAAGATCTACACCCTCTTCGAGGGGACCTCGGAGATCCAGCGCCTCGTCGTGGCACGGGCGATCTCGGGCGTTCACATCAAGTAGCGGGCGCCACGCGCCGGTACGGCGCGCCACCGCTAGCCTTGGCACATGAGACTGGCCGCGCCCGACCGGCGCCACCAGCTGGTCGGCGTCGCCCGCGACGTCTTCGCCGCCAAGGGCTTCCACGCCACGTCGATGGACGACGTGGCCGTGGCTGCGGGCGTCACCAAGCCGGTGCTCTACCAGCACTTCACGTCGAAGCGCGCGCTGTACATCGAGTTGCTCGAGACGGTGGGCGAGGAACTCCTGGCGGCCATCGCTGCGGCGGCCGGTGGGGTCTCGGGAGGGCGTCGGCGCGTGGAGGCGGGCTTCGGGGCCTACTTCGGATACGTGATGAGCAACCGGATGTCGTTCCGCCTGCTCTTCGGCGCGAGCGTCCGAAACGACGAGGACTTCGCCCGTGTCGTGGAGCGTGTGATCGAGCAGATCGCCGAGGCCATCTCCGGGTTCATCGAGATCGACGCGACCTCCGAGCACCGGCGCGTGCTCGCACACGCCCTCGTGGGGGTCTCGGAGGCGACAGCGCGCCGCGCGCTCAACGACCCCGACGCCGAGCACAGCCCCGAACGGCTCGCAACGTGGCTGTCCGAGATGGCGTGGTTCGGCCTGCGCGGTGTCCGCTCGGACGACCTGCCTAGCGGCTGACCTTCATCGGCATCTCGAAGCGGTCCTCGTGGTCGAAGTTACGGGACCAGAGCTCGTCGAGCCGTGTCTTCTCATCGGCTGAGAGCGGGCGATCGGAGGCCGACGCGTACTCGCGTATCTCGTCGGCGTCGGTGACCGTGGGGAGCACCGTCGCGAACGCCGGGTTGGCCAGGATCCCCGCCACAGCTGCCTGGCCGATGGTGCGGTCCGTCTCGGGCGCCCACAGAAAGGACAGGGTCTCGGCCTTCTCGAAGTTGTCGAGCATGTTGTCGCGGTTGCGGTGCGCCCGGTGGTCGCCCTTGGGGAACCGCGTGTCGGGTGTGACCCTGCCCGACAGCGTGTCGGAGGCGTGGGGGACGCGCGAGATGATGCTGCACCGGCCGTCGGCCACGGCCGGTTCGGCCGCGAAGGTGAGGCCGGGCTCCTGTTCGAGGACGTTGAAAACGGTCTGGATCGTGGCGATCGGCCGTTCCCGGAGCGCATAGAGGCCGTCGTCGACCCACCCGATGGCGGGACCGAGAGCAACCCCGATCTCGCGGATCTTGCCCTCGGCGCGGACGTCGGCGAGCGTGGCGAAGAGGTCGTCGCTCTCGATGGCGTCGAGACGTGCGTTGTGGAGTTGGTACAGGTCGACGCGGTCGGTTCCCAGGCGGCGCAGCGAGCCCTCGAGCTGCTCGCGCACACTCTCCGGGCGCCAGTCCTGGGGGCGCTCGCGTTGCCCACCCGGCCGCTCGGCGGCGATGTCGTAGCCGCACTTGGTCGTGAGGACGATGTCGTCACGGTCGGACGACAGCACGTCGGCCAGGAGCGTCTCGCCGACGCCGGCCTCACCGTAGACCGGCGCGGTGTCGAGGAAGTTGATGCCCGCATCGAGCGCGGCGTGCAGGAGACCCTGCTTGTCGTCGACGACGCCCCACCAGTCGCTTGCCATCGTCCAGGTTCCGAAGCCGACCTCCGACACCTCGAGGTCTGTGTCTCCGAGCCTGCGGTAGCGCATAGCGTTGCCTCCTCCCGCGGACGGCCGGTGGATCGTCGCTGCCCGTCGTGCCGGCGGCTCAGTCGAAGATGATGACCGAGCGGGCGACCTCGCCGTTCTCCATCGCCGTGAATGCCTCGTTGACGCCGTCGAGGTCGATCTCGGCGGAGATCAGCTCGTCGAGCTTGAGTTTCCCGTCCTTGTAGAGGTCGGCGAGCATCGGGACGTCGCGATGCGTCGTGGAGGATCCGTACCAGCAGCCACGGAGCTGCTTCTCGGCCACGAGGAACTCCATCGCGGCGTTGAACTCGACCGTGGACTCCATGTTGGGGACACCGACGAGGACCGCCTGCCCACCGCGCCGGGTCATCGCGACCGTCTGCTCGATGGTGGCGGGGAGCCCGATGACCTCGAAGGCCACGTCAGCGCCACGACCGTCGGTGAGCTCCATCACCTGCTCGGTGGCGTCACCGTGGCGGGGGTTGATGATGTGGGTGGCACCGAACTCCTCGGCCATCGCGAGCTTGGTGTCGAGCATGTCGATCCCGATGACGCGGTCGGCGCCGGCGTGGACCGCGCCCTGGATCGTGTTGAGGCCGACGCCACCGCAGCCGAGAACGGCCACGGAGTCGCCGGGCTTGATGTCGGCAGTGTTGACGGCGGCACCGAAGCCCGTGAGCACTCCACAGCCGATGAGCGCAGCCGACGCCAGCGGCAGCTCCTTGTTGATCTTCACGGCACCGATGGCGGGGATGACCGTCTCCTCGGAGAAGAGACCCGCTGAAGCCATCTGGAGCAGCGGCTCGCCATCACGGCTGAACCGGGGTGTCCCGTCGAGCTGGCCGCCGGTCACGAGCGCGGTGAGCCCGACCTCGCACAACTCGGGCTGGCCGTGGGCGCAGTAGAAGCACTGTCCGCACTGGGGAACCCACGACACGACGACGTGGTCGCCCACGTCGAAACCCGTGACGCCCTCACCGATCTGCTCGACGACTCCGGCGCCCTCGTGGCCGAGCACGGCGGGGATGGGCTGGAGCAGCGTGCCGTTCTGGACCGAGAGGTCGGAGTGGCAGACACCGGCGGCGGCCGTACGTATACGCAGCTCCCCGGCCCGGGGATCGTCCAGGTCCACGTCCTGGACCGTGATGGGGCTCCCGATCTCATCGCAGACAGCGGCCTTCGGCATGGTGCGGCTCCTCGTGTCGTGGGTGGGGTGTCGTGGTGTGCGCCGTGGAGACTCCGGCTGCAATCTACCGGGAGGGCAGAGTCGTTCGGTAGCCGGGCAGGCTCCGCGGCCGCCCGTCAGTGGCCGTCGGGCAGGCCCCTGTCGGCCCGTTCCGCCGCCTTGAGCCCGTAGCCCATCACGATAGGCACCGGCAGCACGACGATGGCCGTGAGCAGCGACACGATGACCGTCGTGACGGCCCATCCCGGAAAGTCCAGAGCGAAGGCGATCACGAACACCACGATCGACACCACGAGCGCCAGGTAGCCGACGCGTTGGCCGATCGACACCCACCGGGCGAGCTGTGCCCGACGGGCGAGGATCGGGTCGCTCTCCGGTGTGGCGCGATCGCCGTCGTTCACCATTCCGTTCTCACCGCTTCTGCCTCGCCCTGCTGCTGCTCTCACCACTCCGTCCATCCTGCCCCGCGGAAGGCGTCGGTGATCCGATCGGGGAGCGTGGTGAGGCTGTAGGCGGCGATCGCCGCCTCGCGGTTCCGCTCCAGGAAGAAAGGTTCGGGGTCGGCGAGCCATGCCGCGACGCCCTCGGGATTCCCCACTGTGAACATCTGCAGGCCCGCGTCGTAGTGCTCCCGGTGCAGGCCGACCGATCCGACGACCAGGGGACGGCGGGCCAGAGCGGCTTCGACGATCGGGTTCCCGAAGCCCTCGACGGTGGAGGGGAAGACGACGGCGTCCGCCGCTGCATAGGCGTCGGCGACGGATCTCGCCCGTCCCGTCAAGCATTCCAGCGGCGAGGCGTTGAGCAGGGCCGCCCATGTCTTGCCGTAGCCCTCCTCGGGCGGCCCTGTGATCCAGTAGCGCACCGTGCGGTCGGTGAGCGTGTCGAGGACAGCGCCGAACCGGAGACCGGCCGGGAGGTTCTTGCGCTCGATGGCGCGCGTGGGCTGGAGGAGGAGTACATCGTCGGGCTCGATTCCCGCGAGCGACCGCGTACCCTCGCGGTCGCCTCCCGGCTCACGTGGGTCGAACAGGTTGGGAATCCTGACGGCTCGGATCCCGTGCACGGTCAGCCTCGACCAGGCGCGTTCGTTGATCGTGACGTGGAGCGCTCCGTCGATGTCGGGCGGGATGCCGCGCACGTGCTCGAAGCGCCGTCGCTCCCACGGGAGGTCGTGGTGGTGCAGGAGGACGCGCCCTCCGCGACGTTGCAGCACGTCACCCACGACACGGGAGGCGGCCTCGTGCAGCGGGAGGGAGCAGAGGTTCTCGACCACCACCAGGTCGTCGTCTCCGAGAGCGTCGCCGACCTCGACCGGGTCGGGCCCGACGGTGGCGTCGATGGCGAGGCCCGGTAGAACGACATCGGAGTGTTTGCCGTCGTCGAGGATCTCGCCGGCCACGCGGCGCACCGTGAACCCGAGCTCCGTGAGGGCCCACGACCACTTGGTGGCCTCGACCGACACGCCGTCGGTACCGCCGAGCCGGTACGACACGATCACCGCCCGCCTCGCCACGGACGGAGCGTACCGAGCCTGGTGTCAGGCGGGGATGCCGAGGCGGCGGTTGGTGGCGTCGAGCACGGCGCGCGCCAGGGCATCGGCGTGGCGGCCGGCCCGCACCACCGCTGTGCCCGACAGCTGGTGCTCGGCCGGAGGGTCGACATGGGCGAGGGTCACGATGGCCACGTGGGAGCGACCGACCGGGATCACGTGGGCCGTGTCGACCGCGAGCGCGGCGACGGCGGGCGTCGCGCCGCCGAGGGCGTCGAGGACGGCTTCGGCCACGATGCGCCCGTGGGCGACCGAGGCGATGGAGCCCTCCGCTGTCCCGCGGAGTTCCCGGCCCCGGTCGTCGAGTGTGACGGTCACGTGCGTGTGGCCACCCGTGCTGAGCTCGTCCACTCCCGTCAGGACCGGGCGGTACGTCCCCTCCGGCGCGGAAGATGCGGCAGGCGTCGCGACAGGGCGGGATCTCCCCGGCGAGGCCGTCCCGCTGCCGGGGGTGTGGGCCGTCGGGGCCTCCCCGGGCGCCGGCTGCACGACCGAGACGGCGCGCCGGTCGAGACGGAGCCCGAAGGATGCCACCGCCACCGACTCCACATCGCGCACGATCTGCTTCGGTGGCTTCCCGGGGAGTGCGACGATGTGGATCTCGGCCACACCGCCCGACGGATCCGCCACAACCCGCGCGATCGAGACATCGGGCAGACGCGTGAGCTCGCGCTCCAGCCCTTGCAGATCGGGATCGTTCACGGGTGCGTCCTCCCCTGCGGTGAACACTATGCGTGGTGAGGCCCGGGGGGTACCAAACTCGGAGAAATTGGTGCTTGTGTTGTTCGTGTTAATCAACGAGACTCCTGTGAGTCACGAAGGGGCACGGGGCGGGGCGGTGACCCCGGCTCCGCCCCTTCCTGACGGTCCGGGTGGACGGGGCCAGGCGGGCGGATTCCCCAGGCTGAACACCGGGTGTGACGACCCGGGACCGATCGACCCGACCGAGGAGAGCCGAGAGCACGACGCAGCCGCCGGACCGGACCGGGTCCCGGCGGGATCCCGCACGATCAGCCACCTCAGCGGAGCGGATTGCCGCCGCGGCCCGGGCACGGGTCGCGGGCCGTCGATTCGCACGAAGGAGGGTGTGCGATGGTGCAAACCCTGTCTGTCCGACTGACCGTCCTTGCGACGGCCGCGGCAGGACTGCTCCTCGTGGGTGGAACCCGCCGTGGCTTCTGGTACTAGAGCGGAGCGGAACGGCTGACGACGGGGTCCCGCCCGAACCCCGCCCGCCGGTGGCGACGCGTCGGTGCACCGACGAGCAGCCATGTCGAGCACGAGACCGTCTTCGAGCAGGGAGTCGTCACCCGCCCGCTCCGCGTGTTCCGGCGGGGCGCCGGCGGGTGCCCGCCGACGGACGTCGCGGCGCTTCGGGATCTTCGGCGTCGTGCTCGGGGTCGGTGCGTTCGCTGTTGCCGCGGTGCTCTGCGTGACCGGCGGAGCCCCGGCCGTGGGGCCGCTCGTGGTCTTCGGGGGCCTCGTCGCCTTCACGGAGAACCGCTCCGTCGCGTTCCCCGACGGCACGACGATGTCAGCCAGCAGTGTGCCGGTCATGGCGGCGGTCGTCGTGTTCCACGCGCAGGGTGCGCCGGCGGGGGCGATGATCGTCTCGATGTGCGGCGCCCTCTACCTTCCGGCCCTGCGGCGTCACGACGTCCCGCGCATCGCCTTCAACGCCGGTAGCTACGGCTTCGCCACGCTCGTCGTCTCCGTCACGTACGCCGCGCTCGCGGCCGTCACGGGTGTCACGGGCCTCGCGCTTCTCGTCCTGGCTGTGCCCGTCGCGCTCGTCGACCTCGTCCTCAACGATCTCCTCGTCGCTGTCGCCATGACGCTGGCGGGCGGTCGGTCGGTCCGGTGGTGCCTCCGCCGCTTCCGCCCGGGGTCGTGGCAGGTCGTGCCGTTCACGGTGCTCGGCCTGGTCATGGGCTCCGTGTGGGTGGAGTACGGCGCCGCGACGCTGCCGCTGTTCATCGTCCCGGTCGTGGTCGCCCACCGCACGTTCCACGCGTACGAGGAGCTCCGCCGCGCGCACGAGGCGACTCTCGAGACGCTGCTGCGCGCCCTCGAGGCAAAGGACGGAGCGACCGCCCGGCACGTGCGGCGGGTCGCCGTGTACGCCCGGCTCATCGGCGAGGAGCTCGGCCTGTCGCCCGCACGGCTGGACCGTCTCCGATGCGCGGCCCTCATGCACGATGTCGGCAAGCTCGCCGTGCCCAGCGAGTTGCTGAACAAGCCGGGTCGGCTGACATCGGAGGAGTTCCACCTCGTTCACCGGCACGAGGAGGTGTCGGTGGAGATCCTGGAGCGAATCAGCTTCCTGCGCGACGTCGCCCCCAGTGCCTCGAGTACCCATTCGCGCTATGACGGCGCCGACCCGATTGGCGCCGCACCCGGGACTCCGCCCGACAGGGACCGGCGCGCCGACTCGGTTGACATCCGCAGGACGGGACCTCGACGCGGGAAGCGGGCGGCTCTCCTCGAGCCCCACATCGTTCACGTGGCCGACGCATTCGACGCCATGACCTCGACGCGCCCCTACCGACGCGCGCTGGGCAGGGACGTGGCGCTCGACGAGCTGCGTCGCTGCGCCGGGAGTCAGTTCCACCCGCTCTGTGTCGAGGCACTCGAGCGCGCACTCCAGTGGCGAGCGCGTGACGTCTCCCTCGGGAGAGAGGACACGGTCTCCGACGCGATACTGCGCGCCGCGGGCGCCCCTCCCGCTGTCGAGAGGTTCCCGGTGTCACCGCCCGTGATGGGAACGGGGTCGGCCGGGCTCGGCGACCTGGCCGAGGCGGGCGCGTGAGCCGGTCGTCACGGGTCGTCGTCGTGATCTGTGCCGGGGTGTGCGCGCTCGGTGTCTCGTTCGTGCTCGGTGGCTCGGCTCCCGACATCGTGCTCCTCACGCTCGGGGTCGTCGTCGGGGACCTGCTCGTTCTCCACCCGCTGGGCGCGCCCCGCGTCCCGGCATCGCACGCGGTCGTTCTGGTGACGATGAGGAACCTGGCCGTGCCTGAGTTCCTCGCGGTGTGCGCGGTCGCGTTCCCGGTGGCAGCGTGGCTGCGCGGGAGCGGTGCCCCGTTGACCGAGCGCCGACGCGTCGCATTCCGGCTGGCCACGGCGTGTACGGCACTGGGCGCCTACCACGCGGTCCTCGCTCTCGCCCCCGCCGGCACCGCACCCTGGGTCCTCGCGTCGCTGGGCGCGGCAGCGTTGATCCAGATGGTCGCCGACGAGCTCGTGTTCCGGTTCCGTGGCGGCGCGTGGCTCCCGGAGCTGCCCGACGCGACCCGGGGGGCTCCGATCGGCTCCCACCGCATCGGGCACCGATCACGCCGGCCCGCCGGGCGCGCAGCCGCCCTGGCCGTTGCCACGAGCGGCGTCTTGATGGCTCTCGTCTCGACGGGGGTGGACGGCCGGCCCGGTCCGGGCCGGTGGAGCGCCCTGCTCCTGGCCGTCCCGCTCGTCGCTGCGCTGGCGGCCGACCACCTCGTTCGCCGTGCACGCCGGAACTACACCGAGACCATCGACGCCCTGGCCGCGGCTCCGGAGCTGGGCGGCCACGTCGCTCCAGGGAGTACGGACCGTGTCACCGAACTGTCGCGCGCGGTGGGCGAGAGCCTGGACCTCGATCTCGCGGCCCTCGAGGATCTGGAGGCTGCCGCCCGTCTCCACCGACTGGGCAGCGTGTGCCTCGACGCCGACGTCGCCACCGACGTGGAACGGCACACCGACCGTTGGCGTGCGCACCGTCGAGCGGCAGCGCGAACAGACGAGGCGGACGCCACGGCACACATCCTGGCCGCCGACGACCGTCTCGACCGTGTCGGAGCCGTCGTGTGGGCCGCGGCCCGTCCCCACCGGCGCCCGCGACCGGAACCCTCCGATGCGCGTCGCTATCCCGACCCGCCCGGCGCCGCCGCTCTCCGGGTCGCCGTCACCTACGAGGAGCTGACCCGGGGTGACGACGGACGCGCAGCCCTGGCGCTGGAGCGGATGTACTCGGGTCCTGCATACATGTTCGGCACCAGCGCGCTCGGTGCGCTCGAGCAGGTCCTCGGGGACGACGGCCGTCTCGAGGACCGCCCGGAGGGTTCGACGACCCGTGGTGGCCGTCGCCGGTCGCGCGACGCCTGAGACACGACGTCCGGAGTGCGCTGCACTACGCTCCCGCGCCGTGCAGGAGATCAGAAGCCCTGTGGGCGGAAATGTCCGTGACCTCCCTGCGGAGCTCGGAACGATGATCGCCGAAGGTGAGGTCGTTGCCGTCCTCGAGTCGGCGGGAACCGACGTGCCGGTGACCACTCGCGAGCCCGGCGTCGTCCGGGAGATCCACGTCGATCTCCACCAGCAGGTCTGCGACGGAGACCTGATCGCCCTCATCGACGAGTCCTGAGACGCCGTGATCCGCTGGGAGGCCCGAGGGCACGTCGTGGTCGCGACGCTCGACCGCCCCGACCGGCGCAACGCCCTCCACGCACAGGGTTGCGATCAGCTGCGCGCACACCTCGAGGACGCCGACGACGTGCGCGCTGTCGTGCTCACCGGCGCGGGCTCGGCATTCTGCGCCGGCGCCGATCTGGGCACGAGGTTCGCGCCCTCCACCGACGACTCCCACGAGCCCGGCGGCGAGTGGCGCGAGCAGCGCCGCGACACGTTTCGGCCCGCCTTCGAGGAGCTGCTCGACGCCATGGGCGCGCTTCCGGCACCGGTCATCGCAGCGGTTCATGGTCCCGCGATCGGTGCCGGGACGCAGCTCGCGGTCGCATGTGATCTGCGCGTGGCGGGTCGTGACGCCACCTTCGGGATCCCCGCGGGACGGCTCGGCATCCATCTGCACTGGACCAACATCCAGCGGCTCGCCGATCTCGTGGGTCCCGGGAATGCCCGGGACCTGCTCATCACGAGCCGGACGGTCGGTGTCGACGAGGCGGACCGGATGGGACTCGTGAGCCGACGGAGCGACAACCCGCTCGACACGGCCCTGGAGATGGCCGACGAGATCGCGCAGCTCGCACCCCTCACCGTGGCGGGCCACAAGCGGGCCCTCGAGCTCATCGCCGAGCGCGGAGGTCTCGTTCCCGGTGTCGACGACGACGCCATCGCCGCCATCGATGCCGACGAGGAGCGCGCCTTTTCGAGCAACGACGTACGCGTCGGCATGGAGGCGTTCGCCGAGAAGCGTCCTCCCGATTTCACAGGACGCTGAACGAAGGCCTGCCGCAGGTCAGGTGAGGTCCGGCATCCGTGCGGAACCAGCGCACATCGTCGGTTCCCCGCCACGGTCCATCACGCCGAACCGTGTGCCGCGCTCGGGGCGCCGGTTCACCATCTGCCCGCTATCGATCCACATACCGTGGAGCATTCCGTCGCCGTCATGAAGCGACGGTACCGGCCCTTCCGGCGGTCTGCGCCCGGCCGGTGGATCCGCCGGGACGCACGATCCGTGTGAGGCGCTCCCAGGCCGACCGAACAGCCCCGGCGATGCCGTCGGGGTAGGCCACGGCGACGACCACGAGCACCACTCCACTGATCGCGAACTGGTACTCCGCGGCGTCACCACCGGTCTGGTCGAGCGCGACGGTGACGAGCCCGCCCTGTGCGAGCAGCCCGGCGATCACGGCGCCGCTGACACCCGCGATTCCCCCGAGGTAGGTGAGGGCGAGGAAGGAGAGTGACAGGAACACGAGGAAGCTGTCGCCCGAGATCGTCTGGCGCTGGTAGGCGAGGAGACAGCCGGCGAGGCCCGCCAGGAAGGACGAGATGGCGAAGGCCGTGAGCTTCGTACGCGCCACGTCGATCCCCGCCGCGGCCGCCGCGCGCTCGTTGGCGCGAACAGCGAGGAAACGGAGCCCGGTCAAGGACCTCCGGTAGTTGGCCACGAGAAGACCCGCGAGAGCTGTGACGATGACACACAGGATCCCGAAAGCGGGTCTCGGGAAGCCGGTGCCACGCGCTGCGATTCCCAGGTCCATCCCGAAGATCTCCGGTGGGGGCACATCCGTTCCACCGAGGCCGCCGGTGAGCCAACCCCACCGGAAGACGATCTCCTCCACGGCGAGCGCCGCCGCCAGCGTGACCAGAGCGAGGCTCATGCCGCGGACGCGCACAGCCGGCAGGCCTGTGAGCAGACCCAGTGCAACGGCCGCGGCGGCGGCGAGTACGGGGGCGAGGGGAAACGGGATTCCGTAGGCCTCTGTGAACTTGATGACGGCGAACCCTCCGAAGCCGGCGAAGGCCATCGGCGCGAGCGAGATCTGACCCACGTAGCCCGTGAGGACGACGATCGACAGGCACAGGAGTGTGGCGATGGTCGTGGTGATGATCCCCTGTCGCCACACGCTCCCGAGCGTCAGGAGTCCCGCGACCGCCCCCGCCGCGAGGACGAGCGTGGTGACACCTGCGTGGTGGGGGGTCGGTGACCGCGGCAGGAGACGCTGGATCAGGTCGCCACGGGTGGGCAGGCTCCGGCCCCGCAGGGCCATGACGAGGATGACCAGGAGAAAGGGCACGCCCTGCTGGATTCCGTCGGGGAGCCACCCGTGGTCGGCCTGGAGCTTGAGGAGCTCCGACTCGAGCATCCCGATGGCGAGCCCTGCGGTGGCAGCGATCAGGAACGAGCGGAACCCGCCGAGGAGAGCGGCGGCCAGGGCCGGGACCACCAGAAGACTGCTCGTGACGGGATCGAGCCGGGCGATCGGTGCGATGAGGATCATCGCCACTCCTGCCGACACCGTGGCGAGTCCCAGTTCACGACGGCGACACGGTCGGGCGACAGGCCGATGAGGAGCGCGCCCTTCTCGCTCTCGGACGCGGCGCGTGTGGCGATCCCGAACCGTGTCCACTTGTAGGCGGCCGCGAGAGCGGCCGAGGCCAGGAGCACGACGGCCGCCAGCCAGATCCGGTCGCGGGGGATCACCGCCCCGAGGACGGTGACGGGCTCGGTCGGGAACAGGGGCTCGATCGTGCTGACGGCGGCGCCGATCGTGGGGAAGCGGAGGCTAACCAGCGACTGGGCGTAGAGAAAGATTCCGAGGGATGCAACCACACGGCCGAGAAGCGGCGCGTGGCGCAGGGGCCGGAAGACGACGGCGTACAGGAGCACGCCGATGGCGGCCGCCAGGAGGATGGCCACCGCGAACGCAACCCACGTGGGTGGATCGTCCATGACGTGGAGCCGGTCTGGAAGGCCGAGTACGGGGAGGACGAGGTCACCCGTACCGCGGAGCTCGTAGTAGGCGAACGCGATGTACATGCCGATCGCCGCGTGCGCGAAGTTGATGACCCCCGACGCCCGGTACGTGAGAACGAGCCCGAGTGCGAGGGCGCCGATGACGGCGCCGCCGCCGAGGCCCAGGAGCAGGAACTGGACGTGGGCCTCGATGGTCGCCTCGTCGGTCTCGTGGGTCGGTCAGGATCGGGACTCTCGGCTGTTCAGCCGACACCCGCCTCACGCAGGATCTCGGGAACCTGGATCCAGTCGTCGTTCACCTGCGACAGCTCGGTGCCGTCCCAGACGACGAGATTCTCCTGAGGTGAACACATCGCGGGAAGGTCCGGGATCTGTTCTCCGTCACAGGTGTAGGGATGCCCGTCGAAGCTCGGGACGTCGACGGCTGTGCGGAGTCCCTCCATGATCGTCGCGGTGGAGATGTTGTCGGCACCCAGCTCCGTCATGAGGGCGTAGAGGTTCATCGTCGAGCGGAACGAGACGGTAGCAGCGCTCTGGGGATCGAAGGCCCCCTCGCCGTAGCGGTCCGCGACGGCGGTGAAGAGGTCGACCTCCGGGTTGGGCACGTCGGCCTTGGCGACGCCCTCGATGTTGAACAGGACCCCTTCCGCACCCGGACCGACCTCCTCGACGATGCGCGGCGCCGCGCACGCGCCCGTCATGAACAACTGCGCGCTCACGCCGAGGTCGAACGACGACTGCATCACGGACTGGCAGCCGGCGTCGGCGGTGCCCCAGAAGATGGCGTCGGGATTTCCCTCCATGGCACGTGTGACGACCGGGAGGAAGTCGGTCGTGTCGATCGGGAAGGCGACGAGGTCGACGTCGTCGACACCCCGGGCCTCCAGGACGGCCTCGCCGTACTGGATGGCGGCGTCGGAGATGGGTGGGAACTCGCCGTAGGCGATGGCGACCTTCTCGGCGCCCACCTCCTCGGCGGCCCAGTACGCGAAGGCCGTCATGGCGCCCCACGTGCCGCCGCTGAACTGGAACGACACCGGGCTCTGGGCCTCCTCGAAGTTGGCCGGGATACCGCCCACGTAGGGGATCTCGTTCTGCTCGAAGATCGGCATCGATCCGGCGCTGGCCAGGTCGATGCCCCCGAGAACGGCCACGACGTCGCTCTGGACCATTTCCTGCGCGCAGGCCGACGACTGCTCCGGCGAGAAGTCGGTGATGCAGGTGTGGAGTTCGATCGGTCGCCCGTCGACGCCCCCCATCTCCTCGTTGAGGAACTGGACGGCGGTCTCGGCGCCGAGTCGAACCTCGGGGAACGAGCCCAGCGGCGTGTCCTCCTGGTTCAGGAGACCGACGGGGATCGGCTCGCCCGTTGCCTCTGTGGGAGCGTCGGGAATGACACCGATCGACATCTCGGTGCCGGCGAACTGCTCCACCACGGGGCCACCGTCGGAGGCGCCGGACCCGTCGGTCCCCGAACCGCTTCCAGATCCGCTTCCCGAACTGTCGCCGTTGTCGCAGGCTGCGGCCAACAGGGCGGCCGCAGCCATCAACGCCGCGACCGCGAGCGGCCCCCGCCTGCGACCCATCGAGTCCGGTCCCCCCTGTTCGGTCGGGCTGTATCCAATCAGGGCGCGTTGACGCCGTCAATGTCGTCGAAGCCGTCACCGCAGCGATCAGGAGCTCGAGGAGCGTCTCTCCCCGCGAGCCGCCACCAGGCTCACTGCACCCACCGCACCCCAGACGATCGCCAGGGCCGTGATGGTCGACGTCGTGTAGTCGATCGGGTGCAGCGTCGGGTTACCCGGGTTTCCTCCGAGACCGATCAGAGGCGGGAGGACGACCAGGAGGACGGATGCACTGATGATGCACCCCGCCATGACCGGCGTCCGCCACGGCACGGGCAACAGGCGAGCCAGCACGGCGCCGGCGAGGAACGCCGCAGGAGCGAACAGGGAATCGTGGAGGAGGTCCGCGCCGATGAAGAACAGGCCCCAGCTCACGAGGGCGTCACCCGAGAGGTTCCGGATCAGCCCGATCGCGCCGTAGGCCATCACGGCGCCGCCGATGACGACACCGACCCAGAAGCGAGCGCCGTAGGTGTTGTCCGCGGGGGAGGGATCGCCGGAGCCGTTCACCGTGCCTCCAGGCGGGAGACCCACTTGGTCTGCATGACCCCGGGCCGGTTGGGCCCGATGAGGCGCACCGGGAACCCGTGGTCGGCGTCGAGTGTCTCACCGTTGACCTCGAGCGCGAGCAGCGTGTCACGGTCGTGGGCGTGCAGCCTGTTCAGGTCGGACGAGCGTTGCCGCGGGCTGTCCTGCATCGAAATCGCACGCGCCTCGCAGTCGTTCGGCGCGCCCGCGCGTTCGAGGAGATCGCTCACGGGAACACCCGTCCACGTGGCGTTGGCGCTCCAGCCCTCGACGCACGCGATCGGCAGTTCGACGGTTCGTTGCGGCAGGGCCCGCAGCTCGTCGTAGGTGAGCTCGAAGGGGTCGGTGGCTGCGGGTCCCTCCACGGTGAGGCGGTAGTCGGCGACGTCGACGTCGGTGAGGCCGACCGAGGCGGCGGTGCGGTTGACCGGCAGTCCCTGAGGGCCCGAGTCGGGCCGGCGGGGCGCCAGGTAGGCCACTGTCCGGAGTGGCTCGAAGCTCTGTCCGACGGTGAAGAGGGCCACGGCCGCCGAGGCACCGAACGTGGTGGCGAGAAAGCCCCGTCGTGACATCCCGGCGGACCCGTTGTCGCCCGTGGCGTCGAGGTCCTTCGCCGCGGCGTGCCCGCCGCTGCGCCACAGGGCGTCGCGCGTCGTGGCGTACTTGGCGAAGACGTGGATCACCAGCGCGCCGATGGTGATCCACGCCGCCCAGTAGTGGCCGGGCCGGAAACCGAAGTTCCAGGGACGCCAGACGTTGATGTTGCCCAGACCGGTGAACGTGAGGAACAGGCCGCCGCCCACGAGCGGCAGGATGGTGACGCGCTCGACGAAGTGGGGAAACGACCCGAAGGGCGGCCAGTCGAAGAACTTCGGGTAGACCACCCACAGCTTGGCAAGCAGCACCGGGATCAGCGCGAGGCCCAGCGCCACGTGTGTTCCCTGCGTGAGCCGGTAGAGACCGGCCGGGCGCGACGTCCAGAGAAACCAACTCGGTGGGTTCTGGATCAGGTGCGACAGCACGCCCGTGGCGAAGCAGACCGTGAAGCCGACACCGAGCGCCACCCCGAGGACGGCGGCCGTGCGCTCGTCGTGGAGGCGACCGGAGAAGGCGCCGTCGCGGAACGGCCCGACGGTGGGGCGGGGCGGCCAGCGGAGCCTCATGACCCGGGCCCGGCCGGGGGCCGAACCGTGTCGTCGACATCGGCGGCCGAACCTGCGTCGACGCGGGCGGGGACGACGAGCAGCGCCAGGTGCCGCCCGCGGTCCGACCAGATGTCGACGACGTCGAGACCGGCATGCGCCACGCTCGCCTCGGCCTGATCAGCGGGCAGCCGCCCGAAGTCGAACCACGGCCCCACGCCGACGGTGCCCGGACCGTGCCCGGCGACGATCTCGAGGCGGACGCGGCGCACGTCGGCGGCGGTTCCCGGCGGGTCGAGCTCCACGAGCAGGCGCCCGCCGGGGCGCAGCAGTGCAGCGACACGACGCATCAGCCGGACGGGATCGGCCCCGATCCCGATGTTGCCGTCGAGGAGCAGGGCGCTTCCCCACCGGCCGGCGGCGGGGACTCTGTCGAAGACGGAACGGTGGAGGACCGACGCCCCCCGGTTGCGTGCCACGTCGAGGGCCCGCTCGCACACGTCGATGCCGAGCGCCGGGATCCCGCGTTCGGCGAGGGCGACGACGTGGCGGCCCGGTCCGCACCCGACGTCGAGGACAGGCGCGACGTCGAGCTCGACGACGAGCTCGACGAAGGCACGCTCGGCGTCGTCGGCCGGCGTGGCCCAGCGGTTGTCGGGCGGCACGAAGGGCGTCCCGCACTCCCCGCGCAGCAGCGCGGTGGGCACACCGTGCAACGGCGCTTCCGTCGTGTGCGGTCTCACGGCGTCGACTCCAGCAGGGCGGCGACCTTCGCCACCGCACCCGCGAATGCCGTGCCGGGAGCGGTGGCGGCGACCGCCGTGGCGTCGTCGAAGGTGTCGACGTCCATGAGCGAGGGGAGATCGCCATGGCGGAGGCCGAGCTCCTCGAAACGGCGGACCTGGTCGGGGTACGTGTGGTCGGTGCTCATGGGGACCCCGTCGAAGACCGGGAGATCGGGGCGGCGGAGCCCGAGCGCCCACCAGCCACCGTCGAGGGCGCGGCCCAGGACGGCGTCGGGAGCCGTCCCGGCGGGCTCGCAGAGGCGCCCGAGGGCCTCACTGAGCAGCGGCGGGTCGATCTGGGGCGTGTCCATCCCCACGAGCAGCGCCGGACCGTCGGCGTGGGAGAAGGCATCCGACAGCCGCTCGCCGAGGGCACCGCCGCACTGGGGAACCACATCGAAGCCATCGGGTAGCCACGGACCCGCTGTGCCGTCGAGCGCCAGGATCCGGCGATTCGCGGGCGTCGTGGCGACCGCCATCAGCGTGTCGGAGAGGGCGGCGGCGGCCAGGTCGGCTGCCTGCTCCGGGGTGCACGGTGGGCACAGCCGGGTCTTCACGCGACCGGGTCGTGGTTCCTTGGCGATCACGATCAGGGTGGCCGGAGGTGCCGTCATGCGAGGACCCGCCGCATGTCGCGGATGGTACGGGCGGTCCCGCGCACGGTTCCCGTGACCTTGGAGCGCCCGTCGCGGGGCGCATAGGTCACGTCGACCTCGTCGACGCGCCACCCGGCCTCGAGGGCGCGCACCACCATCTCGAGTGGCCACCCGAACCGGCGGTCGCGGAGATCGAGGGCGACGAGCTCGCTGCGGTGCGCGGCACGCATCGGCCCGAGGTCGCGCAGGCGCACGCCGTAGCGCTTCCGGATCGTCCGCGTGACGGCGCGGTTGCCGAGGCGGGCGTGCAGCGGCCAGGCGCCGCGTGCGGCGTCGCGAGCACCCAGCACGAGATCGGCCACACCCTTGGCGACGGGGTCGGCGACGCGTGGCAGTTGCGTGGGGTCGAGCGAGCCGTCGCAGTCCATGAAGCACACGACGTCGTCGGAGGCCGCCGTCAGTCCGGCGAAACACGCGGCTCCGAAACCGCGGCGCGGCTCGTGGACGACGAACGCGCCGAGGTCTTCTGCGACCGAGGCCGAGCCGTCGGTCGACCCGTTGTCGACGACGATCGGCCGGTAGCCCACAGGCATCGACCCGAGAACCCGCGGCAGCGCCGCCACTTCGTCGAGGACGGGCAGCACGACATCGGGCACGCCGTGAACCGTACCGAGAGCACCACCGGGGATGTCTGCGGATCTGCTTACGATTCGCGAAACAACTCCGGCGCGCGGGCGTCCGGAACGGTGGTGGCCGGTAGATTTCCGACGTGCCCCGCACAGACGTGTCGACCCCTGGGGTCCACTCCGAGAGCTCCGCCGGGGCGGCGGAGGGCGACACGCCCGTCCGGACCGCCGAGCACGAGGGCCCGCCGGGCTCGTCCGCCGTGTCGCCGGCGCGCCCGTGGTGGTCCCGGCCGGCCTACCGCGCCACCGCCGCCGTGGTGGCGTGGGGTCTCCTGATCGTGGCCGCCCGGCTGTGGGGACAGCACCTCATCGATGACCTCGGTCGCGAGGCGCTGCGGCTCAGCGCACCTCCGATCGTGGGGTGGGACGACCTCCGCCTCGGCGTGCGTGTCGTCGTGCCGGTTGCCGTGGCCCTGGCTGTCATCGTCGGTGCGCCGCGTGCGGTTCGCGCGCTGCCGTGGCGCACACTCCTCGCCGCGGCGGCGATCGCCGCGGCCGTCTGGGCGGTGGCGCTGGCGTTCACCGACGGTCTCGACGGCATCACGGACCCCACGACGCTTCCGGGCGACGAGTACCTGCTCGACGTCGACCGGGTCGGCTCGCCCGGCGACTTCCTGTCGGGCTTCACCGACGACATCGACAGCTACGTCACCCACGTCCGCTCACATCCGCCGGGCACACTGCTCACTCTCTGGTCGCTCGACGAAGTGGGCCTCGGAGGCCGGGCTTGGGCCGCCGTGCTGTTCATCGCCGGTGGCGCGCTGGCCGTCCCCGCCGTCCTCGTGGCGGTCCGGGAGGTAGCGGGCGAGCAGCGGGCACGCGCGGCGGCACCGTTCCTCGTTCTGGCTCCGGTAGCGGTGTGGATCGCCACGAGCGCCGATGCCCTGATCGCCGGTGTCTCGGCCGCCGCCGTGGCAGCGGTGATCGTGGGTACGGGCCGGTCCGGGCGTCGCTCCGACATCGCGAGCGCCTCAGGGGGACTGCTCTTCGGTGCGGCCCTGATGCTGTCGTACGGCGTGGCGCTCGTCGCGCTCGTCCCTACCGGCGTGGCGGCGGCGCGCCGCCGGCCGCGGCCCCTGTTCGTGGCGACTGCGGGAGCACTGCTGGTCCTCGGCGTCTTCTGGCTGGCCGGCTTCTCGTATCTCGACGGGTGGTCGACGTCGCGTGCCGAGTACTACGAGAGCGTGGCCTCGACCCGGCCCTACGGCTATTTCCTCTGGGCCAACATCGCCGCCCTCGGCCTGGTGGTGGGCCCCGCCACCGCCGCAGGACTGGCGTGCCTGGGCGACCGCAAGCTCTGGCTGCTCGTGGGAGGAGCGCTGGCTGCTGTCGCCGTCGCCGACCTCTCGGGCTTCTCGAAGGGGGAGGTGGAGCGGATCTGGCTGCCGTTCGCCGTCTGGCTCCTCCCGGCGGCCTCCGCCCTCATCGGACGCGTGCCGCGGGCCGCGGTGCTGCGGGGATGGCTCGCAGCACAGGCGCTCGTTGCCCTCGCCGTACAGACCGGGATCCGGACCCGGTGGTGACCATGACCACGCCGACCCGCCGCGTGCTCGTCGTCGAGGACGACCCGACGGTCTCGGAGGTCGTCGTGCGGTATCTCGAACGCGATGGATACGACGTGTGCGCCCTCGACAGCGGTGAGGCCGCCGTGAGGGAGGCCGACGCCCGTCGCCCCGACCTCGCCGTGCTCGACCTCATGCTCCCCGACATGGATGGTCTGGAGGTGTGTCGCCGCCTCCGTGACGCCGGCCCGGTTCCTGTCGTCATACTCACGGCCAAGGGCGAGGAGGAGGACCGTCTGTGCGGGCTCGAGTACGGCGCCGACGACTACGTGACGAAGCCGTTCTCACCCCGGGAGCTCATGGCCCGCATCAGGGCCGTCCTGCGCCGCACCCACGCGCCCACTCCCGATCCGGTGGAACCCGTCACGTTCGGCGACCTGGTGATCGACACGGGTGCCCGCACGGTGGAGCGCGGCGGTGCGGAGGTCCCACTCACCGCACGGGAGTTCGACCTCCTGGCCTTCCTCACCACCCATCCGGGGGTTGCCTTCCGACGCGACGAGCTCCTGGAGAGGGTGTGGGGCTACAGCTACGGCGACGCGTCGACGGTGACCGTGCACATCCGCCGGTTGCGCGAGAAGATCGAGGACGAGCCGTCGAACCCGACCAGGATCTCGACCGTGTGGGGTGTCGGCTACCGGTTCGACGCGTGAGGACGAGGGAAGAACCATGAGCGTGACGACGACCACACACGAGACCGTCCCGGGCACCCGGCGGACGCTGCTTCTCGTCGGGGGAACGCTCCTCGTCGGCGCGTTCCTGACAGCGCTCGTCGCCTCGGCGCGGTCGATGTCGCGTTCGCACTTCTTCGAGCTGCTCGTGATCGCCGCCGGAGCGGCCCTGGTCGCCGGAGCCCTCGGGACTCTCGCGCTGGGCCTGGCCCGCCGGCGCCCGATCGGCGTACAGGTCACGATCGTCACGTTGACGGCGGTGGGTGCCGCAGGGCTCGGAGCCTGGTCGGCCGCGCGGCGGATGTTCATCTCCAACGCCGACGCGGCCGCACTCGACGTCGTGCTCGTCGCCGCCGGAACCGTCGGTGTGGCGGCCGCCGTGCTCCTCGGCAACCGTGTGTCCCGCGCCAGCCACGCACTGGCCGAGCGCACGCGCCGAATCGGCGACGGCGTCGCGGTGGAGGCCGGGGACGCCCCGGCACGGTCGGTCGGACCGGGGGAGTGGGCACGCCTCGCACGTGAGCTCGACGACATGTCGCAGCGGCTCCGGGAGTCGCGGGAGCGTGAGCAGGCGATGGAGCAGTCGCGACGCGAGCTCGTGGCGTGGGTGAGCCACGACCTCCGGACACCACTGGCCGGGATCCGCGCCCTGGCGGAGGCCCTCGAGGACGGCGTGGTCACCGACCCGGGAGTCGTCGCCGAGTACCACACGACCGTCCGGACGCAGGCCGACCGGCTCGCCGAGCTGGTCGACGACCTCTTCGAGCTGAGCAGGGTGGAGGCCGGTGTCGTCCGCCCGGAGCGGGAGCAGGTGCCCCTGGCCGATCTCGTCTCGGACGCTCTCGCCGGTGTGGAGGGCGTGGCGGCGGCGAAGGGTGTCCAGGTGGAGGGTCGGATGGTCGGGACCCCGCCGGAGCTGCGGTGCTCGCCGGTCGATGTGCTGCGTGTGCTGCGCAACCTCTTGGAGAACGCCATTCGTCACACGCCCGTCGACGGCACCGTCGTCGTCGAGGCGGGCAACGGTGCCGGCGTCTCCGCCGCGTCGGTCGACGGCGGGGGCGACGTCCCCGCCGCGTGGGTGTCGGTCTGCGACGACGGTGGCGGGATCCCCGAGGCCGATCTCGACAGGGTCTTCGACACCGCGTACCGCGCCGATCCGGCGCGCCCGGCCGACGGTGGCGCGGGCCTCGGGCTCACCATCGCCCGCGGCCTCGTCGAGGCCCACGGCGGACACATCGAGGTGCGCAACGACAACGGCGGCGCACGCTTCACGGTTGTCCTGCCTCTCGACCCCGGTCCACCGGGAGGCGGCGATGTGCACCGCCCGGTCGCCACGGCGTGAAGCCATCGGTCCTCGTCACCGGCGGAGCCGGGTTCATCGGCTCGCACGTCGTCGACGCCCTGTGTGAGCGGGGCCACGACGTGCGTGTGCTCGACCTGCTCCATCCGGGCGCCCACAACGGTCCTCCCGCCGACCTGCGACCCGACGTCGACCACCGGTTCGCCGACGTACGCGACCGCGACGCGGTGGCCGACGCACTGGGTGGTGTCGACGCGGTGTGCCACCAGGCGGCGATGGTCGGGCTCGGCGTCGACTTCGGCGACGTCGAGCACTACGTCGCGCACAACGACGCCGGCACCGCCTCCCTGCTCGCCGCCATGCACGCGGCCCATGTTCCGGAGCGGCTTGTCCTGGCGGGGAGCATGGTCGCCTACGGCGAGGGCCGCTACCGGTGCGGCGAACACGGGCTGGTACGCCCCGGGCCCCGACCGCGGGAACGGCTCGACGCCGGTCTCTGGGAGCCGCTGTGCCCCGAGTGCGGCTCGGAGCTGGTGCCCGAGGCCGTCCCCGAGGAGGCACCGGTGGATCCCCGCAACGTGTACGCGGCCACCAAAGTCCACCAGGAGCACCTGTGCGCCGCCTTCGCGCGCGAGCACGACACGGAGCTCACGGTCCTGCGCTACCACAACGTCTACGGGCCGAGGATGCCCCACGACACGCCGTATGCGGGTGTGGCGTCGATCTTCCGCAGTGCCTACGAAGACGGGACCGCACCCCGCGTGTTCGAGGACGGTGGGCAGATGCGCGACTTCGTGCACGTGCGCGACGTGGCTCACGCCAACGTGCTCGCTCTTGCCGGTACCCACGAGGACGGTGCCGGGTCGGAGGCGGCCGTGCTCGACCACGCTGTCTTCAACATCGCCAGCGGGACGCCGCGAACCGTGCTCGACCTGGCGCAGGCACTCCACCGCTGCTTCCCGGGCTCACCCGCCCCCGAGGTGGTGGGCGGCTACCGCCCCGGCGACGTCCGCCACGTGTTCGCGTCCATCGAGCGTGCGGCGACGTACCTCGGCTTCCGCGCCCGGATCGACCTGGCGGAGGGGATGGAGGAGTTCGCGTCAGCCCCGATGCGGGGCTGACGCCTTGCCCATGCCTCGCCTCGGGCGGGGCAGGGTACCTGCCCCGCTGGTCCTCGGCTCGGGTCGGCGCCTGCGGCGCCTGAGCCCCGATGCGGGGCTGACGCCTTTCCCATGCCTCGCCTCGGGTCCTTGCCTCAGTAGTTTCCGGGGAGGACGCGCTCGAGGTAGGTGTAGAAGAAGAAGAGAACGGCCAGGAACGGAATGGCGCCGGCGAACCACGTGTACCAGTGCCGCCAGCGCCGGAAGGCGAAGTACCACAGCGCCCCCACGGCGGCCACGACCAGGCCGAAGACGTAGGTGGGCATCCGGCTCCCGGACTCACCCGACAGGCCCGCCGAGTCGATCGTGGTGCGCTCTGCCCCCAGGGTGACGTCGACGCTCGGCGGTTGCGCCTCGGGGCTCTTCGAGGGGTTGAGCGCCGCGAACACCACGAGGCGCTCCGCCGCCGAGTACTTCGGGTTGCAGGTGGTGAGCGTGAGCATCGCCCCGCCCTCGGGGATTTCGTCGCCGACGTAGGTGTTCTTGCCGGGGGGCTCGAGCACGTCGACGTCGGTGGGTTGGACGACCTCGGTCTTCACGACGTCGTAGACGAAGGTGCCGCTGAGGGTCGTGGTGGTGACCTCGTCGCCCGGCTCGAGCTTGTCGAGGTTGTGGAAGGGCTGGCCGTAGGTGGTGCGGTGACCGGCGATGGCGGCGTTACCGATCTCACCGGGCATCGGGGTGAACTCGTAGTGGCCCGGGCCCTTGCGCAGGTCGGGGATCGACACGCCCTGCACGACGATCCTGTCGACACCGGCATCGGGGATCTCGATCTTGAAGGCGGCCTCACCCTCGGTGAACGACGAGGCGGGAACGGGCTCGTCGAGGAACGATCCGTTCTCACCCTCGGCCCCGCCCAGGTCGTCGGGCGCCTGGTTCTCCGTGGCGTTCGATTCGACCTCCTGGAGACGCTGCTCGAAGTCGGTCTCGAGCTGGTTCTGGGCGCGCGCCTCGTAGATTGCTGTTCCCCAGAGCTGGTAGGCGACGAACAGGAGAACGAGGATTCCGAGCGTGATGAGGCCACGGCCGATGAAGCCGACCACCGCCCGGATGCCGGTGTCGCGGGGCCGGGAGGAGCCGGATTCGGGGTCGGGTGTCTCCCCGGGAGGCTCGTCGCCGCCGGAGCCGCCGTCGCCGGTGCGCCCCGGCTGCCGGGAGGGGCCGGTGTCGCCGTCTGCTGCCGGGCGCTCCGTCGTCGTGGTCGGGGTGGCCGTGGCCGTCGACGCCGTTGCGACGGGCGCCGAGGACGACGCAGTGGTCTCGGACGCGGTGGTCTCGTCGGGCATGTCGTCCATCTCGGGCACGGGGCGAATCCTACCGGGACATTCGGGGCAGTCCGGCTCACCACCGGGTCGTGCGACCTCCCACGGTCCGGCGGCGGCGTCCACATGCCGGTTCGACGGGTTCACGGGGCGCTCCTTACACTTTCGGCACCGTTTCCCGGCCCTTGAGGGTCCGTTGCCGCTCGCTGTGCGCCTCCGCGCCGCTGTCTGTCTCCTCGGTCGCTTCCCCGCTCTGGCGGGCGCCGACCTCGACGTGAGCCGAGGCGAGATCGTGCTGCTCAGCGGCCCCAACGGAGCGGGCAAGACCACGATCCTGCGGTTGCTGGCCGGCCTCGTCCGGTTGCGGTCGGGTGAGGCCGAGGTCCTGGGTGTCGACCTTGCCCGTGACCGGCGAAGCCACCGACACCTCCTCGGGCTCATGGCGCACGACACGCTGTGCTACGACGACCTGACCGTGCGGGAGAACCTGCGTTTCGCCGCGCGGGCAGCGGGAAACGACGCCTCGTCGGCGGACGACCATCTCTCGCGGGTCGGACTCGACGCGCAGGCGGCCGTCACCCACCAGAAGCTGTCGGCCGGCCAGCGCCGCCGCCTCGCACTGGCCGTGGCGCTCACCGGCCACCCCGAGCTGCTGCTCCTCGACGAGCCCCACGCCGGGCTCGACCCTGATGGGCGGGCCGTTCTCGACGGGATCGTGCGCGCGGCGCCCGATCACGGCACGACCGTCATCATCGCCTCGCACGAGACCGAGCGCGTGCGGTCGCTGGCGGACCGCGAGGTCCGCGTCGTCGGCGGCCGCGCGCACCCCGTCGCGGCCGCACCGACGGGCGACGCACCGGGACCACGCCCATGAGCCTCGTCCGTGAGGTGTGGCTCGTCGCCGCCAAGGACCTGCGCATCGAGGCCCGCTCACGGGTCACGCTCAACCAGGTCCTGCCGTTCGGCGCCGTCGTGCTGCTGCTGTTCGCCTTCGCCCTCGACCCCGACCGCGGCCTGCTCCCCGTCGTGGCCCCCGGGCTGTTCTGGGTCGCCGTACTGCTGGCCGCGGTGCTCGCGGTCTCACGCTCTTTCGCACTGGAGACCGAGCACGGCGCTCTCGACGGACTTCGCCTCTCCGGCATCGACGGTGCGTCCGTGTTCCTCGGCAAGGCGCTCGCCGTGAGCATCGAGCTCCTGGCTCTGGAGGTCGTGCTCGGTGTCGGTGTCGTCGTCTTCTACGACATGGCGCTGCGAAGCCTCGGGATCCTCGCCCTCACGGCCCTGGCCGCGACCGTCGGCGTCGCGGCCACCGGTACGCTCTTCGGGGTGCTCGCCGCCGGCCTGCGCACGCGCGAGACGCTGGTGCCCCTGTTGCTGCTTCCCGTGGTTGCGCCGGTCATGCTGGGGGCCACGCGGGCGTTCGAGGCGGGGCTCGACGGCGTGCCGTCCGAGGCATGGCCGTGGGTCCAGCTCCTCGGGCTGTTCGCCGTGTTGTACGTGGGGCTGGGGGTTCTCGCCTTCGGCTCCCTGTTGGAGGACGCATGATCTCGCTGGCCCGGCCCGCGGTGAACATCCTGGGTCTCGTCACGCTGCTGGCCCTGTTCGTCCTCGGCGTTCTCGCGCTGGGGGTCGCGCCCGCCGACGCCGTGCAGGGCGACGCGCAACGGCTCATGTACGTCCATGTGCCGGCGGCGTGGCTGGCGTACCTGGCGTTCTTCGTCACCGCCGTGGCGTCACTTCTCTACCTCTGGCCGCGCACGCGCCGCCTCGACTGGGATCTTCTCGCCGGTGCGTCGGCCGAGATCGGCGTGGTGTTCACGGGGCTCACGCTCGTGCTCGGCTCGCTCTGGGGCCGTCCCGTGTGGGGAACGTGGTGGGTGTGGGACGCCCGGCTCGTCACCACCGCGGTGCTGTTCTTCCTGTATCTCGGCTACCTGGCGCTGCGGCGCGTGCCGGCCGATCCCGACGTGCGGGCCCGACGCGCCGCGATCGCGGCGCTCATCGCCTTCGTCGACGTGCCGATCGTGCACTTCTCGGTGAACTGGTGGCGCACCCTCCACCAGGAGGCGACCGTGTTCAACCCCGAGCTCGACGCGCAGATCGAGGGGACGATGGCTTGGACGCTGGCATTCGCCGTCGTGGCCTTCACGCTCGCCTACGGCTACCTCATGGCGCGTCGGGTGCAACTCGCCCGCCTCGAGGAGGGCCACGACGAGCGTGAGCTCGAGGCCGCGATAGCGGATCGGATCGCGAGCGCCGATGCCGGTGCGGCGAACAGCGCCGCGTCGGCCGGCCCGGCGGTCGCGGGTGTGGGAGACGACCGGTGAGCGATGCGGGGTACGTGCTCGCGGGGTACGTCGTCACGGTGGTCGTCCTCGTCGCGTATGTCGCGTGGATGGCGTGGCGCTTCCGGAGGGTCCGCGCCTCGATGACCGACGAGGACCTCACCCGTGTCCGGGCGCGGGAGGGGCGCCCGTGACGTCGCAGGCCTCGCCGCGCGCCGTCCGGGGTCGACGGTGGCTCTACGTCGCAGCCGCACTCGCCTGTGTGGGCGCGGTGGCCTTCCTCGTGTTCGGAGGCCTGCGCGGCAACATCGTCTACTTCCGGACCGTGTCGGAGGCCGTGGCGGAACAGGACAGCGGACGGGTGCGCCTCGCCGGTGAGGTCGTGCCCGGGACCGTTGCCGAGACCGACGACGGCGTCACCTTCGAGGTCACCGACGGCACCGCGACCGTCGAGGTCGTCCACCGTGGCGACCCGCCCGACCTGTTCGCCGAGGGCGCCCCCGTGGTGACCGAAGGGGAGTGGTCCGACGACTTCGTGACGTTTCGCTCCGACCGGATCCTCATCAACCACGGCAACGAGTACTCACCGCCCGAGGTGAACACCGACGAGGAGCCGTCGTCGGACGCGGCGACGTCGGAGGGTGACGCCCCATGAGTCGTCGGGGCCCCGGCGCCCCCAGCCTGCGCCGGTGAAGGCGGCGATCGGATACGGCGCCCTCGTGTGGGGTGCCGCCGCCTGTGCTCTCGGCATCACGGCCCTCGGCGTCGGTTTGCACCGCGGCGACGACCGCCTCCTGCTGCTGGGGCGCCGCTTCGTGTTCGCGGTGCTCGTGGCCGCGGTCGTGGCAGCGCTCGTCATGGAATGGGCACTGCTGAGCCACGACTTCTCCCTGGAGTACGTGGCCGCCAACGGCTCGCGCGCCACGCCGGTCTTCTACACCGTGGCGTCCCTGTGGGCGTCGCTCGAGGGCTCGATCCTCCTGTGGGTCCTGATCCTCGCCGGCTACCTGGCCCACACGGCGTGGCGGTTCCGCGACCGTGCCACCGACCCGCTCGTCGCGTGGGCGACGATCACGGGTCTCGTCGTGGCGCTCTTCTTCTTCCTTCTCGTCCTGGGTCCCGCCAACCCGTTTCGGCTCGTGTCGGGTGTCGTTCCCCCCGACGGCCCGGGACCGAACCCGCTGCTCCAGAACCACCCTCTCATGGCGGTCCATCCGCCGATGCTGTACCTGGGCTACGTCGGCTTCACCGTGCCGTTCATGTTCGCCGTGGCGGCGCTCGTCACCGGCCGGCTCGGCGAGGGCTGGCTCATCGAGACCCGCCGCGCTGCTGTGCTGGCCTGGGGTTTTCTCACAGCGGGGATCGTCCTCGGCGGATGGTGGAGCTACGAGGTCCTCGGCTGGGGCGGCTACTGGGCGTGGGACCCCGTCGAGAACGCGTCACTCCTTCCGTGGCTCACCGGCACGGCCTACATCCACTCCGTGATGGTGCAGGAGCGCCGGGGGATGCTCCGGGTCTGGAACCTGTCGCTTCTCATCGCCACGTTCTGTCTCACGATCCTCGGCACGTTCCTCACGCGTTCGGGTGTGGTGAACAGCGTCCACTCCTTCACGGAGTCGGGCATCGGGCCGATGCTGCTCGCGTTCCTCGGCATCACCGCCGTCGTGGGGATCGGGCTCATCGCGTGGCGCGGCGACCTGTTGCGCTCGCCGGGTCGGATCGACAGCATCGTGTCGCGCGAGTCGGCGTTTCTGGCCAACAACCTCCTGTTCGCGGCGTTCGCCTTCGTCGTGCTGCTCGGCACCGTGTTCCCGCTGCTCGTCGAGGCCTTCCAGGAGCGGCAGTTGTCGGTCGGTGAGCCGTACTTCGACCGGATGACTCTTCCCATCGGGCTGGCGCTCCTCTTCCTCATGGCCGCCGCCCCCGCTCTGCCGTGGCGTGCGGCCTCGGGTGACGTGCTCCAACGGCGGTTCCGGGTGCCGGCCTGGACCGGGGCGGCCACCATGGCCGTCGCCGTCCTGTTCGGCACCCGCGGCGTCGCCCAGATCCTCGTCTTCGGCCTCGCCGCCTTCGCCCTCGCCGGGATCGTGCAGCAGTTCGTCGTGGCGGTGCGGTCGCGTCGCCGTGGCCACGACGAGGCGGTCCCGACGGCACTTCTCCGCACGGTCACCGGCAACCCGCGCAGGTACGGCGGCCTCGTCGTGCACGTCGGGGTGGTGCTCGTCGCCCTCGCCATCTCGGTGGGCGCCCACTGGTCGACCAGCCGCGAGGTCCGGCTCGCCGAGGGTGAGTCGGCCACGGTGGCGGGCTACACGGTCACCTATCTCGGGAGCGAGACGTCGACGACCGCACAGAAGGCCACGAGCTCGGCACGTGTGCGGGTGGAAAGGGGGGGCGACGACCTCGGTGTCTACGCGCCTGCGATCTCCACGTTCCCGAACAGCACCCAGGGTATCGGCACCCCCTCGGTGCGCACCGGCGTCACGCGCGACGTGTACCTCACGTTGATCTCGTCGCCCAACGAGTCGGGGCGCGTCACGCTCGGCGTGGCCGTGAACCCGATGGTCCTGTGGCTCTGGATCGGCGGCGGCGTGATGTTCCTCGGGACCCTGGTCGCCGTCGGCCCGTCGGCGAAGAGTGCGCTGCACCGCGTCCGCCGCTCCGACGTGGCAACGGACGCACTCCCCGAGACACCGGAGGTACCGGCGTGACGACCGGTGCGCCGTCGCCGGAGGGTCGGCCACGCCGCTCGCGGGTCGTGCTGTGGACGGCGTCGGCGGCGGGAGTCGTCGTCGTGGTCCTGGCCGTCGTGCTGGCGACGCAGGTGAACACCGACCCCACGTTCGAGGGTGGGCCGGATCTCGGTGGGCCCGCGCCGGAGTTCGACCTGCCCGTGCTCTCTCCTGCCGTGGTGGACGCAGAGCCGCCCGCGGAGACCGTGAGCAACGAGTCGCTGGCGGGCAAGGCCGTGATCGTGAACTTCTGGAACTCCTGGTGCCTCCCGTGTCGTACGGAGCACGACGCGCTGGCCGAGTTCTACGACCGGCACGCCGAGGACGCGGACTTCGCGATGGTCGGCATCGTGCGGGACGACACCGACGAGGCCGCACTCGCATGGGTCGAGGAGAAGGGCGTCGACTGGACGATCACGTCTGATCCGGGTGCTCGGGCCGCGCTCGACTTCGCCACCACGGGGCAACCCGAGACCTACGCCATCGATCCCGCCGGCGTCGTCGTCGCCAAGCAGCTCGGCGAGGTCGACGTCGACGACCTCGAGGCGATGCTCGATCGCGCGCGGGGAATCGGGTGATGCGCCGCTGGCTGCCCTGGGCGGCGCTCGCCGCTCTCGTCGTGGCGACGGTCGCCGTCGCGTGGAGCGATTCGGGCGGGGGAGACACGTCTCCGGAGGCGCGCCACGAGGCCCTCACGGAGGAGTTGCGGTGCCCGACCTGCCAGGGGCTCTCGGTGGCCGACAGCCCGTCGTCGACGGCGCGGGCCATCAGCGACGACGTCCGACGCCGTATCGACGAGGGGCAGACCGACGAGGAGATCCGCCAGGCGTACGTCGACAGGTACGGCGAGTGGATCCTGCTCGAACCGCCGGGGAGCGGTGTGGGCCTGCTCGTCTGGCTCCTGCCGGTCGCCGGGCTCCTGGTCGGTGGGGGAGTCCTCGTGGTCGCGCTCACGCGGTGGCGCCGTGAGCCCCGCTACACGCCGACGGCAGAGGACCGTGAGCTCGTCGAGCGCGAGCGCCGACAGGAGGAGGACCCCGGTGCAGCCGGCGCTCGGTGACCTCTACGACGAGCGCGACTTCCTCCTTCGGTCCCTCGACGACCTGGAGCGCGAGCGTGCCGACGACGACATCGACGAGGACACATACGAACGGCTCCGCGACGACTACACCGCGCGTGCTGCAGCGGTACTGCGGGCCATCGATGCGGCGGAACGTTCCGGTGAGGACCCGGGTACGACGGAGCGTCCGCGCAGCACCGCGCGAACGCTCGCCGTGGCCGGCGGCATCCTGGCGTTCGCGGTCGTGGCGGGCATCCTGCTCGCCAACGCGCTGGGGGATCGTACGGAGGGGGGGACCGCCACCGGCAACGAGCAGACCGCCGAAGACAGCGCCGCAGCGACGCGTGAGGCCCTCGAGGAGGCGGTGGAGCGCAACCCCGACGACCCCGAGGCGCATCTCGAGCTGGCGCGCTTCCTGGCGCCCACGGACCCTGCCGCCGCACTCATGGCCTACGACGAGGTCGTGGCCCTCGACCCCACGAACGTCGAAGCGCGCGCCTACGGCGGGTGGATCGTGTTCCTGGCCGACCTCCCCGACGAGGCCCTGGAACGCGTCGACGCTGCGGTCGCACTCGATCCCGACTTCGCCGACGCCCACTTCTTCCGGGGATTGATCCTCCTGCGGGGCATGGACGACCCTGCCGGAGCGGTCGTCGAGTTCGACCGGTACCTCGAGCTCGATCCCGACGGCCCCCTGGCCGACCAGGTACGCCAGGTCGCCGAGGAGGCGCGGGCCGCGGTTCCTGCAGGCTGACGCATCGCTGTTCGCAAGTCGAGGCAGGTGCCGACGCCCCGGTAGCGTGAAGGCTCCGACGCCCCAGGAGCTTCCGTGGAACCGCAGACGAACCATCCCATCGACGAGGACGCCACCTACCGCGTGACCGTCACCACGAGCAAGGGCGACATCGTGATGGATCTCGACCCCACGCTGGCACCCCGCACGGTCGCCAACTTCGTCGGCCTCGCCCGCGACGGCTACTACGACAAGCTCACGTTCCACCGAGTCGTGCCCGAGTTCGTCGTGCAAGGCGGATGCCCCGACGGCGACGGCACGGGCGGCCCCGGCTACCAGTTCGAGGACGAGCCCGTCACCGGTGAGTACACACTGGGTGCGGTGGCCATGGCCAACGCCGGGCCGAACACCAACGGCTCGCAGTTCTTCATCTGCATCGACGACTGCACGAGCAAGCTGTCGAAGGACTACAACCTCTTCGGCTACACCACCGAGGGTCTCGACGTCGCCCAGGCCATCGAGGTCGGCGACGTCATGGAGTCGGTCGTCGTCGAGGAAGTCTGACGGCGCGGTTTCGTCGCGCTACGGGGTGGCGAGACCGTAGCGGCGGCGGATCCGTCGCTCGAGCGTCCCGAACCCGAGGCTGTCGACGGCGATCCCGATCACGAGGATCACGACCATCGTGGCGAGCAGCGCCGTGGCGCCTTCACGTTCGAGGCACGGCTCACGTTCCTGTTCTTGGCGGCCCGAGGGACCGAACATGTCCGACCAGCAAGCCTGGATGCCCAGCTTGGCGAACGCCGAGTGGACCTGGGCTTTGGACCCGGTACGCACAGCCACCAGCTTGGCCCGATAGCGGACCAGCTCCCGCTGCTCGCGTACCTCGCTCCGGGCCATCCACGCCTCGGGCAGCGTGTTCGTGCGCATCAACTGGCCCAACAGCTCGCAGTCCCGCACGTCATTTTTCACCCGGCGATTCTCGAACCCGCGCACCGCAGCAACGTTGACCAGCTTCACCTCGCACCCGGCTGCCGAGAGCGCGTCGACCGCCCAGTACCACCCGTAGGTGGCTTCAATCGCCACCTCGGGAGACTCGCCGTGCTAGAGCACCTCAGCCACCAGCGCGTCCGGTTCGTTGGCGACCCGCTTCCAACCCAGCATCTCACCGGCGGAGTCGATGTGCATCACCACCGAACGGCGGCGATGGAGATCAATCGGAACGTACCCTGCCATGAGGGCCCTCCCATCCTCGTGAACATGGTGTGAGCCCCCGAGCATGCACGCCGGGCTCACGAGGAGCGCAGGACCCGCTCCTTCATCCCATCAACCACCAGCGTCTCCACGGCCACTGCCACGACATGCCACCAGCAGAACTCGAAGCAGCGTTCTACGCTGGTCAACAGACCGACCACAACACGGTTGGAACCCAATGAACCGAGTCTCCATCAAACCCAGGGTGAACCACTGATCTGTCACCTCGAACCCCGGTCAGGAAGGTGGAGGTCCCCCGGGTTGACGGACACCGATGCTGAGGCGACTGTGGGTCGTCTCGGGAAGGAGTCCAGATGCCTGCACCCCACCCACCGGAGTTTCGTCAGCGAGCCGTGGAGTTGGCCCGGTTGCGCGAGAAGCCCGTGGCGGAGATCGCAACCGATCTTGGGATCTCCGACAGCTGCTTGCGGAACTGGATGCACCAAGCTGACCTCGACGAGGGACGGCGCTCTGGTGGTCTCAGCACTGCTGAGCGCGAGGAGCTGGTGAAGCTGCGCCGTGAGTTGCGCGTGGCGAAGATGGAGAACGAGATCCTCAAGCCTGCGGCGGCGTACTTCGCCCAGGAGAACGTCCTCCCAAAATGATCTACACCTTCATCGCCGAGCGTTGCTCGGATCTGCCCGTCGCGGTGTGCTGCCGTGTGATGGGGGTGTCGAGAGCGGGCTTTTTCCAGCGTCGATCCGAACCGGTCACTGACGCCGAACTCGACGACGCCTGGATGGCCAACACGGTGTTCGACATTTGGACGATGTCTCGGCACTCGTATGGGTCACCTCGGGTTCTTCAGGAGCTCCGCTTGGGGATGCGCCGGCGGTGCTCCAAGACCCAGGTGGAACGCTGGATGCGTGACTGCGGCGCGGTGGGGATCCACTACCCGTCCCGGCGAGGCAAGAACGGTTGCACCCGCCGCGACGGCACGGACCCGAACCCCGACCTCGTGCAGCGACGCTTCGACCCCGAAGGTCCCGACCGCCTGTGGGTGATGGACGTCACCGAGCACCGCACCGATGAAGGCACCGTCTACCTCGCCGCTGTGGTCGACGCCTGGTCCCGCCGGGTCGTTGGCTGGTCCATCGCGGATCACATCCGCACAGAGCTCGCCGCGGATGCACTCCAGATGGCTACCTGGCGGCGGCGACCTCCAGCAGGCCAAACCGTTGCACACTCGGATCACGGGTCGATCTACACGTCATGGCTGTTCGGCAACCGGCTCCGCAACGCCGGCCTGCTCGGATCGATGGGATCCATCGGCGACGCGTATGACAACTCCGTCGCCGAGGTCTTCTTCTCGAGCCTGCAACGCGAGCTGTTGGACCAGCACCACTGGGACACCCGCGACCAGCTCGCCCACGCGATCTTCTGAATGGATCGTAACCTGGTACAACCCCCGCCGCCGGCACAGCTACAACGCCGGACACAGCCCCCTCGACTACGAAACCACCAACGCCCCATGATCACCCACACCCAACCTGTCCGTCAGAGCGGGGGACCTCCAGAACCGAGTTGCGGCAAGTAGTCATGGGCTGCAAGACCTGCGGTCCGGGTTTCTTCCATTCTCTCGATTGCCCCGTGCTCGAGAGGAAGGTACGTACCGTCTTCTTGTTCTTGACTGGAGCTCTTGGTGCACTGGTGGTGGCTTGGGTGCTCGGCCAAGCCAGGCCGTCAGAAGATGCCCGGTGGAAGATTGCGGTGGCCGTGGCGGTTTGGTGCGGTACAGGTATCGCCGCCCTGCTGCTCGGCGACCGGCGGCGCAGGCGTTAGGTCTGGTCGCGCGCTGCGGCCGCCGGCGCTACGGCCTATACCTATGATCTGGCCAACCGAATGACGGGCGCGTCGAAACCGGCGACGGGCTCAGTGGTCGACGTGGAGTTCAACGTGCGCTCGTTGTGGTTGTTCCCGGTCTACTTCGGCAGCGTTCGGGTCACCGACCAACAGGCTGGCGTCGACGTCACCGTGCCGATCTGGTTCGGACAGGTCACACCCGACGGCGCGAATGGGGCGACGAGCACCTACAGCTTCTTCGGACTCGTCAACCTCGACTGGTCAGTCACCGACAACGGTGCCGGCAACGACGAGGTCAGCCTGTCCCTGTCAGGCGCCGTAGACTACGAGGCCTACGGAACGATCACCGATGGGGATCTCCAGGTCACCAAGATCGGGGAGACCGTCACGGGCGTCACCGGGTCCGCCTCACTCGTTGGGGGTTCCCACACGACCGACGTGGCCTACAGCTACGACGCCGACGGGAACCGGCTCGCGGCCACGACCGAAACCGGAACGACCTACTCGTTGTGGGATCGGAACGCCCCGGTACCACAGCTGGTTGGCGAGTCCGACGGTGGCGGAGTGCCGTTGCGCGACTACGTGTTCGGCGAAAGCACGATCTCGATGCGCGCAGCCGGCGGGGAGTCGTTCTTCCACCGCAACGACCTCGGCAACATTGCGGCCGTCACCTCCGCCGACGGCACGCCACGATGTTCCTACGACTATGAGCCATTCGGTGCAGCGCGTCGTTCGGAACAACTCGAGCCGTCAGCACCGGCGAATCCGATGCGCTTCACGGGCGAATACCTTGATGAAGAGACCGGCCTCTACAACCTTCGGGCCCGCCAGTACGACCCATCGACAGGCCGGTTCCTCGCCACCGACCCACTGCAACCTTCTGCGGACAGCCCGTCGGTGTCGTCATACGCCTACGTCCGAAACCGCCCCGGCGTTCTGGTCGACCCGATGGGTCTCAGAGGATGTGGGTGGCGGGACCTCGGGAACTGCCTCGACGACGCCGTCGACTGGGTCGGCGAAAATAGGGTCGGGATCACAAAGGCCGTCGATACTGGTGGAGTTTTGCTGGGCACAGGTGTCACGTTCGCCAATCCGCCTGCCGGGCTAGCGCTTGTAGCTGGGGGGAGTGCCCTGAACGTGACCTCTGAAGCACTCGACGAGAAGCCATGCAAGCGGCAGCGGGTAGCACGCGCGGCAGCGCTGCCCGTTTTTTGGAGGAGCTGTGGGTGGGCCCTTGGGTGCGGCAGGAGCCTCGCGAGCAGCAGCGATTTCGGATCTGGGTGTCACCGCCGTCGGCGCGTTTGTCGATGTTCGGTGCCCAGGGTCGGGCAAGTAGCGGTGGTGAAGCGCGAGAGGTACGACGAGAAGGAGTATCGCTGGGCTTCAGCACACCCGCGGCTAGCGGGTTCGATCGTCGGAGCGTTCGGCTTCGTCTATTCCATGCTCCAGTTCGACTTCAACTACCCGCTCGTGTGCGTTGGGTTCGGGATCGGTGCTGGCTTGTTCACCTGGTGGCTTGTCCGCCCGGGTGGTGTCGGTCATCGCTGGCGGCGGCGCTACGAAGAACGCCGCCGGCGCGACTGAGGGCCGACGTCATTCACGGCGAGCCCGCTGGGCTAGGGCTCAAGAGGTCGCAAGCCCGTAGCGGCGGCGGATCCGTCGCTCGAGCGTCCCGAACCCGAGGCTGTCGACGGCGATCCCGATCACGAGGATCACGACCATCGTGGCGAGCAGCGCCGTGGCGTCGTCGCTGCGCTGCGCGTCCTGGAGCCGGACACCGATCGACTCGCTGCCGGCCACCTGCACGATCAACTCCCCGGCGATGAGGCTCCGCCACGCGAACGCCCAGCCCTGCTTGAGGCCCGCCACGTACTGGGGGTAGGCCGCCGGGAGCACCACGTAACGCAGAGCCGTCCACCCGCGCGCGCCGAGCACGCGTCCCGCACGCAGGAGGTTGGGTGGGATCTGGTCGATCCCGGCCACGAGCCCGTTGGCGACGGCCGGAGCCGCGCCGAGCACGACCACGAACATGATGGCGGTCTCCGACTGCGAGAAGAGCAGGATCGCGAACGGGAACCACGCGGTCGACGGCATGGTCTGGAGACTCGTCACGACCGATCCGACCGCCGTCCGCACGACGCGCACCCGCGCCACGGCGATCCCGATCGGCGTTCCGATGGCGATCCCGAGTGCGAATCCGAGGACGGCCCGACGAAGCGTGAGCGCCGTGGCAAGGATGAGATCTCCGCTCCACAGGTCGTCCCAGAGCGTCTCGAACACCGGGCCGGGCCCGGGCAGGACGTCCGTGGAGCGCCACCCCGACCAGACGATCAGCTGCCAGGCGACGAGCGCCACGAGCGCAGCGGCCAGTTTCGGCCACGCGGCGGCCCAGGCGCGCGTCGCCCGCCCGGGGGACGGTGGGACGGCCACTTCCAGCGCGTCGAGGCCCGCCAGCTCCTCGGTGAGCTCGTCGTCGGAGTGACCGTCTCGGTGGCTGCCGGAGTGGCCGTCGACGGACGTCGCGGGCTCAATGGGGCACATGACGCTTCACCTCTGCCATGAGGCACCCGGTGATCTCGACCGAGAGGTCGGCGACCTCGTGCGACTCGATCCTCCGGGGGCGGTCGATGTCGACGTCGAACTCCTCCACGATGCGACCCGGGCGGCTCGACAGCAGCACGACGCGGTCGCCCAGGCGGACGGCCTCACGCACGTTGTGCGTGACGAAGAGCACGGTGAGGCCCGTGTCGGCCCACAGGCGGCACAGCTCCTCGTGGAGGACGTCGCGGGTCACCGCGTCGAGGGCGCCGAAGGGCTCGTCCATCAGGAGCACCTCGGCCTGCTGGGCGAGAGCCCGGGCGAGGGCCACCCGCTGGCTCATCCCGCCGGAGAGCTCGTGGGGGCGCCTGTCGGCAAAATCGGTGAGGTGGACCATGTCGAGCAGCGCCGCCACCGTCTCCGCCCGGTGGGTCGCCGACATCGATCGCAGGGTCAGCGCCAACTCGACGTTGCCGGCCACGGTGAGCCACGGGAAGAGCGCCGACTCCTGGAACATGACCGTCGCCCGCCCGCCCTGGACCCCGATCCGGCCCGCCGTCGGCGTGTCCAGCCCGGCCACGAGGTGCAGCAGCGTCGTCTTGCCGCATCCCGACGCCCCGACGAGGCACACGAACTCCCCCGGCGACACCCGGAGCGTGACGTCGTCGAGGGCGTGGACGGCATCGGGGCCGTGGCCGAAGACCTTCGACACGTGATCCAGGTCGACGGCGTGCGGGGAACGGACATCACGCCGCACGTCGGGCGGGGAAGGCATCGGCGCCGACGGTAGCGGCCAATTCCCGACCTCTCAAGTCGGATTTAGCCGGTGAGCCCGGGCGCCCACCCCGTTGCGTCACAATGTGGGCCCATCGGCCGAAAGTCCCCAGCCGCCGCGCCGATGGGAGTGGGGGTGCCGGTCGAGGGCGCCCCCGGTCGACGGGGCCACCGGCCCCGGGAGGAGGCGGCTGCCCGTGGCGGCCCTGGTCATCATCGTGGGCCTCGTCGTGCTGATCTGGCTGCTGGCACGCGCCGGGATCTTCCGGGCCTTCGGACGGAGCGCTCCGCGCCAGACCGTCGACACCGACCGTCGGTCGATCGGGGACCTGCCCGACCTCCCCGCAGCGGGGGACTTCCGACCCGTGTTCCGCTACGAGTTCCTCGCCCCGCTCCGTGCCCTCGACGACGTGGCCGACGGTGACGATGTGAGCGGTCTCGACGCGCTCGTCGGATGTGCCCGGGGGACGTTCAACGGCCGCAGCGTCTGGGTCTACGGCCGCGCGACACCGAGTGGCACCGTCGTGTGCTCCGTCTCGGAGCTCAACGCCGACGTGCCCCGGCTCGAGATCACCCCGACGGGTGCGCCGACCGACGGACCGGCCCTTCCGCTGGAGCGGGGCACGGCCTTCACGTGCGGGGCGAGCGACGACTTCACGAACGCGTTCGCCGTCATGACGACCGACGACACCTTCGCCGCCGAGCTCCTCGACGAGCCGATGCGTCGGTTCCTGCTAGCCCAGGTCGAGCCGTGGTCGTTCGGTTTCGGGGGCAACTACGTGGTGGTCCGGGCCCGCGGTCTCGACACGGTCGGTGTCGAGCGGTTCCTCGACGTGGTCACGCGCATGCGCGACACGGTTCCTTCCGGTGTCCGCCGGATGTACCCGGCCTCGTCGCCCGACGCCTCCTGAGCCACCACCCGACGCATACTCTGGGGCCTCGTTTCACGTCAGGCTCCCGCGCCGCGGGTGCATCGAGATCCCGGAGCCCCATGTCGAAGGTCACTCCCGGCACCCCCGTCGAGCTCGTCGAGTCGGTCTACACGCGGTATCCCGGCGCCGTGGCCACGGCGCGCGAGCGCCTGGGCCGGCCGCTCACCTACGCCGAGAAGGTCCTGTTCGCCCACGCCGACGACGTCGACACAGTCGGACTGTCCCGCGGGGTCGACTACGCCGACTATCGCCCCGACCGTGTGGCCATGCAGGACGCCACCGCGCAGATGGCGCTCCTGCAGTTCATGCTGGCCGGCCTCCCCGCCGTGGCGGTCCCGACGACCGTCCACTGCGACCACCTCATCCGGGCCCACACGGGCGCCGAGAGCGACCTGAAGGTGGCGGTCGACACCAATCAGGAGGTCTACGAGTTCCTGCGCACGGCGTCGTCGCGCTACGGGATCGGCTTCTGGCGGCCCGGGAGCGGGATCATCCACCAGGTCGTGCTGGAGAACTACGCCTTTCCGGGCGGAATGATGATCGGCACCGACAGCCACACTCCGAACGCGGGTGGTCTGGGCATGGTCGCGATCGGCGTCGGCGGCGCCGACGCCGTCGACGTGATGGCGGGCCGGCCGTTCAACACCCGTGTCCCCGAGCTCATCGGCGTTCGCCTCACCGGTGCGCTGTCCGCGTGGGCCTCCCCGAAGGACGTGATTCTCCAGGTGGCGGGGATCCTCACCGTGAAGGGCGGCACGGGCGCCGTCGTCGAGTACTTCGGCCCCGGCGTCGAGTCGATCTCCGCCACGGGCAAGGCCACGATCACGAACATGGGCGCCGAGATCGGCGCCACGACGTCGATCTTCCCCTACGACCGGAGATCGGCGAAGTACCTGGCGGCGACCGGCCGCAGCGAGCTCGCCATGCTCGCCGACTCCCACGCCGAGTTCCTCTGCGCCGATCCCGACGTCGACGACGACCCCGGGCGGTACTTCGACCGGGTCATCGAGATCGACCTCGACCTCCTGGAGCCCCACCTCGTCGGCCCGCACACGCCCGATCTCGACCGACCGATCTCCGAGGTCAAGGAGGCGGCGGAGACCGAGGGCTACCCGATCCGGATCTCCTCGGCGCTGGTCGGCTCGTGCACCAACTCGTCGTACGAGGACATCGGCCGTGCCGCCCACGTGGCCCGCCAGGCCTCGGCCGCCGGTCTCACGGTCCAGAGCCCGCTGCTCATCACGCCCGGGTCGGAGCAGGTGCGCGCCACCATCGAGCGCGACGGCCTCCTCGCCGATCTCGAGGCGATCGGCGCCACGGTGCTCGCCAACGCCTGCGGGCCGTGCATCGGCCAGTGGAAACGTGACGACATCGAGGAGGGCGAGCGCAACACCATCGTGTCGAGCTTCAACCGCAACTTCCCGCGCCGCAACGACGGCAACGCGCAGACCCTGTCGTTCATCGGCTCGCCGGAGACCGTCGTGGCGTTGGCGCTCGGAGGACGGCTCGACTTCGACTTCCTGCGCGACACCCTCACCGCACCCGACGGCACGGATGTGCGGCTGGAAGCACCGTCGGCCGACGAGCTCCCCTCCGCCGGCTTCGACACGGGCGAGTCGGGGTTCGTCGCGCCGGCCGACGACCCGTCGTCGGTGGCGGTCGTCGTTCCCGACGACTCGGACCGACTGGAGCTGCTGCAGCCCTTCGCCGCGTGGGACGGCGGGGACATCCGGGGCATGCGGGTCCTGATGAAGTCGGAGGGCAAGACGACGACCGACCACATCTCCCCGGCCGGCCCGTGGCTGCGCTTCCGCGGCCACCTCACCAACATCTCGGGGAACCTCTTCACGGGGGTCAACAACGCCTTCGCCGAGAAACCGGGTCACGGTATCGACGTGCGCAGCGGCGAAGAGGTCCCACTGCCCGACCTCGCCCGGTCCTACAAGGAGGCCGGCATCGAGTGGGTGGCGGTCGGCGACGAGAACTACGGCGAGGGGTCGTCGCGCGAGCACGCGGCGATGGAGCCCCGCTACATGAACGGGCGCGTGGTGATCGCCCGGTCGTTCGCACGGATCCACGAGGCGAATCTCAAGAAGCAGGGCGTGCTGGCGCTCACGTTCGCCGACCCCGCCGACTACGACAAGGTCCGCGTCGACGACACCGTCGACATCCTCGGCCTCGAGACCCTGGCGCCCGACGCACCGCTGCGCGTCCGTCTCAACCATTCCGACGGCAGCACCGACGAGTTCGACACGACGACGACGCTGTCCCCGGAGCACGTCGAGTGGTTCAAGGCAGGTTCCGCTCTCAACGCGATGGCGTCGCGGGGATAGCCGGGGGCTCAGGGCACCTCGAGCACGCTCAACTGCGCGTCGGTCGGCTCCGAACAGCAGTACCACGACTCCGTGAGCCGCGGCCTCGTCGGCGGGACGGCTGCCGCATCGACGGCCGGCCGCGGATCGGGGCGCCCGGCTACGGCGAACACGGCGTCACGGACGCGCTGGTAGCCGGCCGTTGCTCCCGGTGTGGCGCCGGTAGCCTCGGCGGCGCCCGACTCCACGATGTTCGCGAGTTCCGCCTGGAGGTCGTCGAGGGCGGGATCGTCGGGCCGCCACCTCCACGCGTGCGCCGCCTCGTCGAACGCCCCGACGCGTTTCCGGACCTCGGGGAGATCGAGCAGGAGCGATCCGGGCGGGAGGAGCAGCCGGATCGTGTACTGCACGGGATCCACGTTGGGGACGAGATCGTGGTCGGCGACGAAGTCGAGCAGGTCGACGAGGTGCTCGATCTGAGTCCACGGCAGGAAGGGGAGGAAAGACGGCCGGATCTCGATGCCGTGGGCCCGGAGCAGCCCGACGGCCTCGGCCGCCTGCGCCGCCGTGTGACCCTTGTCGAGGAGGGCGAGTGTGCGGTCGTCCACCGACTCGAAGGCCGAGACCACGAACCGGCACCCCGCCGCCACCATCTCGTCCCACACGTCGGCGTGGCGCAGGATGTGCTCCACCTTGACGGTGCAGTCGAACGTCAGCGGTCCGCCCGCAGCGCCCTCGAAGTGCCGTCTCATCTCGCGCACGATCTCCAGCGAGTGCCGCGGCCGGTTGAGGAAGTCGGCGTCGCCGAAGGTCACGTGTCGGGCACCAGCGGCGACCTGCTCTTCGATGTCGGCCAGCACCGTGTCGGTGGCGACGGCGCGTGTGCGGCCGTCGTAGACCACCGGCACAGGGCAGTGCCGGCACCGGTGGGCGCACCCGTGGCTGGCCTCGACCGCCGCGACCGTTCGCTCCCCGTCATGGTCGACGAAGCGCACGTACCGGTCGAGGCCGGGCAGGCCGGTCCGGTCGGGCACCGGCGTGCCCGTCGGTCCGGCACGACCGATGTCGACGACGGCCCCCCGTGCCTTCTGGCCTGCCGGGTCGTCGGCCCACTCACGGAGTGCGTCCCCGTACTCACCGGCGATCAGGTGGACCGACCCGTCGCGTGCCGGTGTGGCAGCGACGGCGTAGAGACCGAACCAGCACACCGGTAGCCCGGGGCGCACCGCCCGTGCACGGCCGGTGGCCTCGGAGGCGAGACGGCGCGCCGTGTGCATCGGCACCGAGCACGCCAGGGCGTCGGCCCAGGCGACGTCGCCGTCGTCCCACGCCTCGACGGCGAGATCGCGCACCCGGGCATCGTGACCCGCTGCCCGCAGCACGGCCGCGGCCGCGGCCGCGTGCACGGGCTGGTGACCGAGCTCGTAGGTGGACAGGACCAGGACGCGCATCGCGGCCAGCGTACGACCCCCGTCGGCGTCGGGCGGTGCCGGCCACCCGTCGTGTCAGGTGATGTCGATGGTGAGCTTCCCGTGGGCGGTGCGCAGCGTGGACTCGACCTCGTCGGGGCTCGCTCCGCGGGCGAACACGAATCCGAGGTAGCGGCCGCCCTCCGGGAGCGGTTCGACGGTGCTGCCTCTCGGGATCGTGGTCTCGAGGCCCACGACACCCGGCACGGCACGGGCCTCTTCGACGCCGCGGACATCACGCAGGGTTCCGGCGCGGGGGATCGGCAGCATCATCACGCCGGAGGCCGCCCCCTCGGGGACGAGGACGGGCTGCCTGTCCTGGAGGGCGTGCCGGAGGATCACCTCCTCGAGGCTGACACCCACCCCGAAGCGCAGCGCACGTGCACACAGCCCGCCGATCGACCGCGCGGCGACCTCGAGGAGACGCACACCCCGGTCGCTGATCCGCGCCTCGGCGTGCACGGGCCCGTCGGTGAGTCCTAGGGCGCCGACCCCGGCACCGACCACCCGTTCCAGGTCGCGGAGGTCCTCCTCGGAGTGGCGACTGGGGGTCACGTAGATCGTCTCCTCGAAGTAGGGCCCGTCGAGCGGGTCGGGCTTGTCGAAGACGGCGAGAACGCGAACCTGCCCCGATCGGACCACGGCCTCCACGGCCACCTCGGGTCCGGGCACGAACTCCTCGAGCAGCAATGGGCTCGGCTCCGGAGGGTCCGTTGCTTCACCCCCCTCCGCGCCCGTGACCACCTGTGCGACCCGCTGTGCGACCGCGGGGAGATCGGCTTCCCGGTCGACACGGATCACGCCCTGGCTCCCGGAGAGTCCGAGGGGCTTGATCACCGCGGGGAACGAGACCAGCTCGTCCGAGCCGAGGTGCTCACCGGCGCACAGCCGGCGCACATCCTCGGGCTCGAGGACCGAGTACGCGGGCTGTGGCACCTCGGCAGCGCCGAAAGCGCGACGTTGCTCACGTTTGTCACGAGTGCGGCGTACCGCTTCGACGTGATTGCCGGGGAGCCCCAACCGCTCGGATGCCGCCGCTGCCGCGACGACGCCCCTGTCGTCGACCCCGACGATCGCGTCGAACGGCGTGAGGGTGTTGGCCTCGACGATGGCGTCCACCGCCGCACGCACCCCCTTCTCGTCGGGATCGCCGAGCGGGAGGACCAGGGTGTTCGCCCCGGTGACGTCCTCCAGGACCTGGCGCCCGTCGGACCCGACGACCACCTCGACACCCAGGGAACCGGCCGCCTCCAGGAAGTCGCGGGCTCTGTAGGTGGTTGTGGGCAGGAGGAGAAGCACCCGGGGCACAGGTCGTATCATGGCTGTCGACGCCGTTGTCGGGCTGATCCGATGAGTCCGGATCCATTTTTCGGATCGGATCGGCCGGCTCCCCCCCCGTGAGGACACCATGGCCAGTGACGAGAAACCCGAGACCACGCCGCTGCTGACGCTCACCGACGAGGCCCGCGAGAAGGTCCTCGAGGCACGCGCCGACGAACCCGAGGCCGACAACCTCGCGCTCTGGGTCGAGGTCAGCGGGATCGCCGGTGCCACCTACCGGTACGAGATGTACTTCCGTGCGCTCTCCGAGGCCGGCGAGGCCGAGACGGTCCTGCACAACGACGACCTGAGTGTCGTGATCGGGGCGGGTAGTGCCGACAAGCTCCGCGGCGCCACGCTCGACTACACCAACAACGGCATGGTCATGAACAACCCGAACAGCCCGGCCCCGCCGTCGGCCGGCTACGACGGCCCGCCACCCGACCTGTCGGGTGAGCTCCCCCAGAGGGTGATCGAGGTCCTCGACACGCAGATCAACCCCGCCATCGCCTCACACGGCGGTGTTGCGGAGCTCGTCGCCGTCGACGAAGGCATCGCCTACCTCCGCCTGGGCGGTGGGTGCCAGGGCTGTGGCATGGCCTCCGTGACGCTCTCGCAGGGCATCGAGGTGGCGCTCACCGAGGCCATCCCCGAGATCATCGGTGTGCGCGACGTCACCGACCACGCCTCGGGCGAGAACCCCTTCTACGAGTCCGCGAAGAAGTGAGGCGAGGGTAAGCGTCGCAGGTATCCTGCGGCGCCCGAGACGAACAAACGGGAACCTGTCCCTCAGGCTTCGAAACGCGCGGCGTCCTGGGCGGCGTAGCGCGCCACCGTCGTGTCGGTGTCGGCCATGGAGGTGACCTGTTGCACCACCGTGGCCAGCATCGGCCCCGGAATGGTGCAGGTCATCTCGGCGGCGGGCATTCCCGTGCGGACCCGACTGAGTGCGCAGCCCACGCTGGCGGCGGGCTCACCCTGCTCCTTGGCGATGGCCACGATGTGGCACTGGGGCTTGCCCTCGATGCGCAGGCCGGGAATGGCATCGGAGAGGATCATGAGCTGCTTGCCGTTCACCCGCAGCATGACCACGTCGGGGTCCACGGGTGTCTCGGCGAGTGGTCCGTAGGTGACGGTGCCCGGCTTCTCCTGCACGACCGGGATCTCCGGTACGACATCCATCGTGACCCAGCCCGACTCCACGAGGGTGGCCACGTCACCGTTGCCGGCGACCTCGTCGAGCGTCTTGAAGCCGTGCGTGAGGCTCCCCACCGAGCAGTTGCCGTGGTCCTCGGCGACCGTGGAGAAGGTGCGCTCCGTACCCTTCATCCAGAACACACAGCCGGCGGGAACCCGGCCGGTGCGACCGTCGAGGGCTTCGGGCATCGGCTCCTCGAAGGGCTCCACACCGTCGGGTGGCGTGTCGGAGAAGGTGATGGCGATCGGCGGTGCCGACAGCTTCAACGCCTCCGTCAGCTCGGTTGTGAGTGCGTTCCAGTCAGCCATGTGTGTGTTCCTCGCTGTGGTGGTCGGTGGTCGTGGTTCCCGGGGAATTCTCGGCACGCGTGCAGGGACTCTAGGTGTCGGGGCCCGCGAATGACGGGGCCGGCTCGTCCTGACCGATGCGCTCGTCCTCACCGATGCGTACGAGGAGGAAGACCAGGACCGGGTTGGCGACGGCCATCGTCATCCCCGGTACGGCCAGGCCCGAGTCGTTGAGGGCGAAGCCCAGGACCGCTGCGACCAGCAGTCCCCACGCGGCGGCTCGGAGCTCGGGGATCCGCTCGACGATCCGGTCGAGTCGGTCGCGGGCTCGCATCACGAGAGCGCCGAAGAAGACGCCCACCGCGAGGATCTCGAGACGCCAGAGGGAGTTCGTGAGGGTTCGGAGGTTCTGGTCGAGCTTGCGACGCACGACCAGTTCGAAGCTCTCCCAGCCGTCGGACGAGACGGTTTCGAACAACCGGCCCAGGTGGGTGCGATCGGCCGCAGGTCTCAGGAGATCCAGGCCGCCGATGAGAGCCACGGCGCCCGCGGTGGCCACGACGGCAATCACGACCGTCCGCAGACGCACGCGGACCTTCCACAGGAGCGCCGCAGTCAGCGCGAACGCGGGCACCCCGGTGAGGATTCCCCCCACATCGGAGCCCCAGGGGGGCGCGACGTCGACCAGGAGAACCGCGCCGAGCAGCACCGTGGCGGCGACCGCGCCGCGCGGAGACGGAAGGCAATGGGCCAGGAGCGCCGCCACGATGATCGCCGCCGCGAAGAACGCCGCCGCCGTCACGTTGTTCACGCCCGTGAACCGTCCCGCCACGATCGGGGAGTCACCGAACACCGTGCTCAGCTGCAACTGCGAATCGAGGACGACGACCGACAGCGCGACCACCGCGAGTATCGAACCGAGAGTCACGAGCAGTGGGCCAACGACACGGGCGCGTGTCGCGTGGGCAGCTGTCGCGATGGCGGCGGCGACCACCGCGAGGAAGCCCAGGTAGGCCGCCGTTCCCCAGTTGGCGAACGGAAAGAACGCGGCCAGGTAGGTGGCCGGAACCACACCAAGGACAGCGAGCGCGCTGAAGCGCACCACGGATGTCCATCGGGGATGCCGGGGACGTCGCCAGATGAGGATGCCGGCTGCGACGGCGAGGACGATCTGGAGGGCGATGAACACACTCAGGACGGGATCGAGTATGTCGTCCCGGAACTGTGCGTCGGCGTCGGCACCGATGAGATCGTCGACGCGCTGGGTGGTCGTTCCGCCGGTGTTGCCGACGTCGACGGGCCGTCCCTCCATCGTGCTCGGTGGTTCGATGTCGAAGAGCTCCAGGATCGTCGGTGCAACGTCGGAGATCGTCACGAAACCGTCGCGCCGCGTGACGGCGCTGCTCAGAAGCCCGGGCTCGACGCCCGGCGCGCGTAGTGCGAAGACGGTGAGGCGTGGTGTCGACGCCGGCACACCGGGCGCGACGAGGAGCACGGCGTCGGTCGCGGGGTCGACCTCGGCGAGCAGAGACCCGACCATGTCGTCGGTCGACTCCAGCACCCGCTGCATCATCGACCCTTTCTGCGCATCGTCGAGGACGATCCGATAGCCGTCGGCACGAGCCAGGTCGGACGCCTCGACCACGATCGTGCTCGCGTTTCCGGTCCACACGTCGGAGAACGCACCCACGACTTCGTCGGGGTCGAGTTGAACTCCGTAGGGTGCGTCGGGCGACTGCTCGAGGATCCCGCGGTCGACCCGCCCCCCTGCGACGAGGCCGTCGGTGTCGACCAGGGCCAGGGCGGCCTCGCGATGTGCGATCCAGAATCCGGCGTTCGAGAAAGGACGGTCGGCGTTGGCGACGACCGCCCTGTCGATGCCGTGTTCGGCGAGCTCCGAGCCGAGCAGTCCCGGGTCGGCGCCGAAGAGGGCTGCGTCGTTCGCCCTGAGAATCTCCGGGAACGCCACCTGGCCGACAGCTGCGTCGAGAGGCCGACCTGTTCGGCGTTCGAAGGCGTCGCCGGCTGTTCCTTCCCCGAAGGGCTCCTCGGGTCCGTAGGCCTGGCCGGCGATCTCGGGCGGCGCCACGGCGCGGCCCCCCGCTCCCATGGTGGCGTAGCCCTCACCCTGTTCCGCCCGTCCGCCCGTGACACGCGTCGACAGGTTCGCGATGGCGGAGTCGTCGATCAGCCCGTCGAGGTTCGGCGTGTCGGCGTTCCGGAGATCCTCCCAGGTGAGGTGAGGGAGCGAGACGACCAGAACGCGGTCGACCTGTGCGGACGACCCTTCCACTCCGAGACCACCGGCGGGAGTGAGAACGAGCGCCACAACGGCGATCAGGGCCGCGACGGCACTGCGCTGGATCATCGTGTGGACACGCTAGCGGGGACCTCGATCCGGCCTGGAGCCAGGTCGAGCTAGGGGGCGGCGGCGTCGGATCGCCGGGAGGGCGGGCGCAGTGACCGCAAACCGTCGACCACAATCGGAAACGCCTCGAGAAACAGTGCGACGTCGGCGTCTGAGGTGTTCCAGCCGACGCTGACACGCAGTGAGTGGTCGGCGTCGACGCCCATTGCCGCGAGGACCGGCGACGGCTCCAGGATCTCGCTCGAGCACGACGACCCCGAGTGCGCGGCGACACCGCGCTGGTCGAGCCCCAACAGGATCGGTTCCGCCTCCACGCCCTCGACACCGAAGCAGACGAGGGTGCCCAGCCGGTTGCCGGAGTCGCCGAACACGGTCACGCCCTCGACGGCAGACGAGGTTTCGCGCTCGATGGCGCTCGTCTGCTCCCGTGCGGTGTCGAGCTCTGAAGCGAGCCGACCCGGACCGGAGAGCTCTGTTGCGAGTGCCCCGAATCCGGTGGCGGCGACGACGTTCTCCAGGCCTGCCCGCCGGTCGCGTTCCTGCGCCCCGCCCACGATCATCGGGGCGATGCGCAGCCCGCGTCGCACCAGGAGCGCTCCGGTGCCCGCCGGCCCGCCGCTCTTGTGTGCCGTCACCGAGCACAGGTCGACACCCGAGCCGATGAAGCCCTTCCAGGAGCCGACGAGGTCGATGACACCGGCGCAGGCGTCGAGGTGCAGCAGCGCCGCGCCCGGCATGTCGGGGAGCCCGGCCGCCACCGCCTCCCAGGGCTGGCGGGTCCCGACCTCGTGGTTGGCGCTCTGGATGCTCACGAGCGCGGTGTCGGCCCGCACGGCGTCGAGAACAGTGGCCGGGTCGTAGCGCCCGAGACCGTCGACGCCGATGATGCTGACGTCGGCGCCCGCACGCTCCACGGCCTCGCCCACACTCGAGTGCTCCACCGCCGTCACGACGGCGTGTGGAGGTGCGCCGCCGGCGCTCGCCCGGGCGCGTTCGACTGCGCCGGTCACAGCCGTGTTGACCGCTTCGGTTCCACCCGAGGTGAAGACGACCTCGCGTGGCCGAGCGCCGAGCAGCTCGGCGACGGACGCGCGCGCTTCCTCCAGAGCCACGCGGTGCCGGCGCCCTTCGGCGTGCAGGCGGCCCGGATCGCCGGCCACGACATCGAGGGCGGCGACCATGGCGTCGCGGACCACGGGCCGAAGCGGCGACGTGGACGCGTGGTCGAGATAGGCGCGTCGCACGCGTCAGGCGCGGGTGAGAACGCGCGCCACGCAGTGGTCATCGCCGTCGGGGCGGCTCTCCTCGTGGCTCGTGACCGTGTCGCCGTAGAGACCGGCGAGCATCCCGCGGATGATGCCGCGGTCGACGGCGCACACGACGTGGGGGTAGGCCGTGGCCGTGCCCCCGAACGGGCAGTGCTCTGCGACGATGCGAAACGAGCGACCCTCATGTTCGGCGTGGGCGGCGAAGCCGTGGGCCGTGAGGGCGTCGGCGACGGTGCTGAGCGCTGTCTGCACCGACCGGTGGCGCTCCGCCGGATCGATGCGGTCGGCCATGGCGCGACCGTAGTCGTAGCCCACCCGGTCGGCCATCTCCGCGGCCTGCGAGGGGTCGAGGAGCTCGAGAGCCTGGGAAAGGAGTGTGGCGAGGAGATCGTCGCGACGGGGCGGGAAGCTGAGCAGGTGGTCGTGGCCTGTGACGCGGTAGCGCTTCGACGGTCGTCCGGCGGTGGTCTGCCTGTCGAGGTCGACGTCGACGTAGCCGCCGCCTGCCAGCTTCTCGAGATGGTGGCGGGCGACGTTGGCGTGCACGTCGAAGCGATCGGCCACCTCGCCGGCGGTGACGCCGTCCGGGAGGTCGCGCAGCCAGAGGTAGATCTTGCGGCGTGTCGGATCACCGAAGGCCGACGTCACCGCCGTGACCGCGGCGGTGAACTCGTCGGAGCCGAGGTCGGTCTCGAAGCGCGGGGTCGGCCCTGCTTCGGGGGTGCGGGGGGTCACGCCGGTATTCTACCTACCGACGTAGTGGAAATTCCTGCGTCCCGTCGAGTCACCGAGGAGGGCCGTGTCCGCGACGAGCCAGGTTGGCGTGGCCGAGGTCCGGGAGCGCCTCGCCGCGGTCGACGACCCGGCGACCGGACGCGGCCTGGGCGAGCTCGGACTGCTCGGTGACGTGTCCGTGTCGGGCGGCACCGCACGCGTGGAGGTGATGGTCCCGTCGGACGACTACCCCCTGCGCGACCGTCTCGAGAACGCCGTACGCGACGCACTGGGCGCCATCTCCGGCCTCGACGGGGTCGAGGTCTCCGTGGGCGTCCTCGACGAGGCGGGTGCCCGTGCCCTGGCCGAGCTCCTGCGGAGCACCGGGCCGGCGGCGGGGGAGAGCGGCGTCAACCCGTTCACGAGCGCGTCGACGCGTGTGATCGCGGTGTCGTCGGGAAAGGGTGGAGTCGGCAAGTCGTCGGTCACCGCCAATCTCTCGGTGGCTCTCGCCCGGCAGGGTCACGACGTCGCTGTCGTCGACGCCGACGTGTGGGGCTTCTCGATGCCGCGCATGTTGGGCATCGACCGCCCGCCGGCGTTGGTCGACGACCTCATCGTTCCGCCGTCGGCACACGGCGTCCGCCTCATCTCGATGGGCTTCTTCGCCCGGGAGGACCAGCCGATCATCTGGCGCGGGCCGATGCTGCACAAGGCGTTGGAGCAGTTCCTGACCGACGTCTACTGGGGCGAGCCCGACTTCCTCGTCGTCGACATGCCGCCGGGCACCGGTGACATCTCGATGTCGATGGCCGAGTTCCTCCCGCGTGCGGAGGTGGTGGTGGTGACGACCCCCCAGCCGGCCGCCCAGCGTGTCGCGCAGCGCGCCGCCTACATGGCCCGCAAGGTGAACCTGTCGGTGGTCGGGGTCGTCGAGAACATGTCGTGGTTCCGCGGCGACGACGGGACCTCCTACGAGCTGTTCGGGGCCGGTGGCGGAAAGGAGCTGGCCGACGACCTCGATGTTCCCCTCCTCGGGCAGGTGCCGTTGGTTCCCGAGCTGCGCTCCGGCGCCGACGAGGGCCTCCCGATCGTCGTCGCGCACCCCGACGACGAGGCGAGCGCCGCGTTCGACGCCATCGCACGGCGGCTCGCCACCGAGATCCGGCCGTCCAAGGTGTACAAGAGCGAGCTTCGGATCTCCTGAGTCGCGAGTGCGCGGCCCTCTCGCGGTTCCCGGCTGCGGCCGAACGAGACCGCCACGGGTACGATGCGCCGGAGACGATCGAACGGGAACGAGGGCCGCACGGACATGGAAGTCAGGGTCGGAGTCATCCACAGCCACAAGGAGCTCAGCATCGAGGTCGACGATGCGGCCGACGACATCTCGGCGAAGGTCGACGCGGCCATGGCCAACGACGACTCCGTTCTCTGGCTCGACGATCGCAACGGTGAGCGCGTCGGGATCGCGGTCGACAAGATCGCCTACGTCGAGCTCATGGGCACCGACGGGAAGAGCCAGGTCGGTTTCGGGGGCGGCTAGCGCCGTGCGCGCGGCCGACCTGCTCGACCGCCGACTCGTCTTCGTCACGGGGAAGGGTGGCGTCGGCAAGAGTACCGTGGCGGCGTCGCTGGCGCTCCTGGCCGCCAACGACGGTCGACGTGTCCTCCTCGTCGAGGTCGACGCCAAGGGCAACCTCACCGACCTCTTCGAGCAACCACCGGTCGGATTCGAGCCGCGGTCGATCGTGCCGGGTGTGCATGCGATGCGCATGGACACCGAGGCATCGCTGCGTGAGTACCTCAAGCTGAATCTGAAGATCCCCGTCCTCGGGCGCCTCGGCCCGGTGGCCCGCGTGTTCGACTTCGTCGCGACAGCCGCACCCGGCGTCCGAGAGATCCTCACGGTCGGGAAGATCTGCTGGGAGGTGCGCGAGTCGATGGAGGGGCGTGGCGACTGGGATCTCGTCGTGGTCGACGCGTCGGCGTCGGGGCACGTGATCGCACAGCTCGCGGCGCCCGACACGATTCAGGGGCTGGTCAAGGTCGGGCCCGTCCGGCAGCAGACCGAATGGATGAATGACATCCTCACCGACGGCGACATCACCGCGCTCGTGGTCGTGGCGACGCCCGAGGAGATGCCCGTCAGCGAGACGATCGAGCTCGTGAACCGCGTGCGCGCGGAGCTGAGGGTGTCGCTCGGGCCGGTCATCGTGAACAGGGTGCTCCCGGAGCTCTTCACGCACGCCGACGAGGCGACCTTCGAGGCCCTCCGCGACGACGGGCCTCTCCGTGTGCTGGAGAGCCGGGCCGGCGCCGGCACAGAGGTCGTTCTCGACGCGGCCCGCCTGGCCGTCTCGCTGCGACGGACCAGGGCCGAGCATCTGCATCGTCTGCGGGACGAGGTCGACCTCCCCATGGTCTACGTGCCGTACCTGTTCGTTCGCGAGCACGGGTTGCGTGTGACGCGCATGATCAGCGACGCGCTCGACGAGGAGATGGGGCTGTGACCCGCGCGGCAACCGACCTTCCGACAGGGCGCCGCGACCTGGAGCAGCTGCTGGCCGCCAAGGAGATCATCGTCTTCTGTGGCAGCGGTGGGGTCGGCAAGACATCCGTGGCCGCGGCCGCCGCACTCGGCGCAGCCGCGCGACTGGGTGGGAAGGTCCTCGTGCTCACCGTCGACCCGGCGCGCCGGCTGGCCACGGCGCTGGGGCTCGAGGGGATCGGCAACGTGGCGCGACGAGTCCCACCGGAGGTGTGCGAGGCCGCCGGCGTGGAGATGCGTGGTGAGCTGTGGGCGGCGATGCTCGACACGAAGGAGTCGTGGGACGCGCTCGTGCTCCGGCACGCGCCGAACCGTGAGACGGCGTACCAGATCCTCGAGAACACCCTGTACCGGAACATCACCGCACGATTCGTTCAGAGCCACGACTACATCGCCATGGAGCGACTCTACGAGGTGCATGCGAGCGGCGACTACGACCTCATCGTCCTCGACACCCCTCCGACCCGCAACGCCATCGACTTCCTCGAGGCTCCCAGGAGGATGGCCGACTTCTTCGGCGGTCGCCTCCTGCGGTGGTTGACCGCGCCCTACCGCGTGGGCGGCAAGCGCGGCGCCCGCGTGCTCAACTTCGCGTCCCGGCCCTTCTACCAGGTCGCCGACCGCGTGCTCGGCAGCGAGTTCCTCCAGGAGATCGGCGAGTTCTTCTGGCTCTTCCAGTCGATGTACGACGGGTTCGTCGAGCGAGCCGCCGCTGTCGAGGACCTGCTGCACGACCGGAGGACCACGTTCGGTGTGGTCACGACACTCGAGGCGGCGCCGCTTCGTGAGGGGGAGGTCTTCATCGAGGAACTGCGTCGACGCGACTTCGACCTCCAGGCGCTGGTCCTCAACAAGACGCTCCCCGGCACCCTCCTCGACCCGACCGGAGCCGACTCGGCGCGCGTCCTCATCGACGAGGCCACCGAGCTGGCGGACGCACTCGCCGCTGGAGCGGCCGGGTCGTCGTCAGCGCCCGAGGGGCCACTCGACAGTCCGAACCGGACGGCGCGCGTTCTCCGAACGGTGGGGGAGTCGTTTCGCAACTTCGGTGTCGTCGCCAAACGGGAGGCCGAGCTGCGCGCGGAGCTGTCCCGGGTCCCCGATGTGCTGTGCAACGTCCCAACCCTCGAGGTCGACATCCACGACGTCGGAGGGCTCGCCGAGATCGGGATGCATCTCTTCGGGCCCGGGCCCGAAGTGCCGGGTCCCACCCCACCGGTGGGGCGCCCGCGATGACACCCGACCGGCTCCTCGTCCACTTCCACGAGATAGCCCTCAAGGGACGCAACCGAGGTGTGTTCCTCAAGGCCCTGCGCCGGAACCTCACGACGGCGCTCGGCGACCAGGCGGGGGAGGTCCGCTCCCTGGGTGACCGGCTGGAGGTACGCGATCCCGGCGACGGCGCACTCGAACGCACGCTCCGGGTCTTCGGAGTCGCCAATGCGGCACCGGTCCGCGCCGTGGAGGCGACGCCCACGGTCGTTCTCGACACGGCCCTGGAGGTCGCCGAGGCGACCGACGCCGACGAGCCCTTCGAGACCTTCGCGGTTCGGGCCCGCCGGGCCCGCACACGGTTCCCTCTCGACAGCGGGACCGTCAACGTCGAGGTCGGCGAGGCCATCCGCACCGGTCTCGACAAGGCGGTCGACCTGTCGAGCCCCGACGTCACGATCAGGATCGAGATCGTGGGTGACACCGCCTACGTGTCGGCCCGGAAGTTCACCGGCGCGGGCGGGCTTCCGGTCGGTACCGCCGGGCGGACGGTGGCGCTGCTCTCGGCGGGGATCGATTCCCCGGTCGCGGTCTGGCGGATGCTCAAGCGCGGGTCGGACGTCGTGGCGGTGCACTGCCACGGCCAGCCGTTCACCGACCCCTCGTCGGAGCGCAACGTCTCCCGGATCCTCGACCAGCTCGGTCGCTGGGGATTCCGCGGGACCTGGTGGTCGGTACCGATCGGGGAGGAGCAGCGCGCCATCACGCTCGGCGCGCCGGCGCGCGTTCGGGTCCTCCTGTACCGACGGCTCATGCTGCGTGTCGCCGAAGCCTTGGCGGAACGGGAGGATGCGCTCGGGATCGTGACGGGTGAGAGCCTGGCGCAGGTGGCCTCACAGACACTCGAGAACCTTGGAGCGGTCGGTGCCGTCGCGACCCTGCCGGTGCTGCGGCCACTGATCGGCCACGACAAGGCCGAGATCATCGACGAGGCGCGGCGCATCGGGACCTACGACCTGTCGGTACTGCCCCACCAGGACTGCTGCACGTTGTTCGAGCCGCGGGAGGCCGCCACGCGTACGACCGCCGATGCCCTGGCACGAGCGGAGGCCGATCTCGACGTCGACGGAGCGCTCCGGCGGTCACTGGAGCGCGCACGCCGTGTCGGCCCTGATGGAGACGTGGTGGGGCCCGACAGGCCGACGGGTACCGTTTCACCGTGATCACGGTTCTCGACCTCGCCCGAACGTACACATCGCTGCAGCGCGACGATCTCGAGCACCTCGAGAGCCTCGTCTTCTCGTGGCAACCGCTCGCAGACCTGTGTTTCGCCGACCTGATGCTGTTCGCCCCGTTGAAGGAGCACAGCGCGCGCTTCGTCGCTCTCTCGCAGGTTCGCCCGGTCACCGGCCAGACGCTCTACCCGCACGAGACCAGCGGTGCCATCGTCGACGAGGAGGAGCGCCCCCTCGTGGCCGAGGCCTTTCACAGCGGCGAATCGGTCGAGGGCGACGGCCAGGTCGTCGGGACCGACGAGCCGGCACGCCTCCTGTGCATCCCGGTGCGCCACGACGACAGGGTCATCGGGGTCCTCACCCGCTACCAGTCGACCGTGGCCCGGCGTCGGCGCGGCGAGCTCGAGCGGAACTACCTCAAGGCGTTCGGTCACTTCGCCGAGATGGTTCAGGCGGGGTCGTTCCCCTTCCCCCTCGGGGAGCTGAACGTCGAGGAGGAGCCCCGCGTCGGCGACGGTGTCATCATCGTGGAGGACGACCTCACGATCCGGTTCGCCAGCCCGAACGCTGTCAGCTCCATGCATCGTATGGGCTTTCTCGGCTACAGCCGTGGTGCGCCCCTCACCGAGCTGGGCTTCGACGTCGGCGCGGTCGAGATGGCGATGAGCGCCCGGACCCCCGTGCTCGAGGAGGTCGAGGAGGGTGACTCCAACACGATGATGCGTGTCGTGCCCTTTCTCGAGGGCGACACGGCCGTCGGAGCGATCCTCCTGATCCGCGATGTCACCGACCTCCGACGACGCGACCGCATGCTCCTGTCGAAGGACGCCACCATCCGCGAGATCCACCACAGGGTCAAGAACAACCTCCAGACGATCGCAGCGCTTCTCAGACTCCAGAGCCGGCGGCTGCGGACACCTGAGGCGCAGCAGGCCGTGGCCGAGTCGGAGCGGCGGATCCGGTCGATCGCGCTCGTGCACGAGACCCTCGCGAAGGAGTCGAGCGAGGTCGTGCCCTTCGACGACATCGTTCGCCCCCTCGCGCGTGTCGTCGAGGAGGGTGTGAGCTCCCCGGAGACCCCGATCTCGTTCACCGTGAAGGGCTCGGTCGGCGATCTGCCCGGCTCGGTGGCCACGCCGCTGGCGGTCGTACTCAACGAGTTGATGCAGAACGCTCTCGACCACGCCTTCGACTACGAGCGTCCCGGGGCCGGTGGAACGGTGACGATCCTGCTCGAACGCGACGGCGACGACCTGAGCATCGACGTCGTCGACGACGGCCGTGGGCTGCCCGGCGACTTCGAGCTCGAGAACTCGAAGGGGCTCGGCCTCTCGATCGTCCAGGCTCTCGTCACCAGTGAGCTCGGGGGAACGATCGAGCTCGTGTCGGACGGCGGAACACATGTCCGCGTGAGGCTGTCGGTCCCGCACACTCCCGACGCGCTCGTCGCCGGATAGAACGACGGAGCCTCCGCGGTCGACGTCAGCCGCGAACGGTGTCGAGGGAGGCACCGACCGCGGTGTCGCCGGTGTGTTCGGGCGCCCGGGCGGCAGAGCGGCGTGCCCGGCGCATCCGCCGGCGCTCCTCCTCGGTGGCGCCGCCCCACACACCCGCTTCCTGGTTCGTGCTCAACGCGAACTCGAGGCACTCGGGTCGGGCCAGACACTTCGTGCACACAGCCTTGGCCGCCTCGATCTGGTTGACAGCCTCACCGGTCGTTCCGACGGGAAAGAACAGCTCCGGGCTCGTCTCCCTGCACAGGGAGCGCTCACGCCAGTCGTCGGCGTCCCAGTCGTGGTCGCGGATCCAGGTGAGTGCCACGCGTCCTCCGGTTGTCGGCGGTCCTGCCCGCGTCGTTGAACCCGTCGTCGTCGAACCGTCGATGACGCGCCGTGTACACGGTGTCGGGTGCGGGGGCTCCGGTGGTCCCGGTCGTGGGAGCCGGTCTCCTCCCGCCCGTCCGCACCACGCTACCGGGGTGACGCGGGTGTCACAAGGGGTCTGACCAGCGGTTTCGCGTGGCGACCCCGGACCCGTCAATGACGAGGCATCATCGCGCGGATGCGCGCGCCGGAGCCGCTCCCGCTCGTTCTCGCCCACCGCGGTGACCACACGCGGTCGCGCGAGAACACCACGGCGGCCTTCGGAGCCGCCCACCTCGCCGGTGCCGACGGCGTGGAGCTGGACGTGCGCCGAAGTGCCGACGGGATCCTGCTCGTCCACCACGACGCCACCGCCGACGGTGTCGGCGTTCTCGGTCATGCCACCTTCGGACAGGTCCGCGACGTGCTGCCATGGCTCCCCACCCTCGACGAGGCTCTCGATGCCTGTGCCCGGATGCACCTCGTGAACGTCGAGATCAAGAACATCCCCACCGACCCCGACTTCGACGAGTCCGAGGGGATCGTCGATGCCGTCGTGGACCTGGCGGCGCGCCGCCGATCCGATCCGGGGCCCCGGATGGTCATCTCGTCGTTCATGGTCCCGTCCCTCGAGCGCGTGAAGGGGCTCGATGCGACGATCGAGACGGCCTGGCTGACATTCCCCGATCTCGAGCCACGCGCGGCGCTACGTGCCGCTGCCGAGCGCGGCATCGGTGGTGTGCACCCGGCCCGTCAGGCGCTCGAGCGTTCCGACGTGCCCGGGGTCGTCGACCACGCCCGCGACCTCGGTCTCGCCCTCCGTCCCTGGACGGTCAACGACGCGGGCGACCTACGCCGGTTCCTCGCGGCCGGTGTCGACGCCGTGATCACCGACCGACCGGCCGACGCCGTGGCGCTACGGAACGAGGAGCCGCAGTGAGTCGGGCTCGTAGGCCACGGTGAGCCGCTCGGCATCGCCCAGGTGGTCGCCGTCGACCTGGTAGGGGAAGGGACGCGAGCCCACCACAGAGAACGACTCCAGGTCCGAACGGTGCACGAGACCGGACGCCTTCTTCACGAAGCGGCCGGTGGTGAGCGCCGAGGCCGCTCCGCGCAGCAACAGGTACGCCGAGAGCGACTGGAAGGCCGTGACGGCCAACGGACGCTCGAGGGACGCCTCGGGCGCGATCCGGATCGGCCGGCGACCCAGGTAGGTGTAGGGCGTGGTGTTCGAGATGATCACGAAGAAGCAACCGCCGACCGACTCGCCGGGGAGCTCGAGGCGCATAGCCGGGTTCGAACGGTCGTAGTGGCGGGCCCAGGTGTCGAACGCGGCGACGACGAACAGAGGGTGCGCCAGATAGCGCTTGAGCCACCCTCGCCTCTCGACCTGCGCGATCACCGCTGCGTCGAAACCGAGCCCGGCGTGGAACAGGAAGCGCCGACCTGACACGGCGCCGACACCCACCCTCCGGAAGGCGCGGCGCTCGAGAGCGTCGAGGAGCTGGCCTGTCGCCTCGACGGGGTCCGCGGGGATCCCCAGTGTCCGGGCGAACACGTTCGTGGACCCTCCGGGGAGTGCGGCCAGTGCGGTGTCGGTGCCGACCACCCCGTCGGCTGCCTCGTTGAGCGTGCCGTCGCCGGCGAGGACGACGACGACGTCGTAGCTGTCGACGGAGGCGCCCCGTGCGAGGCGGGTGGCGTGGCCGCGCCGCGATGTCTCCACCACGCGGAGGTCGTGGTCGGCGTCGAGAGCCTTGCTGATGACGACACGGGTCCGTGCTGTCACCGAGGAGGCGGTTGTGTTCACCAGGAGCAGGACGCGCATCGCCCGGAGGCTAGTGGTGGTGCCTCGGTGGGAGCGGTCCCGCTGCCGCAGGCCCTACGCTGGGGGTGTGCCCGTGAAGGTCGTCATCATCGGTGCGGGTCCGGCCGGCAACACCGCCGCCACCGTCGCCGCCACACTCGGCGCCGAGGTCACGCTCGTGGAGCGTGACCTCGTCGGGGGCGCGGCACATCTTCTCGACTGCATCCCGTCGAAGGCGATGATCGCATCGGGCGCGAAGCTGCGGGGGCTCCGCCGAGCGCGCACCGTCGGGCTCCACGCGGAGGGGAGTCTCGACGTCTCGGCACTTCGCGAGCACGTCGCCACGATCGAGGCCCAGCTGCACGACGCCACCACCCGGCTCCTCGAGTCGCAGGGCGTCCGCATCATCCGGGGGACGGGACGGCTGAAGGGGCCCCACGAGGTCGTGGCCGACACCGGGACGGGTCTCGAGGAGCTGGACGCCGACTTCGTCGTTCTCGCCACCGGCTCACGCCCACGGGTCCCCGACTGGGCGGAGCCCGACGGCGAGCGGATCCTCACGACCCGCGACGCCTACCCGCCGCCGGAGCTGCCGTCCCATCTGGTCGTCGTCGGCTCGGGTGTCACAGGCGTCGAGTTCACCAACATGTTCTCGTCGTTCGGTGCCGACGTCACCCTCGTGGTGTCCCGCCAGCAGGTGTTGCCGTTGAAGGACCCCGAGGTCGCCGCGGCGCTGGAAGAGGAGTTCCTGCGACGCGACGTGACGCTGCTCAAGGGCGCCCGTGCCGATTCCGTCACCCGCGAGGGCAGTGCCGTCCACGTCGACTGTGACGACGGGCGCCGGGTCGTCGGCTCACACGTGGTGCTCGCCATCGGGTCGGTTCCGAACTCCGAGAACCTCGGGCTCGAAGAGGCCGGGGTGGAGGTCGACAGCGGCGGCTACGTCCCCGTCGACCGCCACTGCCAGTCGAACGTGGCGCACATCTACGCTGCCGGTGACCTCTCGGGCAAGCTCCCCCTGTCGTCGGTCGGGGCGATGCAGGGCCGCAAGATCGCCGAGCACCTGATGGGGCTCCACAACCGGCCCCACCGCCACCTCGACTACGACAAGGCGGCGTCTGCGATCTTCACGGTCCCCGAGATCGCCGATGTCGGCCTCGAGGAGGCCGACGCGTTCGCCCAGGGCCGCAAGATCCGTGTCACCAAGGTCCCGTTCTCCGCCAACGCCCGGGCACTCATCGACGGCGACTCGCGCGGCTTCGTCAAGGTGATCTCCGACCCGGCCACCGGGGTCGTCCTCGGAGGCTCGATCGTCGGGCGCAACGCCGCCGAGCTCATTAGTGTGATGGCCGTGGCAGTCACGAACGGCCTCAAGGTCGACGACATCGTCGACTCGCTCCTCGTCCACCCGGCTCTGGCGGAGTCACTCGCCGACGCTGCGTCATGAGGGCCGGCGCACCGTGACGGTGACCACGACGATTCGCGGCTTCGCGGGCGACCTCACACGGTGGGCCGTCGGTGTGCGCAAGAGCTCGTGGTGGAGCGATCTCCTCAGCCCGGTTCCGAAGGCGGCCGGTTTCTACACCCGTCTCTGCATGGACTGGGCTTCCGGGCGCACGCACTCGGCCGGCATCCCGCGGACGCGCCCGCACCCCCTCGTCCTGGCGGAGGCCACGCTCGACGAGCTGGTCCTCGCCGTGTTCAAGGTGGGGCGACCGCCACGCCACGACGACGCCTACCGCCGGATCATCGAGGAGGGCCTCGACGCGGCCGCCGTGTACGAGTCGCTCGGCTTCCACCGCGACCCGCAGGCCTTCTGGGGTGAGCCCGAGCCGTTCGGTGAGCCCGTCGTCCGGCAGCGGTCCGTTGCCGACCACGTCTACGAGCACTGCACGTGGTCGAGCGGGTTCGAGCCCCACGAGGGGGTTCCCGGCGCTCAGCGGTGGCGGTCCTACGCCGCCAACCGCACGACACACGCCTGGGTGCTCCGTCACGACGAGCCACGCCCGTGGCTCGTGTGCCTCCCCGGAACGGGGATGGGTTTTCCCCGCGCCGACTTCCAGACCTTCCCGCCGCGGCACCTCCACGACGAGCTCGGGCTCAACGTCGTGGTTCCCGTGGCGCCGCTCCACGGGCCGCGCCGCCGCCAGGCGATCTACGGACTGGGCTTCCCGACCGACGACCTCGTCGACACGGTGCACGGGATCTCCCAGTCGGTGTGGGACACGCGTCGCATCCTGGGCTGGATCCGCCGGCAGTCCGACGAGGCGATCGGCCTCACCGGCATCTCGCTCGGCGGCTACCTCAGCGCGAGCGTGGCCAACCTCGACGAGGACCTCGCCTGCGTCATCGTCGGTGTCCCTCCGGTCGACTTTGCCTCCCTCTTTCAGTCGCACACCCCACATTCCGTGCGCGACACGCCGATCTTCGCCGAGTTCCATCAAGCGGCGAGCCGGCTGTTCCGTGTCGTGTCCCCACTCGCGCTGGAGCCGAAGCCTGCGCGGGAGCGACGCTTCATCTACGCCGGACTCGTCGACCGGCTGATCAACCCACGTCGTCAGGCCCTTCGGCTGTGGAACCACTGGGAGCAGCCCCGGATCACCTGGTACTCGGGTAGCCACCTGGGGTTCATGTGGTCGCGGCCCGTGCGTGACTTCGTGGAGGAGGCCCTCGTCGACACCGGGATGGTCGAGCCCTCCCGCAGTCACGTCGCCTGACAGCCGCCCGGGCGGCGGTTGGGCGCAGCGGTCTACTCCACGACGATGAGGACGTCCCCCGGCGCGACCGTGTCGCCCCCGGACACCCGGATCTCACTGACCGTGCCGTCGGCGTCGGCGTTCAGGTGGTTCTCCATCTTCATCGCCTCGAGTACGAGAAGTGCCTGGCCGGCCTCGACCGTGTCTCCGACGTCGACGAGGACCTTGACGATGGTCCCCTGCATGGGTGCGCTGATCGTCCCACCGCCGGTGGCACCCCCACCGGTGGACGCGGCCGGCTTCGGAGCCCGGGCTGTGCGCGCTGCGGGTGCTGCCTCGACGTCGGGGAGCCAGACCTTCACCTCGAAGCGCTTGCCGTTGACCTCGACGGGCACGGTGCGCTCGGTCAGTTCCTGTGCCGAGTCTGTGGGCGGCGAATCGGCCGAATCACCGGCTCTCACGAACGTGGCGGGGTCGACGTCCTCTTCGAGCCACTTCGTGGAGTGGCGGGCGGCGCGGAAGTCGGGGTGGTCGAGCAGGGCGAGCTGCGCGTCGATGGTTGTCCTGACTCCACTGATCTCGAACTCCTCGAGAGCGCGCCGGGTCCGCGCAATGGCCCTGTCGCGGTCGGGAGCCCGGCAGACAAGCTTTGCGATGAGGTTGTCGTAGTGCTGAGACACGGTGTCGCCGGTCTCGTAGCCCTGGTCGGTCCGCACGCCGGGCCCGTCGGGGCGCTCGAAGCGGGTGAGGGTGCCGGGTGACGGCATGAAACCTGCGGCGGGATCCTCGGCGTTGATGCGGCATTCGATCGCATGCCCCCGGCGCTCGATGCTGTCCTGGGTGAACGACAGGGGTTCGCCGTCGGCGACGTGTATCTGCTCAGCGACGAGGTCGAGCGACGTGACCTCCTCGGTGACGCAGTGCTCGACCTGGAGCCGGGTGTTCATCTCGAGGAAGTAGAAGTCGCCGTCCTCGTACATGAACTCGACGGTTCCGGCGTTCACGTAGCCGAACTCACGGCAGAGCGCCACCGCCGCCTCGCCCATGGCGGTGCGGACGCTGTCGGGGAACTCGGGCGCAGGGCTCTCCTCGATGAGCTTCTGGTGCCGTCGCTGGATCGAGCAGTCGCGTTCGCCCAGCCACACGGCGTTGCCGTGCGTGTCGGCGAAGACCTGCATCTCCACGTGGCGAGGACGCGTGAGGTACCGCTCGATGAAGGCCTCGGGGCGCCCGAAGTAGGCCTCGGCCTCGCGTGCCGCCGAGTCGAGCGCCGCCTGGGCCTCGTCGGGGTGTTCCACGACCTTCATGCCCTTCCCACCCCCGCCGTAGGCGGCCTTGATGAGGATCGGGTAGCCGTGCTCCTCACCGAACGCCAGGACCTCGGCGACGTCGGTGACGGGGTCGAGGGTCCCGGGCACCGTGGGCACACCGGCGTCGGCGCCTGCCCGGCGCGACGACAGCTTGTCGCCGGCGACCTCGATCGCCTCGGGCGGGGGACCGATCCAGGTGACACCGGCATCGATGACCGCCCGGGCGAAGTCGGCGTTCTCGGAGAAGAAGCCGTAGCCGGGGTGCAGGGCCTCGGCGCCGCTTGCGGCGAGCGCAGCGAGAATCGCGTCCGTGTTCAGGTAGCTCTCGCCGGCCGCCTGGCCGCCCAGGGCGTAGGCCTCGTCGGCCTCACGCACGTGCATGGCGTCGCGGTCGAGGTCGGAGTAGACGGCGACGGTTCCGATACCCATCTCGCGGCAGGTGCGGATCACCCGCACAGCGATCTCGCCGCGGTTGGCGATGAGGATCTTGGAAAACACTGACGGGCTCCCGGGTCGGCGGCGGCCCCGTATCCTACGGGCGATGCGCACGAACCCGCCCATCTGGAGCGGTCGAGGCGTCGACGAACGGCTCCGCGCCGCACGCTTTGGGCCGGTTCGGTGGTTCGACCGCCTCGACTCCACCAACCGTTACCTCCTCGACGAGGCGGCCGGCGGTGCGCCCGACGGCACCGTGGCCGTGGCCGACGTCCAGGACGCCGGACGCGGGCGCCTCGACCGCCGGTGGGAGGCTGCGGCGGGCCGGGCGCTTCTCGTGTCGGTGCTGCTGCGGCCGTCCGGGTTGCCCGACGACGCCTGGCACCTCGCGACGGTGGCGGCGGGACTGGCCATGTCCGACGCCGTCGTGGCGACGGCCGGTGTGGAGCCGGCGTTGAAGTGGCCCAACGATCTCGTCGTCGACGACCGCAAGCTGGCGGGGATCCTGGCCGAGTCGGTGGTGACGGGCCCCGACTCACGGGCCCTGGTGGTGGGCGTGGGATGCAATCTCGCCCGCGGCGCGTTCCCCGACGACCTCGCGGGAGTGGCCACGTCGGTCGAGCACGTCACCGGTCGTTCCGTGGAGGTACGGGATGCGCTCGTGGCGTTCCTCGACGCTTTCGCCGACTACGCGGACCACCTGGGGTCCGGCGCCGGGCGGGAACGCCTACGCGCCCTCGCGCGGGACCGCTCGGCGACCCTCGGTCAGGTCGTCGAGGTGGAACACCCCGGCGGGAGCGTGTCGGGACGCGCCGTCGACATCGCGACCGACGGTGCTCTGATGGTCGAAGCGGGCGGAGAGCGGCACGCGTTCCACGTCGGAGACGTGATCCACGTTCGTGCCGACCGACATTCGTCGTGAGATGCAGCGTTCGTGTCGGGGGTGCCGCCGCCGTCAGGGGTCGGGTGTGGTGCGGACCAGCTCGGTGAAGGCCTCGGCCAGGTGACGCGTGATCGGCCCCGGTACTGCGAACTCCGTACCGTCGACGCGGTCGACGGGTTGGATCTCCCGTGTCGACGACGTGATGAACACCTCGTCGGCGGCGAGGAGCGTGCTCGGCTCCAGGCGGCCCGTCGATGTTCCGATCCCTGTCGAGGCGGCGATCTCGAGCACGAGAGCGCGCGTGACACCGAGGAGGCAGCCCGACGCTGCCGGTGGCGTGAAGAGTTCCCCGTCGACGACGGCGAACAGGTTCGCCCCGGTCCCCTCGCACACGTCGCCGACGGTGTTGAGGAAGAGCGCCTCGCCGCCTCCCCGCTCGGAGGCGAAGGCGAGCGCCCGGACGTTCTCGGCGTACGAGATGGTCTTGAGCCCGGTCACTGCGCCACGCTCGTTGCGTGGCCAGGGGACGGTGACGAGCGCCGTGGTCGGCGGCCACGCGGCCGCGGCGGCGGCAGCGACGATGACGGTGGGCGCGGTGTCGCCCCGCTCGGAGCCCAGCGGTGAGGGACCGCCGGTGATCGTGATCCGCAGTCGAGCCTCGGTGAGGCCGTTGGCCGACAGGACGTCGTCGGCCCGCCGGCGCAGATCGTCGCCGTCGGGGACGTCGAGACCGAGCCCGGCGGCCGAGTGGTGCAGCCGGTCGAGGTGGCGTGTCCACGCGAACGGGACCCCCGCGTAGACGCGCAACGTCTCGAACACGCCATCGCCCACGAGGAGGCCGTGGTCGAAGGGGGAGATCCGTGCGTCGTCCACGGCCAGGAGCCGTCCGTCGACCGACACCTGCACCGTCACGCTGCACCTGCACCGGTGAGCACGGACACGTCCTCCCCGACCGACCGACGGACGCGCGCCACCTTCAGCTCGGTCTCCTCCCACTCGCGCGTCGGGCTGCTGTCGGCCACGATGCCGGCACCGACCCCGAGGTGCGTCGAGTCGTCGTGAACGGTGAACGTGCGGATGGCGACGGCCAGATCGCCACGATCGCGCGCGGTGTCGATCCAGCCAACGGCACCGCAGTAGACACCGCGTCGCACGGGCTCGAGGTCTTCGATGGCCTGGAGCACGCGTGGCTTGGGTGCCCCCGTCACCGACGCCGGTGGCATCGTGGCCGTCAGCAGGTCGCCGAGTCCGGCGTCGTCGCGCCGCCGGCCCCGCACCGTGCTGACGAGGTGGAAGAGCCCGGGGTGTGCCTCGAGACCGCACAGCTGCGGGACATGGATCGAGCCCGGCACGCACACGCGTCCGAGGTCGTTGCGCGCGAGGTCGACGATCATCACGTTCTCGGCGCGGTCCTTCGTGCTGGCGGTGAGCGCCGAGGCGGCGCGGCCTGTGCCCTTGATGGGGCGTGTCTCGACCGAACGCCCGTTCCACGCGAGGAAGCGCTCAGGGGAGGCGGACACGACCCCGGTGCCGGCGATGTCGACGAGCGCGGTGTGCGGAGCGGGGTTCCCGCTGCTGAGCGCGGCGAAGAGTCGGGCCGTGTCGGGCGCCAGCGGCCAGGTGAGGCGTCGCGTGAGGTTCACCTGGTAGCACTCGCCCGCCTCGAGCAGGCCGATGATGCGCCGAACGGCACTCTCGAACGCCGGGCGGTCGAGGCTCGTGGTGGGCTGTCCCGACAGAAGCGGAGCGCCAGACGTCGCCGGGGTGTCGCCGTCGACAAGCCGCGCTGCGACCTCGTCGAGCACCCCGCGTCCCTCGCCGTCGCCCACGACGGTGACCGACGGGGACGCGCCGGGATCGATGAGGAGGCGGGCGTCGAAACGCCCGAGCGCGACGTCGGGGACGCCGGGCCACTCGGCGTAGAATCCTCCGGCGCGGGGCCTGACGCGCTCCACCGTCCGCCCGATGTCGTAGGACAGGAACCCCGCCCACCACCCACGGTCGGCGTCGGACGACCCGAGGCGGTGCAGTCGGTCGAGTGCCTTCCCGCCGTCGGCGGTGATGACCGCGTCGGGGTGGACACCGACGACCGTGCGCTGCCCGTCGCGCACGATGACGCGCCCGTCGCGTGGGCCGTCGAGGGGTGGGAGGAGACGGGCCACGGCGCCGGCAGCAGCGTGCGGCAGGTCGAGTGGTGGCACCGCCGCAGGGTACCGCCGGCCCCTCGGCCCCTGATGCGTCGATATGGCGTCAAGGAGGCCCGCATGTGGCACCTCATTGATGCACCGGGGCCCGCCCCGCCCGCCAGAGCGGCCGCGACCGGGCCGACGGTGGCCCCGCCGGTAACATCGACGCCTCGTGCCAAGGTCCACGTCGTCACTGCGCGCATTCCTGGTCCGGTTCGGCATTGCCCTCGGAGTGGTCTTTGCCCTCACCGGCCTGGCCGTCGCGGGCGCGTACTGGGAGACCAACAACAAGGTCGACGAGATCCAGCGGGTCGAGATCGTCGGCCTCGATCCTGACGACGACCTCCCGGCCCAGGCGGGCAACTTCGTGATCATCGGCTCCGACTCCCGTGAGGCGCTCGGCGCCCAGGTCGAGGGCGACGAGGAGCAGATCGGGAGTGAGCGCTCCGACACCCTGATGGTCGCCCATGTGGACCCCGACCAGAAGTCCGGCCTGCTCGTGTCGTTCCCCCGTGACCTGTGGGTCGAGATCCCGGGCCACGGGGAGAGCAAGATCAACGCCGCCTACAGCCTCGGGGGCCCGCAGCTCGTCGTCGACACGCTCCAGGCGAACTTCGACATCCCGATCACGAACTACATCGAGGTCGACTTCGCCGGCTTCGAGGAGATCGTCGACGCCATCGGTGGCGTGCCCGTCTACTTCGAGGGCCCGGCGCGCGACGTCGACCCCGGGGGCGACGGCGGGAGCGGGTTCGTGCAGCCCTATCCGGGGTGCTACAAGCTCCAGGGCGACCGCGCCCTCCAGTACGTGCGGTCACGCCACTACCAGGTCTACGACGGGTCCCAGTGGATCTCCGATCCCACGGCCGACCTGGGGAGGATCGAGCGCCAGCAGAAGTTCATGCGCAGCCTCGCCAGCACGGCACTGGAGAACGTCGGCGCCAATCCCCTCCGGGCTCGCGATCTCGCCGACCAGCTCCTGGCGAACATGAAGGTCGACGACACGCTCGGGACCCGCGACGTGCTCGGGCTCGTCGATGCGTTCCGTGTGGTGGATCCGAACTCCGAGTCCTTCGAGTCGGTCACGTTGCCCAACGAAGGGGGTTTCACCGACGGTCAGTCCGTCCTGTTCGTCAAGGAGCCCGAGGCCGAGGCGGTGCTCACGCGGCTGCGCACATTCGGCCCGACCGCGGAGCCCGATCCCGGGGCGGCGCCGCCGGAGGTTCCCGACATCGAGCCCTTCACCGTGAGCGTGAGCGTCCTCAACGGGAGCGGGGTCGACGGCGCCGCCGGTGCAACGCTCGACGCTCTCGTGGTCGAGGGTTTCGCGACAGGCGGTGTCGGCAACGCCGACGTCGTGGCCGAAACCGAGGTCCGCTACGCGCCCGGCAACGAGGACCAGGCGCGGCTGGTCCTCGGCTACCTGGGTGGGGTCGGCACCCTGGTGGAGGACTCGTCGGTGACCCAGACCGATGTGCAGGTCGTCATCGGAGGCGACTTCGTGGGAGTCGCCGCTCCCGACCAGGCCGAGCCACCGGCACCCGTCGAGCCGCCGCCCACCGAGGAGGGTGAGGCCCCGCCCGACGAGGAGGAGGAGCCTCCGCCCGAGGAGGCCAACTGCTGACTCGGTGACCCTGCGGGCCCTGCCGTAGCATCGTGGCCGTGAAACTGCTCGTGACAGGCGCAGCCGGCTTCATCGGCGCCAACTTCGTGCGCCACTGGGTCGAGTCGCACCCCGACGACGGGGTGGTGGGCTACGACGTGCTCACCTACGCCGGCAACCTGCCCAACCTCGACCCGGTCGCCGACAGGATCACGTTCGTCCGGGGCGACATCACCGACGGTGAGCAGGCCCGCCGTACGCTCGAGGAGCACGGGATCGACGTCGTCGTCAACTTCGCGGCCGAGTCCCACAACAGCCTCGCGGTTCTCGACCCCGGCCGGTTCTTCCGCACCAACGCCCTGGGCACGCAGACCCTGCTCGAAGCCGCCCGCCACGCCGGTGTGGCGCGGTTCCACCACGTGTCGACCTGCGAGGTCTACGGCGACCTGGCCCTCGACGACCCGGGGGCCTTCCGGGAGGACTCGCCCTACCGGCCCCGAACGCCCTACAACGCGTCCAAGGCCGCTGCCGACCACGCGGTGCGCGCCTACTTCGAGACGTTCGACCTCCCCGTCACCATCTCCAACTGCGCCAACAACTACGGGCCCCTCCAGTTCCCCGAGAAGGTCATCCCGGTCTTCACCACCAAGGCCCTCGACGACGAGCCCCTGCCGCTCTACGCGTCCACGCTCAACCGCCGTGAGTGGATCCACGTCGTCGACCACTGCACAGCGATCGAGCGCGTCCTCCTCGACGGCGTGGTCGGGGAGACCTACAACGTCGGCACCGGCCGGGAGGCAACGATCGAGGAGATCGCCGACCTGGTCCTCGCGGCGCTCGACAAGCCGCCGTCGCTCAAGACGATCGTGCCCGACCGCCCCGGCCACGACCGCCGCTACCTCCTCGATTCCACGAAGATCCGCGAGGAGCTCGGGTGGAGCCCCGGGATCCCGTTCGAGACCGGTGTCGCCGACACTGTCCGCTGGTACGCCGAGAACAGGGCGTGGTGGGAGCCGCTGCGCGACCGGGCGCCCGTCGTGGAGTCCGCCTGGTCCACCACCTCCACGGCGCCGTCGGCCCACAGCGCGGGCTGAGGCGTGCGGGCCCTCGTCACCGGCGCCGGCGGGCAGCTGGGAAGCACCGTCGGTCCGGCGATCCGTCGGTCGCCGGCCGGCCACGAGGTCATCGAGGTCGACCACTCCACGCTCGACATCGGCGACCGCGACGCCGTCGACGCCGTCGTCAGCGACGTCGTGCCCGATGTGATCGTGAACGCGGCGGCCATGACCGACGTCGACGGGTGCGAACGCGATCCCGACGCCGCCTACCGCTGCAATGCTCTCGCGCTCCGCCATATGGGCACGGCCGCCGACCGCATCGGCGCGCATGTCGTCCACGTGTCGACCGATTTCGTCTTCTCCGGCGATGCCGACCGCCCCTACACCGAGTGGGATGCGACGGATCCCGCCTCCGTCTACGCGCGCTCGAAGCTGGCAGGGGAGCACGAGCTCGCCGCGTCATGCCGATCCTGGGCCGTAGCCCGTACCTCGTGGGTGTTCGGCCGACCCGGCGGCGACTTCATCTCGTGGGTTCTCGACACCGCCCGTCGCGGAGAGCTCCGTGGGGTCGTCGACGACGAGACCGGTAGTCCCACACTCGCTGCCGACCTGGCGGGAATGCTGGTCCGGCTCGCCGTCGAGCAGCGGCGGGGTCTGTTCCACGTCACGAACCAGGGCTCGTGCACGCGCCTCGAGCTCGCGCGCGAGATCCTCGACATCGCCGGCATGGAAGAGGGAACCGCGGCGGGCGTCGCGCCGTCGGCAATCCGCAGCGCCGACCTCGGTCGCCCCGCGGCCCGACCGCACTATTCCGTCCTCGACAACGCCGTCCTGCGGCTCCAGGGCGTCGAGCTCCTCCGACACTGGAAGCACGCGCTGGCCGACTACCTCCAGACCTCGGGCCTCCTCGCGGTCGCCGGTTCAGATCCCGGTGGCACCACCCGGGAGGCGGAGGTCGCGCCGTGAGCAGCGTCGGCGTGATCGGGACGGGCTACGTCGGCCTCACGACGGCGGCGTGCATGGCGCGCCTCGGCCACACGGTCGTTGCCGCCGACGTCGACCCCGACCTCGTGGCGCGACTCTCCAAAGGCGAAGTGGGGATTCTCGAAGACGGGCTGGCGGAGCTCGTGGCCGAGGGTCTCACCTCGTCGAACCTGCGTTTCGTCGTGGGAGCCGCCGAGGCGGCACGGTCCAGTGAGTTCGTGTTCATCTGCGTGCCCACACCTCAGGGCCCCGACGGTGCCGCGGATCTCAGCTTCGTCGACGACGCTGTCCGCGAGATAGCGCCCGTGCTCAGCCCGGGAGCGGTCATCGTCAACAAGTCGACGGTGCCGATCGGAACGACGATGCGTGTCCGGCACCTGGCCGTGGAGGCCGGAGCCACCGTCGACGAGTTCGGCGTTGCGTCCAATCCCGAGTTCCTGCGCGAAGGCCATGCGGTGCACGACTTTCTCGAGCCCGACCGCATCGTCATCGGCTGCGACGATCCCGCCGTGGCCGTCCGTGTGTCGGAGCTCTACGCCGACACGCGCGCCCCGACCGTCGTCACGAACGCGGCATCCGCCGAGATGATCAAGTACGCGGCGAACGCGTTCCTGGCCACGAAGGTGTCGTTCATCAACGCGGTGGCGAACCTCTGCGAGGCGTACGACGCAGACGTGAGCGACGTGGCGCTCGGGATGGGCTACGACAAGCGCATCGGCTCCGACTTCCTGCACGCCGGGCCGGGCTACGGCGGCTCCTGCTTCCCCAAGGACACCGCCGCCCTCCTGCACGCCGCCGACGAGGTGGGCGACGATCTGCCGCTCCTCCGGGGAACCGTCGTCGTCAACACGCGCCAACGCCAACGCATCGTCGACAAGGTGGCGGCGATCGTCGACCGGCCGCTGCGCGACTGCCGCGTCGGGGTGTGGGGGCTCACCTTCAAGGCGAACACGGACGACCTCCGCGACTCTCCCGCCCTCGAGATCGCCGACCTGCTGCTCGAGGCCGGTGCCGTCGTGCACGCCTACGATCCCGCGGCCGGTGAGGGAGCGTCGTCGGCGCTACCGTCGCTCCGGGTCACGACCGACCCCTACAGCTGTGCCACCGACGCCGACGCCGTCGTCCTCCTCACGGAATGGGAGGAGTTCCGATGGCTCGACTTCGAGCGTGTGGCGCAGGTCATGGCCACACCGCGCATCGTCGACGCACGGAACCTCCTCGACCCCCACGCACTGCGACGGGTCGGGTTCGACTACGACGGCGTCGGGCGCTGATGCCCCGGGCCGTCATCACGGGAGCGGCCGGGTTCCTGGGCTCGGCGCTCAGCCGGGTGCTCGTCGGTGCCGGCTGGGACGTTCTCGGGCTCGACAACATGCTGACGGGGCGCGTCGAGAACGTCGACGACCTCCTCGACACCGGCCGGTTCTCACTCACCGACTACGACGTCACGAACTACCTCCACGTCCCGGGCGACGTCGACGCCGTGCTCCACTTCGCGAGTCCCGCCAGCCCCCGCGACTACCTCGAGTACCCGATCAAGACGCTCAAGGTCGGGTCGCTCGGCACCCACCACGCGCTGGGCCTCGCCAAGGCGAAGGGAGCGCGTTTCCTCCTCGCCTCCACGAGCGAGGTCTACGGGGACCCGCAGGTCCACCCACAGCCCGAGACCTACTGGGGGCACGTGAACCCGGTGGGGCCACGCGGTGTGTACGACGAGGCCAAGAGGTTCGCCGAGGCCATGGCGATGGCGTACATGCGCTCGCACGGCCTCGACGTCAAGGTGGCGCGGATCTTCAACACCTACGGCCCGCGCCTGCGACCGGGCGACGGCCGGGCCATCCCGAACTTCCTGTCACAGGCGATCGCGGGTGAGTCACTCACGGTGTACGGCGACGGGACCCAGACACGGTCCTTCTGCTACATCGACGACGAGGTGGAGGGGCTCCTCGCGCTGTTGGACTCCGACCACCGGGGGCCGATGAACATCGGCAACCCCGACGAGTACACGGTGCGCGAGCTGGCAGAATTGGTGCTCGAGGTCACGGGGAGCCGTTCCGGGATCGTCACCACTGAGCTCCCTGTGAACGACCCGGTCCGCCGGCGCCCCGACATCACGCTCGCGGAGACGGTCCTCGGATGGAGACCCCGTACCTCGCTACGCGACGGCCTGGAGCGGACCTTCGAGTGGTTCCGTCAGGCATGATCGGTCACGCGGCGCGACCCCGCTGGGCGGCGGTGGTCGTCAACCACAACGCCGGCGACCTGCTCCTGGAGTGCGCCCGCTCGTTGCTCGCCGGCGGTCCCGATCCCGACGACGGGCCCGATCTCGTCGTTGTCGACAATGCCTCCACCGACTCCTCGGTCGACGCACTCGCCGAGGAGCTCCCCGACATCCCGGTCATCAGGTCGCGGGTCAATCTCGGCTACGCACGTGCCGCCAACCTGGGGGCGGCCGCCACGGCGGCGCCCGTGATCCTGGTGTCGAATCCCGATGTCGTGTTCCGCGCCGGTGCCGCAGGCGCCGCCCTGGCCCGTTTCGTCGAGCCGAGCATCGCCGCCGTCGGGCCACTGATCTTCGAGGTCGACGGCTCCGTGTACCCCAGCGCACGCCGGGAGCCCGGGATCGTCGACGCTGTGGGCCACGGGCTCGTCGGTCTGGTCCGTCCCGACAACCCGTGGACGCGGCGCTACCGGGAGCTCGACGTCGATCCGCACGTCGCCCGCGATGTCGACTGGGTCTCGGGCGCAGCACTCTGGTTGCGTCGTGAGGCGCTCGACGCCGTGGGTGGATGGGACGAGGAGTTCTTCATGTACGCCGAGGACGTCGACCTGTGCCGTCGCCTGCGGGGGGCCGGATGGCGTGTCGTGTTCGAACCGGGCGCCGAGGTCACGCACGTCGGCGGCGCGAGCACAGCGGGGCGCCCGTACCGGATGATCGTCGAGCACCACCGGTCGCTCTTCCGCTTCGCCTCGAAGCACTGGAGCGGCGTACGGCGCGTCCTGCTCCCCGCGGCGGCCGTCATCCTCGCGGTGCGGGCGGCACTGGCGATGGTGGCGAACCTGGTGCGCGAGGTCGTCGGGCAGGACACGTCATCGCTCCACCCGGTTGATCCGTGAACGTGGCCGCGGGACGGTAATCTGCGGGGATGGGCCGAGCATCCTCTCGCAAGAAGTACCGCGCGCCCCGGGGTACCGGGAGCCGCGGGAAGGGCCGCAAGAACTGGCCGTGGTACGTCGCCATCGTGCTCATCGTCGGCGTCGGGGTCGCCCTGATTGCGTTTTCGCGCGGTGACGACGGCGCCGAGGCCGCGCGACCCACCGTCGACGACCACTTCCACGCCAGCCTCAACGTGAACATCTGCGGCACCGACATCGGCCCCGCCCCTGAGTTCGAGCAGGCTGCCGACAACGCCAACCTCATCGCGGGCGTCCACTCGCACGGCGACGGCCTGATCCACACGCACCCGAACTCCAACGCCGAGGCGGGCGACAACGCCACTGTCGGGCTGTTCTTCCGGTACGGCGGCTGGTCCGTCTCCGAGGACAGCATCACGGCGTGGGACGATCAGACCCACACCAACGGTGACTCCTGCGAGGAGCTCGACGGACGCGAGGGTGTCCTGCGCTGGAGCCTCAACGGCGAGGAGCAGGACGGCAACGTCGCCGACCACGTCGTGGCCTGCGGGCTCGCCTGCGGCGACGAGAACGACCAGATCGTGATCGCCTTCCTCCCCGAGGACGAGGAGATGCCGGCTCCACCCGAGCCCGTCGCCCCGTCGGATCTGCCCACCGAGGAGAACCCCGAGGCCAGCGTACCGGTCCCGGAGGGCGCGGTCCCCGACGAGACCCTTCCCGAGGGGACGACGCCACCGGGCGACGGAGCGGAGCCGCCCGCGTCACCACCGGCTTCGTGAGGGCGGTCCTCCTCGTCGGCGGGCAGGGAACCCGCCTGCGCCCGCTCACGCTCACGTGCCCGAAACCGCTCCTGCCGGTCGCCAACCAGGCTTTCGTGGAGCGTCAGCTCACATGGCTCGCCACACACGGCGTGGACGACGTCGTGCTATCGATGGGATACCTCCCCGACGCCTTCCGCGAGCACTTCCCCGACGGCCGGTTCGAGTGCGCGGCCGGTGTGGTGTCCCTCCGCTACGCCGTGGAGGCCGAGCCACTCGGCACGGCCGGGGCGATCCGGTTCGCCGCCGCGGCCTTCGAGGACCCGCCCGACGCCACGGCGGGAACGGCGCCGGCGGGTGAACGGATGATCGTGTGCAACGGCGACGTGCTCACCGACCTCGATCTCGGCGCTCTCGTCGCTCTCCATGCCGACCGTGGCGCCGCGGCCACGGTCGCCCTGTCGCAGGTCGAGGACCCGTCGGCCTTCGGGGTCGTGCCCACGAAGCCCGACGGCGAGGTCGAGTCCTTCGTCGAGAAGCCCCCGCGTGACGAGGCCCCGACGAACTGGATCAACGCGGGTACCTACGTCCTCGAGCCCGAGATCCTCGACCTCATTCCCGCCGGCCGGAACGTCTCCGTCGAACGCGAGACCTTCCCCCACCTGCTCGAGACCCCCGGTCGTCTCTACGCCCTCGAGGCCGACTGCTACTGGCTCGACGTCGGAACGCCGGCGCTCTACCTGCGGGCGCACCGCGACGTCGTGGACGGGCGTCTCGGAACACCGCCGTCACCCGGTGCCGAGGAGATCTCACCGGGCGTGTGGGTGCAGGGAACCGTCGACGTCGCCGCGACCGCACAGCTCACGGGGCCACTGCTCCTCGGAGAGGGGGCGGTCGTCGCCGGCGACGCGGTGGTCGGCACGTCGAGCATCGGGCGCGGTGTCACGGTCGGCCCGGGTGCCGTCGTCGAGGCCTCCGTGCTGCTCGACGGCGTGCACGTGGAGGACGGCTCGGCCGTGCGCGGCTCGATTCTCGGTCGCGGTGCCGTCCTGGACAGCGGTGCCGTCGTCACCGATGAGAGTGTCGTCGGCGCCGGTGTCACAATACCCACAGGTTCCACGGTGTCGGCGGGGCGCGTTCCCGTCCCCTCCGACTGACCCGCCGGGCAACCGGCACCGATCGCGTCACCAACCATCCACGACACCGGACACTCGCATGGGCACCAAGGCTCTCGTCACCGGCGGCGCCGGATTCATCGGCTCCAACCTGGTCGACCGCCTGCTGGCGGAAGGATGCGACGTGGAGGTCGCCGACGATCTCTCCACCGGGTCGCTCGGCAACCTGGCCGACGCACGGGCGCTGCGCTCGCGACGTTTCTCGTTCCACCGCATCGATGTCCGCTCGCAGGCCGTCACCGACCTGATCGAGCACCGACGCCCGGAGCTGATCTTCCACCTCGCGGCGCAGGCCGACGTGCGCGTGTCGGTGGCCCGACCCGACTTCGACGCCGAGGTCAACATCATCGGTGCGCTCAACGTGCTCCAGGGCGCCGTCGCGGCCGGTGCACGCAAGGTCGTCTTCGCCAGCTCGGGTGGGACGATCTACGGGTCACCCGAGGACCTGCCCGTTCGGGAGGGTGCACCGCAGCGCCCCGAGTCGCCCTACGGCGTCGCCAAGAAGGCCGTCGGTGACTACCTCCACTACTACAGGGAGGTGCACGGGCTCGAGTACACGGCGTTGGCGCTGGCCAACGTGTACGGGCCCCGCCAGGACCCCCACGGCGAGGCGGGTGTCGTCTCGATCTTCGCCGGCCTTCTCCTCAACCGGGAACGCCCCACCATCTACGGCGACGGCGAGCAGACACGCGACTTCGTGTACGTCGACGACGTCGTGGATGCGTTCGTGCGGGCCGGTGACAAGGGCGGTGGCTTGCTGATGAACATCGGGACCGGCGTCGAGACCAGCGTCCAGCACCTGTTCGACGTCATGGCGAAACAGACCGGCTTCACCGATCCGGCGCGCTACGCACCGCCGCGGCTCGGGGAGCTCCAGCGATCGGCCCTCGACCCGGGACGGGCGGAGATCCATCTGGGGTGGAAGCCCTTCACGACGCTCGAGGAGGGTGTCGGGAGAACAGTCGAGTTCTTCAAGGCGACACGCGCCGCGTCGCGGTGACGATGCAGCATCCGCCTCTCAGCGGCGGGTGCTGAGCCGGCGCAGGTCCGCGGCCTCGCGCGGCCGGGGTGTGTAGCCCGGATCAGGGCGACCGACCATCACCAGGGCCCTCGGCGCCCAGTCGGGCGGCAGGTCGAGGGCGCGCCGTGCCTCATCGGGGCAGAAGATCGGCGCCGCCACCCAGCACGTTGCCAGCCCCGTCTCGGTGGCGGCGAGCATCAGGTTCTGCACGGCCGCACCGAGCGAGAGAAGAGCCATCCCCGCCTCGGCCGCCCGGCGGGCGGCATCGGGGTAGTGGTCGAGGCCGTCGTCGGTGACGCACCCGAGTACGAGCGCCGGCGCCGAGCGCAGCCGGCTCCGCGAGGCGTCGGTGAGCTCGGCGATGCGGTCGCCGGGGGTCCCGTCGCGTTCGAGGTCCTCGCGCCAGCGCTGCGCCATGGCGTCGGCGAGCGCGGCCTTTGCGCCGTCGGAGTGCACGACCACGAACCGCCAGGGCTGCGAATGGTGGGGGCCGGTGCGAGGCACGCCGACTCGAGGAGGTCGTCGAGCAGCGAGGCTGACACGGGCTCGGCCGTGAAGGCCCGGACCGAGCGTCGGCGCGCGAGGAACTCGGGAGCGCTCATCGGAAGAGGTCCTCGGACGGCCGGCGCACGAGTCTGCGAACGGAGCTGTCCACGAACCAGGCGGGGTCGAGCCCGCGGACGACGGCGGCGGGTACTCCGCGGGACTTTCCCATCACGAGATCCGCCGCGGCCGCGATCTCGTCGGCGACGGCCACCTCCGTGACCTCGAGGGGACGACCACCCGCGTCGTTCGTTCCCCGGAGGTCGACGACAGCGGCGATGCCCGCGACGCCGATGGCGACGTCGCACACTCCCTCGCGCCACGGGCGCCCGAAGGTGTCGGTCACGATGACGGCCACGTCGACACCCGCGCGGCGCGCCAGCATCGAGCGGATCCGTCCCGCCGAGCGGTCGGCATCGACGGGTAGCAGCGTCACCGTTCCCTCCGGGACGTTGGAGGCGTCGACACCGGCGTTGGCGCAGACGAAGCCGTGGCGCGTCTCACTGATGAGCAGGTCACCCCTCCGCCGCAGGACACGTTCCGACTCGGCCTCGATCAACGCCCGGCGGTGGCGCCCGGGCTCGCTCCTGTCGAGCGCGACGCTGCGCCCCTCAGCCTTCGACACGATCTTCTGGGTCACGACGACGCAGTCGCCGTCCTGCATGGCCGTGGTGCCGTCGGCCGACGTGGCGGCGGCCGCGAGGACGGCACCGAGGTCGTCGCCGGCGTGGATGTCGCCGACCCCCCGGAGGGGGTGGACCGAGAGGCTCGGGACGGGTGCCGTCATTACTCACGCAACCGCCGACAGGGCCGTACGTGCGAGTTCGGCCGCCACGGCGGTGTCACGCATCACCGTGTCGGCGACGACAGCGCGCACACCGAGAGCCTCGATCTCACCCACGTGCCCGGCGTCGATACCGTCGATCACGAGTGTTCCGCAGAACTCGCGGTACGCGGCCGCCACTCCCGCGCAGGAGACCTCCATGCCGAGTGCAGCCATGAGCCGGTCCGCCGGGCCCCTCACGGCTGACCCACCGATGATGGGGCTGACCCCGACGACGTGCTCGCGGCGGCGGGCGAGGGTCTCGCGGATCCCGGGGACCGCGAGAATCGGACCGATCGAGATCACGGGGTTCGACGGGCACACCACGACGGACTCGGCAGCGTTGAGGGCCTCGAGGACCCCGGGTGCCGGCGTGGAGGTGTCGGCACCCTCGAAGCGCACGGCACGGACCGCCGGCTCGCACCGCTGCCCGACGAACCACTCCTGCATCGCCATCTCGACGGTGACGCCGTCGTCGGCTGTCGCGCCGTTCTCGGCACCGGCGACGCTGATCACGGTCCGGACGCGGTCGTCGGACATCGGGAGCAGCCTCGCGCGCACGCCCCAGGCCGCAGCGATCTCCGCCGTGGCCCCCGACAGCGTCTTTCCCTCCCGGAGGCAGTGGGCCCGGAACAGGTGCGTGGCGATGTCGCGGTCACCCAGACGGAACCACGTCGGCATCCCGTAGCGCGCGAGCGCCGCTGTGGCCTCGAAGGTGTCGCCGGCCAGACCCCACCCCGTGTGGGGGTTCTCCGTACCGGCGAGGGTGTAGGTCACCGTGTCGAGGTCGGGCGACACCGGTAGACCGTGGATCTCGTCGTCGTCGGCGGTGTTGACGACGACCGTGACGTCCTCGGCGGGAACGGTGCGCAGGAGCCCCCGGAGGAACCGGGCGGCTCCGACACCACCGGCCAGGCATGCGTAGCGGGTGGTCACCGGGTCGAGGGTAGTTCCGAACGCGCACCGACCTCCCTTGCGGGAGGCCGGTGACGGGGGGACGGTACGCAGCGGTTCCGCTGCGGGATCTGTCGTCCTAGTTGGTCGACGCCTTCGACGCGGCGGACGACGTGGACGTGGCGGGCGCCGCACCGGAGCCGCGACCGACGAGACGCTCCACGCGGGTACGACCCTCGTCGATGGCCTTGCCGGCGGTCTGGGGGAGTTCCTGGAGCCGGCTCTGGATCTGCTCCACGACGGGCTCGAGGCGCTCACGGGCAGCCTGGCCCGCGTCGTCGGCACGCTCGCGGACCTCGTCGCTCAGCGACCCGACCCGGGTGCGGACCTCGCCGCGCAGCGACGCCGCACGCTCGCGAGCGTCCTTCGTGGCGTCGTCGACGGTGTCGGCGACCGTCCGGGAGGCGTCGGTGACGGCGCTCTGGACCGACTCGAACTGCCTGCGCGCGTCGGAGCGCACCTTCGAGGCCTGGTCGCGGGCGTTGCCACGTGCCTCACCGAGCTTCTCGGTGGCCGAGTTCACGCCCTTCCGGACCTGCTGGGCCCCGAGGACACCGATCCCGAGGGCGATGTACCCGGCGTCCTGGAGGGACTTCCTCATGTCGAACTCGTCGGGGCCCGAGGTGCTCGACGTCGACGTCGCCGTCTTTGCTGCTGTCTTCGCTGGCATGGCGTGTCCTTTGCTCGTGTGTCTCGTTCGACCTGGATCCGCCCGGGCCGGCTCCTCTCCCGTCGCCCGTGGGGGCATTGTCGGCAGCGGCCGGTCCTCGGGGGACCTGTGTGCTTGACACAGTAACTCCTTTCGCTAACTATTGCAAGCAGAAGCCCGAGATCCCTTCCGGCACAAGGCCTCCGGTCGGTGACGGCGCCGCCACGTCCCGCCCCGGAGCGCGCCCCGCCGACGCAGCGCCGGTAGGCTCCGCGCTCCGATGCCCGCCGACGATCCAGCCGCGCCCGCGCCGGAGCGCCCGGAGGCGCCGCCCGTGGTGGCGGTGGTCCTCACCCGGGGCGACCGTCCCTCGTTGGTGGCCACACTCGAGGCGCTCGCCGCCCAGCGCTACGGGGCCCTGTCCGTGCTCGTGGCGGCCCACGAGGGTCCCGACGACCTGACCGGACGGGTCGCCCTCGCCGCTCCCGGCGCCTTCGTGCGGCGGGTCGACTCCACGACGTACGCCGCCATGGCCAACGAGGCGCTGGGGTCCGTCGAGGGGGCCCACTTCCTGTTGTTCCTCCATGACGACGTCGCCCTCGACCCCGACGCCCTGGCGTGTCTCGTCGACGAGGCCTACCGGTCGAACGCCGGGATCGTCGGCCCCAAACTCGTAGGGGCCGACGACGAGAGGATCCTGGTCGACGTCGGGCAGTCGATGGACCGTTTCGCCGCCGCCCGGTCGATCGTCGAACCGGGCGAGCGTGACCAGGAGCAGCACGACGCCGTGCGGGACGTCTTCTTCGTGTCCGGAGCGGCGATGCTCGTGCGCACCGACCTCATGGAGACCCTCGGTGGCTTCGACCCGATGGTGTCGCCCGGCGTCGAGGACCTCGATCTCGGGTGGAGGGCTCGTCTCGCCGGCGCACGTGTTCTCGTCGCCCCCGACGCCCGCGGGCGCCACGCCGAGTCGGCGGTCGACGACCGGATCGGGCCCCGCACGAGGCCCCGCGAGTACGAGCAGCACCGGCTCCGCGCGTTCCTCAAGAACTACTCCGCCCGCACGCTGCTCTGGCTGACTCCGGCCTTCCTCGTCGTGGCGGTGGTGGAGAGTCTGGTCTTCCTCGTCAGCCGTCGTACCGCACGGGCCCGCGCGGTCCTGGGAGCGTGGTTCTGGAACCTGCGCAGGCTCGGAAGCCTCCGCGGCGACCGAGCGGCGGTGAAGCGCCAGCGCCGGGCGACCGACGCCGACCTCCGTTTTCTCCAGGTGCGTGGGAGTGCCCGGGCGGCGCGCTACATCGGCGACAAGCTCCACGCGCAGGAACGACTCGAGGAGCTCGAACACCTCGGGCAGAACGCCATGCAGGGAGCGGGGCGACGGGCGCGTACGCCCGTGGCCATCGGCTGGATCGTGCTGGCGCTCGTCCTGCTCGTGGGTCAGCGCGACCTCCTTTTCGGGAGCGTGGCGAGCGTCGGGTCGCTGCTCGAGTGGCCGGGCACCCGTGACCTCTTCGACACGTTCACGTCGGGGTGGCGCTTCTCCGGGCTGGGCGCCGCCGCGCCCGCTCCCGCCGCGTTCGCGCTGATGGGGACGCTCGGCACCGTCCTGCTCGGTGCGGTCGGGCTGGCGCGTACGGTCATCGTCGTCGGCGCCATCCCGCTCGGCGCGGTGCTCATGTACCGACTCGTGCGGCCCCGGTCGGTGTCGGCCGGACCGGCCTTCGCCGCCGCGCTCGCCTACGCGGCGATCCCGATCCCGCGAAACGCCATCGCCAACGGGCGCCTGGGGGCGATCGTCCTCTACGCCCTGGCACCCGCGATCCTCTCGGCGCTCCTGCGCAGCTCCGGGATCCACCCGTCGGGTGAGGCGGGCGGACACGACAGCACTGTGCCCCGGTCCGTCGCGGACGTCCCCGCCGCGCGGCGATCGTGGTTCCGCCTCGTCGTCCTCACGGCGATCGCGACGGCGTTCGCTCCCGCGGCCATCGCCTTCGTCCCGGTCATCGTCGTGGCGTTGGTCCTCTCGCTCCCGGTCGTCGGTGGCTTCCGCCTGGCGGGTCGGGCCGTCGTGGCGGGAGCGGGCGCCGTCGTGCTGGCTCTCGTCCTGCTGGCCCCGTGGCCCTTCGCCTTCGTCGACGGCGGTGGGGACCCCGCCTCGCTCGGCGCCGTGTTCTCCGTGGAGGGAATGCGCCTCGCCGACATCCTGCGCTTCCACACCGGCCCTGCCGGGGGAGGCTGGCTGGAGTGGGGGATCCTGGCGGCGGCGTCCTTCTCCCTCCTCGTCGCCACGCGGCGTCGACTCCAGTGGGCCGCCCGGGCGTGGATGCTCGCTCTGGTCGGCTTCGCGCTCGTCTGGGTACCTGCCCGTTTCGGTGGCGACCTGCTCGTCCCCTCACCCGACCTCCTCCTCGTCCCCGCAGCCGTCGGCCTCGCCTTCGCCGTCGGGATCGGCGCCGCCGCCTTCGTCGACGACCTTCCCCGATTCGGGTTCGGCTGGCGCCAGGCCGCTGCCGTGGGCGCCGGGATCGCGCTCGTTCTTCCGGCAGCCGCACTCGCGGGGGCGTCGGTCGACGGTCGGTGGGAGATGCCGGGTCGCGGCTGGTCCGCCACCCTGGGTTTCATCGACGGCGACGTCGACGGGTCCTCGTTCCGGACCCTGTGGGTCGGCGACCCGGAGATCCTGCCCCTCGACCCGTGGGTCCGCGAGCTCGGGGACGACTCCGAGCGTGTCGGCTACGGGACGACGCGCGACGGCACGGGTGACGCCCGTGAGTTGTGGCCGCTCGGCTCCGACGCGGGCGCCAACGAACTCCTGGGCGACGCGCTCGAGCGCGCCGTCGACGGCGACACCACGCGTCTCGGGCACATGCTCGCGCCGATGGGCGTCCGGTACCTCGTGGTTCCGGAGCGCAACGCTCCCGACGGGGTCGAGGGCGACATCCCCACCGGGACGCTGGCCGCGCTCGACCGCCAGCGTGACCTTGCCCGTAGCGAGCTCGGCGACGACCTCGTTCTGTACGAGAACGAGGTCTGGATCCCGCTGCGCGCCATCGTCCCGAACACCCCCACCGACATCAACGAGAGCGCCGCCGCGCTCGTCCCGTCCGAGAGCGGAGCGACCGCCGACCTGCTCCATCCCGACGATCCGTTGAGCGCGGCCGAACGCGTCGATCCCGGCGCCTTCGCCGTCCCGCTCACCGGCCCCCGGTCCGGTTCGGCGCCCGCTCCGCCGGGGATCTTCCTGTGGGGCGAGGCGTTCGATCCCGACTGGTCGGCGTCGGCCGACGGGGAGAGCCTCGAGCACTTCCCTGCGTTCGGGTGGTCCAACGGGTACGACGCGGAGAACGGCGGGTCCGAGTCGATATCCATCTCGTACGGGGGCGAGACCTCGCGCCTGCTCCTCGTGGCAGCCGAGGCCCTGGCCTGGTTCATCGTCCTGGCGCTGTGGTGGCGCACGGGCCGGCGGGGGCACGGCGCGTCGGGACAGCAGGCGGCGGACGCGCACGAAAGTCCGGCCGACCTCGGCCCGTCCCGGGGGGAGGTGACCTCGTGACGTCTCCCGAGCCGGGCGTCGAGCGACGCGCCATCCGTGAACGGGAGAGGGCGCGTGGCCGGCGCGTACCGCGGCTGCCGATCCTCCTCATCGTCGTCGGTGCGATCGTCGCTGCGGCCGTCCTGGGCACGGGCGGCGCCGACTCCGGCGGCGACGTCGCGGACAGGCCCGACGCCGACGCGGGGGCAACTGCTGTGCCCGCCGCCGAGATCGTGGAGGGACGCACGTCCGCGACCTGGTACTGCGCCGCCGGGAGCTCCGACCCGGAGGGCTTCGCGGACGAGACGGTCGTCGTCGCCAACATCGGCGACGAGGACGCCGATGTGCTCGTCACGGTGGAGCGTGGCGACGAGGGCGATCCCGTCCGGGAGCGCTATGTCGTGCCGGCGGGCTCGCAGGAGCGCATCCTCGTGTCGGATCTCGTCGAGAGCGTCTCGCCCGGTGTCGTCGTCGAGGCGTTCGGCGGCACCGTCGTCGTCGACCACCTGCTGCGCGGCGCCGACGACGTGGCGGGGGGGCCGTGTGCGACCACGGCGTCGCCCACGTGGTACTTCGCGGCCGGCACGACCACCGCCGACACGGGTCAGTTCCTCGAGCTCTTCAACCCGTTCGGGGACGACGCCGTCGTCGACGTGACGCTCTTCACGGCGGCGGGGACCGTCCCCGACCAGTCCCTCGAGGGCTTCGTCGTCCCCGCGCACTCCAAGGTGCGCGCGGAGATCCACACCGCCCTTCCGCGGGAGGAGATCCTGGGGCTCTCCGTTGAGGCCCGGTCGGGTCGTCTCGTGGCGGAGCGCACGACGGTCTACATCGGGAACATCAAGACGCCCGGTCTCGCGGTTTCGCTCGGCGCGATGGCCCCCGCCACCGACTGGGCGATCGTGGAGGGGCGCGTGGGCCCCGACGTGTCGGAGGCCGTCGTCGTCCTGAATCCCGGTGACACGACGGCGGAGATCGAGGCGTCGTTCGCGGTCGACGGCGACACGCCGGTCGAACCGCAGGTGCTCTCCGTACCGCCCCGGTCGGTGGCGGCTCTCGGCCTCGGTGAGCAGCTCCCCGTCGACGAGGGGCACACCGTGCGCATCCGTTCCGTCAACGACCGACCGGTCGTCGTCGACCAGCGGTGGGTGTTCCGCGGCCCGTCCACCGCGCTCGGTGTCGCGGGCACCGACGGCATCACGGCCGGCTCCGGGCGCTGGGCGTTCGGCTACGCCGCCGTCACCGAGGGCTCGGCCGACCGGATCGTGATCTTCAACCCGGCCGTGTTCAGCGAGGGCGAGACCGTCCGGGTGTCGGCAACGGTGTTCGCCGACGGGACGCGCGAGGAGCTCCGGGCCGCGGACCTCGACGCCGCCGATCTCGACGTCACCGACGTGCCTCTCGAGCCCGGTCGGCGGCTCACCGTGAAGCTCGGCGACGTCCCCGACATCGAGCAGGCCGCACTGGAGATCACGGCGACGGGCCCCGTCATGGCGACGCTGGTGTCGTTCCCGTCGGGCGTGGCGGTCACCTCGGGCGTACCGGTCCGCTGACCCCGGTTCAGCTCCACGGTCCGCGGTCGGTAACGTCGCCGTTCGTGGAGCTCCGCATCGCCGTTGCTGTCGTGGTCGTCGTTGTGGCCGCCGCCCTCGCCCGGATCATCGAGCGCCGGCGGAGGGACCCGGCGCCCGCACCCGTCGGGCCGACGGTCCCGCAGCACCTCCGGCGCGACGACTTCGAGCGCCCCGAGGCCGAATGGCTCGTGGCGTTGTTCTCGTCGGCAACCTGCGACAGCTGCGCCACGATGAAGGGCAAGGTCGCCGCACTGGAGTCGCAGGCGGTCGCCACCTGCGACGTCGAGTACTCCGCGGCTCGCGAGCTGCACGCACGCTACGGGATCGACTCGGTACCGCTCGTCGTCGTCGCCGACCGTGACGGCGCCGTGCGCGCTGCATTCGTGGGCAACACGACGGCCACAGACCTGTGGGCGGCCGTAGCGGAGGTGCGGGCTCCCGGGTCGACCCCCGAACACGACCTCGGTGGAGTGGGGAGCTGAGCGGATCAGGCCCGCCCGGGTGGATCGAGGGGAGGCCCGATGATCGGTGCGGGTGACGGCGCCACCTCGGGCTCGAGGTCGCCGTCGGGTGTGATCTCGGTCTTGGGGGGCTCGACCTCGACACGTGTGCCGTCGGCCTTCCGGATCACCCGCTTGCCGCCGGAGGGTCGGCCCATCGCCTCGTCGACGAGACGCTCCACCTCCGCCCCCTCGAGGGTCTCCTTCTCGAGCAGCGCCTGCGCCACCGCGTCGAGCCCGGGGCGGAACTCGGCGAGGAGCTCGCGTGTGCGCTCCTCCTGTTCCCGCAGGATCCGCTCGACCTCCTCGTCGATCACGCGCGCGGTGTCGTCGGAGTAGTCGCGGGTGTGCACGAGGTCCTCGCCGAGGAACACCTGGCCCTGCGAGCCCCAGGCCATCGGCCCGATCCGCCCCGACATGCCCCACTCACGGACCATCTTGCGCGCCAGCTCGGTGGCACCCACGAGGTCGTTGTTGGCGCCGGTGGAGAGCTCGTCGTACACCAGCGCCTCGGCGACGCGACCGCCCATCCGCACCACCAGGGAGTCGGCGATGTAGTCGTAGCGGTGGATGTGACGCTCCTCGGGCAGTTGCTGTGTGACACCCAGCGCCATACCCGTGGGGAGGATCGTGACCTTGTGGACGGGGTCGGCGTGGGGGAGGACGTAGGCGGCGAGGGCGTGGCCCGCCTCGTGGTAGGCGACAGCCTCCTTCTCCTCCTCGCTCATCGACATCGAGTCGCGCTTGAGGCCCATGAGCACCCGGTCACGTGCGTTCTCGAAGTCCTCGGCGCGCACCTCGTCGTCGCCGCGGCGGACGGCGTAGAGCGCCGCCTCGTTCACGAGGTTGGCCAGATCGGCCCCGCTCATGCCCGGTGTGCCCTTGGCGAGGGTCGCGACGTCGACGTCGTCGCCGATCTTCTTGTCCTGGAAGTGGACCTGGAGGATGTCCTCGCGCTCGCCCTGCGACGGCAGCGGTACGAGGACCTGGCGGTCGAAGCGCCCGGGCCGCAACAGCGCCGCGTCGAGCACGTCGGGCCGGTTCGTGGCCGCCATCACCACCAGGCCCTCGGTGGGCTCGAACCCGTCCATCTCGCCGAGGATCTGGTTGAGCGTCTGCTCACGCTCGTCGTGGCCGCCGCCGAGGCCCGCGCCCCGCTTGCGCCCGATGGAGTCGACCTCGTCGATGAAGATGATGGCCGGCGCCTGCTTGCGCGCGTTCTGGAACAGGTCGCGCACGCGTGACGCGCCCACACCGACGAACATCTCCATGAAGTCGGAGCCGGTGACCGCGATGAACGGAACCCCCGCCTCGCCTGCGACCGCGCGGGCGATCAGGGTCTTTCCGGTTCCGGGCGGCCCGACGAGAAGGACCCCCTTCGGGATCTTGGCGCCGATGTCGCGGAACTTCGACGGGTACTTGAGGAAGTCGACCACCTCGGTGATCTCCTTCTTGACGCCCTCGTAGCCCGCGACGTCGTCGAAGCTCGTCTTGGGCTTCTCGGTGGCGTAGACCTTCGCCTTCGACTTGCCGATGTTCATGACGCCGGCCATCTGGCCCTGGGCGCGGCGGTTGAGCCACACGAACACACCGATGATGAGTGCGATCGGAACCAGCAGCACCAGCCAGTCACCGATGATGTTGCTCTTCTCGGGCTCGTAGTCCCGTCCGACGCCCTTCTCGTCGAGGAGGGCGATGTCGGACTCGGGGATCTGGTCGCGTGGGCCCTGCGCCTCGAACTCCTCCTTGTTGTCGAACTCGTCGGAGGTCTCCTCGAACTCGCCCACGATCTTGCCGTTGTCCTGGTCGATGCTGACGCTCTTGACCTGATCGTCCTCGACGGCCTCGATGAACTCGGAGTACTCGAAGTCGTACCGGTCGGTGCTCTCCCGGAAGAAGCCGTTGAACACCAGCAGCGCCACGATGAGGCCCACACCCAGGAACGGGATCCACCGGGGCCACGGGCGCGACTTGTCGGCGTCGGGGCCGTTCTGCCCCTCGGGAGGGCTCGGCGGTGGTCCCGGCGGGGGGCCGGGAGGCTGGCTGCTCATGACGGGGCCTTTCGGGAACGTCGCTGACCATGGTACGACCCGATAACGGCACCGGAGGCCCCGGGTGTTCCCCGGCGCGGCCCGGCTCAGGTCGGCCGTTACCGTGTCAGGCGTGCAGCCGACGCCCACGGGCCCCGCCACCCGCCGGTTCTCCTGGGGACTGCCCGACACGTTCGTGGTGTGGGGGACCGGGTTCTTCGTGGCGGCGTTCACCGTCGGAGCGATGGCCGCGGCCGGGATCCTGACGGAAGGCCCCGGCGACGCCCCCGACCTCACGGCGTGGGGATTCGGCGTCGTCCTCCTCGTGCAGAACGCCACGATGCTCGTCGCCGCGTGGGTCGTCGCCCGGGTGCGCGGGAGTGGCTCCCCCGCACGGGATTTCGGCCTGCGGGTCTCGATGCGCGACAGCGGGTGGCTCCTCGTGGGCCTGGCACTCCAGATCCTGGCGCTCATCGCCCTGCTGCCCATCGCCGAGCTGGCGGGAGTCGACGACGCCCCCCAGGAGGCGGTGCAGCGCCTCGAGAACGCGGGAGGCGCCGAACTGGCACTCCTCGCCGTCGGGGTCGTGGTCATCGCCCCGGTGGTGGAGGAGCTCGTGTTCCGCGGCCTGCTGCTCCGGTCGCTCCTGCGCCGGATGGGCCCGGGGCCGGCGGTGGGGCTGTCGGCGTGCCTCTTCGGCGTCATCCACCTCGCCGACCCCGGTGCCGCCGTCGTCGTCCCGGGGCTCGTGGCCCTCGGCCTCCTCGCAGGCGTGGAGGCGACCCGTACGGGGTCCCTCTCCCGGCCGATCCTGCTGCACGCCGGGTTCAACCTGCTCACCGTCGTCGTTCTGGCCGTCTGAGAAGTCCTCAACCACGCCCCACGGGCTCCGATGAGCACCTGATGCGGAGGAGGGGCCCGGGGCCCGGCGGAGGGAACACCATGCACTGTGGCGCATGCGGCAAGGACACGGTCATCGAGATCCGGATGGAGATCTCCGGCGAGAAGGTGACGTTCCAGCGGTGCGGCTTCTGCGAGGCCAAGTCGTGGGACGTCGAGGACACGGGCGTGCTGACCCTCGAGGGAGTGCTCGACCTGGCTCGCACCGCCGGCTGACACAGGTCTCCCCGCTCCCGTAGTTCCGTCCCCGCGCCACCGACGTCGCCGTCGCCGCCTGAGGCTCCCCGCCCCGGCCGGGCGCGTCCCCCCTGGCATCCTGTCGGGATGCAGCCAGCCGGGGCCGCGCCCGGGCCCCCTCCGACGCCCGAGGTGATTCCCAACGCCGCGGCGCGTCATCGTCGCCTCATCGAACTCGCAGTGGGCATCGGCGTCGTCGCCGCGTGCTGTGCGTTCGTGTTCCTCGAGCTCCAGCCATCCCTGCTGTTCCGGGACACGACGGCGAACGGGGGCGACACCGGGGCGCACGTCTGGTGGCCCGCCTTCTTCGGCGACCACATCCTGGGGACCCTGAGGCTGTCCGGCTGGTCGCAGGACTACTACGCCGGCTTTCCCGTCGGGCACTTCTACTTCCCCCTGCCGGCGTTCCTGATCCGGGTCGGCGACCTCGTCCTGCCCTACAACGTGTCCTTCAAGCTCGTGGCGGCGGCGGGTCCCGTGCTCCTCCCCGCCGGCGCCTACGTGTTCGCCCGGGGCATCCGGGTGCGCTGGCCCGCGCCGCCGTTGTTCGCGGCCGCCTCGGTGCTCTTCCTGTTCGACCTGAAGTACCAGAACTGGGGTGGCAACCTCACGAGCACCCTCCAGGGGGAGTTCTCCTTCTCGCTCGGGCTGGCGCTCGGGCTGTTCTTCCTGGGGGTCTTCGCACGGGCGTTGCGCACGGGACGGGGCCGGGCCCTGGCCGCCGTGCTCTTCGCCGCCACGATCATGTGCCACATCATCGTGGCGGGCTTCGTCGTGGGTGCCGCCGTGATGGTGTGGCTGGGCTTCCACCCGGTGAGGACCCTCGTTCGTGCCGCCACGATCGGCGTGATCGGCCTCACCCTCACCGCGGTGTGGGCGCTGCCGCTCGTGGCCCGTCTCGGCTACACGACCGACATGGGCTGGCAGAAGCTCACGAACTACGTCGACGTCCTTTTCCCGACGGAGATCCTCTGGGTCGTCGGGCTCGCCGTGGTGGGCGCGGTCTCGGGCGTGGTCGGCCGCCGCCGGCCCGCCATCGTGGTGTGTGCGCTCACCGTGGCGTTCGGGCTGCTGGTCCGCCTCATGCCCGAGGGCCGGGTCTGGAACGGGCGTCTCGTGCCCTTCTACTACCTGATGCTGTTCCTCCTCGCGGCGCTCGGAGCCGCCGACTGCGCCCGGTGGGTCGGCCGGCTGTCGGTGTGGGCGTGGGCGCGTGCGGAGCGGCCTCTCGGTGTCGATGACGCTTCGGGCGCCGACGCCGGGCCGGAGACGGGCGGCGACGATGCGGGATGGGAGCGGTCGGAGCCCACGCGGTCGGAGCCCACGTGGTCGGCGACGGCGGACGGCACGGTGGCCGCGCCCGTGAGGGAGCCCGGAGAGGGTGCCCAGCCGGCGTTCGTCGTCGCGACCGTCGTGGCGGTGGCGGCGAGCCTGGCGGCACTCGCCTTCTCGCACGCCGACCGATCGTTCCTCGACGACTGGGCACGGTGGAACAACACGGGATTCGAGGGCCGCGATGCGGCTCCCGAGTTCTTCGAGGTCATGGACACGATGGGAGCCCTGCCGGAGGGCCGCGCCGTGTGGGAGCGCGCCGACGGCCTGAACAACTACGGGACCGACCTGGCCCTGGAGCTCCTCCCGTACTTCACCGACGGCCGCATCGCCTCGATGGAGGGCCTCTACTTCGAGTCGTCGGCAACCACGCCGTTCCACTTCCTCATGACCGCCAAGCTCGCGAGTGAGCCCTCCAACCCGGTGCGGTTCCCCGACGACTCCGAGGTCGTGTACGGGCCCAACGCCGGGAACGGCTCACCGGAGACGTTCGACCACGGCGTCCGTCAGCTCCAGGCGCTCGGTGTCCGGTACCTCATGCTCACCTCCGACGAGGCGATCGAGCGCGCCGACGCGCACGAGTCCCTGAGTCTCGTGGCGGAGGTCGACGACCGCGACGGCGTGGAGCCGGACGGGTGGCGCATCTACCAGGTCGCCGACGCGTCGCTGGTGTCGGGTCTGGCGTACGAGCCCGTCGTGCTCGAGGGTGTCGGACCAGGTGACTGGCTGGAGCCCGCCGCCCTCTGGTGGGAGGACCCGACGGCCCTCGAGCGCCCGCTGGCCTCCGGCGGGCCCCCGGGATGGGTGCGTGCCGCTCCCGACGAGGCGGTGACCGAGGCCTTCCGGGCGCTGCCGCCCGTGGAGGTCTCCGACATCGAGGAGAGTGACGACTCCGTGAGCTTCTCGGTCGACGAGACCGGCGTCCCGGTCGTCGTGCGGACGTCGTACTTCCCCGGATGGAGTGCGAGCGGCGCCGACGGGCCGTGGCGGCTCACGCCGAACCTCATGGTGGTCGTCCCCACCGAACACGACGTGACGCTGAGCTACGGGCCGACCGGGCTCGACCGGGTCGCCCTCGGAATCAGCCTCCTGGGGCTCATCGGCCTCGTGGCGCTCATCACCGCGGAAGGTCGACGTCGTCGGCGGGGAACGGTGGAGCAGACAGGTGAGGTGGCGACCTCGCCGCCGGTGGAACCCGACGGTCAGGCCGGGGGAGACGGGACCGCGGCGCACGAGCAGGTCACACGGGTGCATCCGTAGCGGCCGGCCCGGCGCCCGACCGGAGGGAGGGCCGACCGGACCCCGGCACTACCATGTGCGCCCGCATGAACCCGCCCGACGACCTCGACGCGTTCTTCAAGGCCTACGACATCCGGGGCACGTACCCCGACCAGATCGACGACGACCTCGCACGCCGCGTCGGCAACGCCTTCGTGGCCTTCCTCGGAGCAGGCGCCATCGCCGTCGGCCACGACATGCGCCCGTCGTCGGAGCCCCTCACGGAAGCCTTCATCGACGGTGCGACGCTGGCAGGCGCCGACGTCACCAACATCGGGCTCGCCTCGACCGACATGGTCTACTTCGCCGCCGGGCTCCTCGACGTCCCCGCCGTCCAGTTCACGGCCAGCCACAACCCGGCGCAGTACAACGGGATGAAGCTGTGCCGGGCGGGTGCGGCCCCCATCGGCCGGGACACGGGCCTGGCCGAGATCAAGGCGAGGGTCGCCGACGGCCTCGTGGAGCGGGCGCCCACGTCGGGCACGGTCACGGAGCGCCCGCTGCTCGACGAGTTCGCCGCGCACGTCCACGGTTTCATCGACGTCGGCTCTCTCTCCCCGATGACGATCGTGGCCGATGCCGCCAACGGCATGGGCGGCCTCGTGGCCCCGAGGGTCTTCGAGGATCTCCCCGTGGAGCTCACGATGCTCTACCCCGAGCTCGACGGCACCTTCCCCAACCACCCGGCCGACCCGATCAACCCCGAGAACCTCGTCGACCTGCAACGGGAGGTCCGGGAGCGTTCGGCCGACGTCGGCCTGGCCTTCGACGGCGACGCCGACCGCGTGTTCCTCGTCGACGACACGGGCGAGCCACTCTCGGGCTCTCTCACGACGTCGATCGTCGCGGCAGGGGTCCTCGACCGCATCGCGGCGGACGGGTCTCCTCCGGAACCTCCCGTCGTGCTGCACAACCTGATCTGCTCGAAGGCCGTCCCCGAGGTGATCCGTGAGCACGGCGGCGAGCCCGTCCGCACGCGCGTCGGGCACTCGTTCATCAAGGCCGTGATGGCCGACACCGGCGCCGTGTTCGGCGGCGAGCACTCGGGCCACTACTACTTCGCCGACAACTGGAGGGCCGACTCCGGCATCATCGCCACGATGGTCGTCCTCGAGCAGCTGTCGAGGGCGGGTGTGCCGCTGTCGGAGCTCCGCAGGCCGTTCGAGCGGTACGCCGACTCCGGCGAGATCAACAGTGAGGTGCCTGACCCGGCGGCGGTGATCGAGCGCGTCGAGGCCGAGTTCCCCGACGCCGAGGCCGACCACCTCGACGGGCTCACCCTCGATTTCGGCGACTGGTGGTTCAACCTCCGCCCGTCCAACACCGAGCCGCTCCTGCGCCTGAACCTCGAGGCCCCGACCCGTGAGGAGTGCTCGAAGCGGACCGACGAGGTCCTCGCCGTCATCCGGGCGTAGTCCCGCCCCGACCGTTTCCCGACAACCCGAATCCCGTCCGCACGATCCGAAAGGGACGAACATGGCGCTCGACAAGCGGCTGCTGGAGATCCTGGCCTGCCCCGAGGACAAGGGACCTCTCCTCTACTTCGAGGCCGACGACTTCCTCTACAACCCGCGCCTCCGACGCAGGTACCTGATCCGTGACGGCATCCCGGTGATGCTCGTCGACGAGGCAGAGCCGGTCGATGACGCGGAGCACGAGGCGCTGGTGGAGCGCGCCGAGGCCGAGGGAATCGCTCCCACCTTCGACGTCTGACCGGAGGACACCGTGGCCAGTCTCGACACCCTCGACTTCGCGGACGCCGTCCACGGGCTCCCCGAACAGGTCGCCGCGGCCCACAAGGCCGCAGGGTCGATCCCGGCCGACAGGTTCCCGGCGGCAGACGACGTCGACTCGATCGTCGTCTGCGGGATGGGCGGGTCGGGCATCTCGGGCGATGTCCTGGCGTCGGTCGGCAGGCGCGCGCTTCCCGTGCCGGTGACCGTCGTGAAGGACTACGACGCGCCGGCGTTCCTCGGTTCGCGCACGCTCGTCTTCGCGCAGTCCTACTCGGGTGACACCGAGGAGACCCTCACGACGACCCACGCCGCCCTCGATGCCGGTGCCACGGTCGTGGCCGTCACGAGTGGAGGAGCCCTGGGAGCGCTCGCACGGGAGCACGACCTCCTGCACTTCGACTGCCCCGCGGGCCTCCAACCCCGTGCTGCTCTCGGCGCGCTGGTCGTCCCGCTCTTCGTGACCGCCAAGCGCGCCGGCCTGCTCCCCGACGCGCACGCCTGGCTGCTCGAGGCGGAGAAGGCCCTCGCGGCCCGACGCGATTCCTGCGCAACCGGCGTCACAGGCGACGCCAACCCGGCTCGGGCGCTGGCCCGGCAGATCGGCCGTACCGTCCCGTTGGTCTACGGGGGTGGCCCGCTCGGGGGTGTTGCGGCGATGCGCTGGAAGTGCGACGTGAACGAGAACGCCAAGGCCCCGGCCGTGTGGAACGTGTACCCCGAGCTCGACCACAACGAGATCTGTGGCTGGGGCCAGCACGGCGACGTCACCCGGCAGGTGTTCACGCTGGTGACGCTGCGCCACGATTTCGAGGGTGAGCGCGTGCCCGAGCGGATCGCGGCGACGACCGGGCTCATCGACGAGGCGCTCGCCGCCACCCTGGAGGTGCGCGCGCACGGGGAGGGCCCCCTCGCCCAGCTGCTCGACCTCATGTACGTCGGCGACTGGACCAGCCTCTACCTCGCCTACGACAACGAGGTCGACCCCGGCCCGATCGACGCCATCCAGCAGCTGAAGAAGGAGCTGGCGGGCGAGGACCTGTAAACTGGTCCGGTCGGGCCGTTTCGGCTGTCACCCGGTGATCCGGGCCGACTCCCAGCACACGAACCGGGTTCTCTGTGCGCGGCACGCCGGCCGGCCCAGCGGACACCGCCCGACCAGGGAGCACCATGACAACCACCGCATCATCGGAGACCGCGACCCGCGACGCCGCGTCCGACTTCAAGGTCGCCGACCTCTCCGAGGCGGCGTTCGGCCGCCGGGAGATCACGCTCGCCGAGCACGAGATGCCCGGGCTCATGGCGCTGCGTGACGAGTTCGGCGCGAAGCAGCCGCTCGCCGGGGCCCGCATCACCGGCTCGCTGCACATGACGGTCCAGACAGCCGTTCTCATCGAGACGCTCCTCGACCTCGGTGCGGAAGTCCGGTGGGCGTCGTGCAACATCTTCTCGACCCAGGACCACGCCGCTGCCGCGGTCGTCGTGGGTCGCGACGGAACGATGGACGCGCCTTCCGGCCCCGCCGTGTTCGCATGGAAGGGCGAGACGCTCGAGGAGTACTGGTGGTGCACGCTGCAGGCACTCACCTGGCCGGGTGACTCGAGCCCCAACATGATCCTCGACGACGGTGGTGACGCAACCCTGCTCGTGCACAAGGGCGTCGAGTTCGAGAAGGAAGGCGCCGTTCCGGCCCCTGACACCGCCGACTCCGAGGAGTTCCGCTACGTGCTCGAGCTCCTCGGCCGCGTCCACGGGTCAGACGACCGCCACTGGCACCGCCTCGCCGGCGAGATCCGCGGCGTCACCGAGGAAACCACCACGGGCGTCCACAGGCTCTACCAGATGAAGGAGGCCGGCACGCTGCTGTTCCCGGCCATCAACGTCAACGACTCCGTCACGAAGTCGAAGTTCGACAACCTCTACGGGTGCCGGCACTCGCTCGTCGACGGGATCTCCCGGGCCACCGACGTCATGATCGGCGGGAAGACCGCCGTCGTGTGCGGTTACGGCGACGTCGGCAAGGGCTGCGCGCAGTCACTGCGCGGTCAGGGCGCACGCGTCGTCGTCACCGAGATCGACCCCATCAACGCACTCCAGGCGGTCATGGAGGGCTACGAGGTCGCCACCCTCGATGACGTCGTCGCGGAGGCCGACATCTTCATCACGAGCACGGGCAACAAGGACGTCATCACCGCCGACCACATGGCCGCCATGAAGCACAACGCGATCGTCGGCAACATCGGCCATTTCGACAACGAGATCGACATGGCGGGGCTGAAGCACGTGCCCGGCGTCGAGCGCACGGAGGTCAAGCCGCAGGTCGACCAGTGGACCTTCGCCGACGGCCACGCCGTGATCATTCTGGCGGAGGGCCGCCTCCTGAACCTCGGATGCGCCACCGGCCACCCGAGCTTCGTGATGTCGAACAGCTTCTCGAACCAGGTGCTGGCGCAGCTCGAGTTGTACGGCCACGACGACTTCTACGAGAACCGGGTCTACACCCTTCCGAAGCACCTCGACGAGAAGGTCGCCCGGCTCCACCTCGACAAGCTGGGCGTCCGTCTCACGCGCCTCACCGAGGAGCAGTCCGACTACCTCGGCATCCCCGTCGACGGCCCCTACAAGCCCGAGCACTACCGCTATTGAAGGTAGGTGTCGGAGGGCGCCGGTAGCGTCCGGCGGGTGCTCCGGTCGCTCACGTCCCTCCTGCTCCCACTGCCGTGTGTCGGATGCGGCGCCGAGGCCTCCGACGGCCTGTGCGGCCCGTGCACCGACCGTCTGGCGGCGGCGGTCCCGTCGCCGCCACCTCCCGGCGTCGCGGCGTGGTACGCAGCGCACTCCTACGCGGGTGCCTGGCGCGCCGCGGTGGTGGCTGCCAAGTCGCGTCGGTCGCGCGCGGTCCTGGCGGTGCTGGCCGACCATCTGGTGGCCGCAGTCGGGCCCGACGAGCTCACCGATGTCGTCACCTGGCCACCCACGACGCGTGATCGGCGGCGTCGCCGGGGCTTCGACCAGGCCGAGGTCCTCGCGCGTGCCGTCGCACGATCGCTGCGTCGTCCGGCGGCACGTCTCCTCACACGTGACCCGCACTCGTCCGCCCAGCAGGGCCGTGGGCGCGCCGAACGCGCGGTGGGCCCGACGTTCGCCTGTACCCGCGACATCCGCGGCTTGAGCGCGCTCGTCGTCGACGACGTGGCGACCACCGGTGCCACCCTCTCGGCCGCCGCGCGCGCATTGCGGGCCGCCGGCGCGCGCCGGGTCGTGGCCGCGACGGCCGCCCGGACGGCGCCACCGTGTGCCGGTCCCGGCGGGAGCGACAGCGATGGATACCACGGAGAGTGAAAAAACCCTTCAGATCGGCCACGCAACGTCCGATTCTCCGGCTGACACGCCCGAGGTGCTCGGGTGCCGGCGCAGAGGGCCGGCCACGGTGGACGGCGGCGAAAGGACACATCGATGGCGGCCATGACCGGTGTGCGGGCCCTCGGGCCCCCGCTGTCGGCCCCGTCGGGACCGCCCCCGCCCTCGTCGGTGCGCCCCGACGTCGTACGGGCCGTGCGCGCCCGGGTCGGGACCGGTGCGTACCGACCCCGTGCCGACGAGGTGGCGGAACGCCTCGTCGACCTCCTCCGCGCCACCGGGGCGTGACCTCGGGGGCCGGCGTCGCGGGCGCTGCCTATACTCGCCCCATGCTCCGCGGTCGGCGACCCCCGTGCCCCGTCGGTCGGCCCGGCAGCGCCGACGTGCCTCCCCTCTGCGGCCCGGTGCGCTGAGCGTGGAGATCGTCGTCCGGCACAAGCACGGACGCGTTCCCGCGAAGTTGCGGGGTCTCGCCGACGAGAAAGCCGGGCGTGTCACCCGCTTCCTTCGCGACATCACCCGTATCGACGTCGAGTTCGAACAGGAGCGGAACCCGAGCGTCTCCGACAGGGAAGTCTGCGAGATCCTCGTGCACGTCACGGGAACCCTGTTGAAGGCGCGTGCGTGCGCCGCCTCCTACGAGGCCGCACTCGACGTCGCGGTCGACAAGGTGGAGCACCAGGCGCGCAAGCTCCACGAACGCCGGGTCCAGAGATCCCACCCCCGCCGATCGCCGCGTGGGCCGACCAACGCCCCCGATCCCGGCCCCGACGCCGCTGCCGGCGACAGTCGGCAGGCCGTGGTCACCGCCACGCTGGCCGGCGCTGTCCCCGGTGGGGTGGCGGCCGCCGGGCCGGCGTCGCACACGACATCCGCCGCGAGCACCGGAGCAGAACGGGAGATCGTCCGCGTGAGGCAGGACGCGATGAAACCGATGAGCCCCCGCGAGGCGGCGATGCAGATGGACCTGCTCGGCCACGACTTCCTCCTGTTCACGAGCTCGGAGCACGGCCGTGCGGCGGTGATCTACCGCCGTCGCGACGGTGACCTGGGGCTGATCGAGGCCGGCTGAGCACGTCATGGACGAACAGCCCGAGGTCGAGACCGGCGAGCCGCTTCGCGTCCTCATCGTGGACGACCACGCGCTGTTCCGCCGCGGCCTCGAGCTGGTCCTCTCCCAGGAGGACGACATCGACGTCGTCGGTGAGGCAACCGACGGTGACGCCGCCGTGGAATCGGCCGAGTCGTTGGGCCCCGACGTGATCCTCATGGATGTCCGCATGCCCGGAACGTCCGGGATCGACGCGGCACGCAAGATCCGTGAGCAACACCCTGCCACGAAGATCCTGATGCTGACGGTCTCCGACGACGAGCGCGATCTCTTCGACTCCGTCCTCGCCGGCGCCGACGGGTACCTGCTCAAGGAGGTGTCGATCGAGGATGTCGCCGACGCGGTCCGGGCGGTCGCCCGTGGGCACGGCCTCGTGTCGCCGTCGCTCACGCCGAAGCTGCTGTCGGAGTTCAACGCCGTGGCGCGACGCGCGGAGGACCGACGACTCGCACACACGCCGCGGCTGACCGCACGCGAGGTCGAGGTGCTCAAGCTCGTGGCCAAGGGCGAGAGCAACCGCGAGATAGCCGAGCACCTCTACATCGCGGAGAACACCGTCAAGAACCACATCCGCAACATTCTCGAGAAGCTGGGCCTCCACTCGCGCATGGAGGCCGTCGTCTACGCCCTGCGCGAGAAGCTCCTCGAGATCGAGTGACGAACACGCGACCGTTCGCGGCGCGACTCACCCGGAACCGAGTCTCACCCGGAGCCGACGCGCCGGAGCACGACGATGTCGTCGTCTTCGAAGACCACACCGAACTCCCCGGACTCCTCGATCCGCACCATCGTGGCGGCGTCGTCCTCGCCGAGGAGCCGACGGTTGACGACCAGCCAGTTGACGACCGACGGGTCGGGGAGCCCCTCGCCCGACACGCCGAAGTTCCGTTCGCGGAACGGGTTCGGGAACTCGTAGATGCTCTCGCGGTGCGTGAGGTGCGGGACGAGGTCGTAGGTGGCGCTCACCGAAGCACCGTCGGGTACCACGTCCAGCGCCTCGAGCCGCGCTGCGCGCTGCGCGTCGTCGGCACTCGGCCAGTACCCGTCGTCGTAGCGGAACCCGACCGGCGAGGGGCCCCACGCCACCGTGCCGAACACGGCGCACCCCAGGAGACCCGTCAGCACGAGTCGCCGCGACCATCGCCGGATGTCGCGACGCAGCAGCCAACTGACCCCCTCGACCATTCCGAGAGTGAGCGCGGCGAGGGGGAGCGCGGCGTAGTGGAAGGTGATCGACCGGGTGAAGTCGTTGACCGACAGCAGGTTCACGAGGAGCTGTGGAAGGCCGATCAGGAGGACGCCGGGCGCCAGGAGGGGTAGGAGGCCGAAGGGGGCGAGCATCATCCACACGTACTCCCGCGCACCGGGCGCGCCGAGACGTTGGGTGACGAGCGACGGGTCGCGTGCGGCATTGCCCGCGATCTCGAGCGGCGATCTCCCGAGGTCGCCGAAGAACTGGTTGTAGAACGCCTGGTCGCCGTTGACAGCGGGCAGCAGCACCTGTGACACGAAGAGGAACCACACGAGGGCCGCACCGAAGGTGACGATCCCGATCTGGCGGTCACCGCGCTCGCGGGTGCCGCGCGCGGCGACGATGAGCCCGAGGACCGCCACGGCGAGCGCCACGTCCTCCTTCCAGATCACCGCCAGTGTCGCCCACACGGTGAACCACGCCCAGTTCCGCCGGACCGAGGCGTAGTAGGCGCACAGGAGAGGGGTGAGGGCGATGCTCTCGGGATGGAACGTCTCCCACGCCAGGAACTGCAACGCGGGATGCAGGAGGAACACGACCCCGAGCAGCACCGCGGGCCACTCCCGCCCGAGGCGGTACCGGGCCAGCAGGTACACGGGTACGGCACCGAGCGCCATCACCACGACCTGCAGAAGGTTCAGGAAATGCGGGCCGGCGCCCAGGCGGTAGAACGGTGCGAGCAGCACGAGGCCGAGGTTGGCGTGGTGGCCGAACACGTCGAGGCCCCGCACGGTGATGAACTGCGAGTCGAGGTGCGCCAGCAGCCACGTCGACTGGTCGAAGATCCCGAGGTCGAAGCCGAAGGTGCCGAACCGGTCGTGGCGCTGCCAGACGAGCACACCGAAGACCACGGCCCACAGCACGATCGCCGCCCCGAGGACGAGACGCGGCACCGACACGTCGGCGCGGATCCACGGGACGACGCGCCGCCCACCGGCCGGCGGTCGGTCGGAGCCGTCGGGGGAACCGGGCGTGTCGGGCGGATCGGGGTCGGCGCCGATCGCCGGTAGACTCGTCGTTCCCATGGGTGTATTCAACAAGCTTCTACGCGTCGGCGAGGGCCGCAAGCTCAAGGCCGTCCAGAGGGTCGTCCCCCTCGTCAACGAGCTCGAGCCGGAGATGGAGGCCCGCACCGACGCCGAGCTCCGGGCTCTCACCGACGACTACCGGGGGCGGTTCGCCGCCCTGGGTGACGACCCCGACGACGCGGAGGTCGACGACCTCCTCGACGAGCTCCTGCCCGAGTCGTTCGCGCTCGTCCGTGAGGCGGCGCGTCGCGTCCTCGGACAGCGTCACTACGACGTCCAGCTCATGGGTGGAGCAGCCCTCCACTTCGGTTGGGTGGCGGAGATGAAGACCGGTGAGGGCAAGACGCTCGTGTCCACGCTCCCGGTGTATCTCAACGCGTTGGCCGGTCGGGGCGTGCACGTCGTCACCGTCAACGACTACCTCGCCACGCGCGACGCCCAGTGGATGGGGCGGATCTACGACTTCCTGGGACTCTCGGTCGGCGTGGTCGTCCCCGGCGGCGATGGGCCCGATGAGAAGCGAGCGGCCTACAACGCCGACATCACCTACGGAACCAACAACGAGTTCGGCTTCGACTACCTGCGCGACAACATGGCGCCCAGCAGGGCGAACCAGGTACAGCGGGGCCACCGGTTCGCCATCGTCGACGAGGTCGACTCCATCCTCGTCGACGAGGCCCGAACGCCGCTGATCATCTCCGGGCGTGCGGAGAAGAACTACGAGATCTACGTCCAGTTCGCCAAGATCGTTCGTACGCTGAAGAAGGACCGCGACTTCGAGCTCGACGAGGCGAAGCGCACGGTCGTACCCACCGAGGAGGGCATCGGCCGGGTCGAGGAGGCACTCGGCACCGAGAACCTCTACGACCACTTCAACCAGAACTACGTCCACCAGCTCCAGGCCGCGCTCAAGGCCCGCGAGCTCTTCAAGCGCGACAAGGACTACATCGTCGCCGACGGGGAGGTGAAGATCGTCGACGAGTTCACGGGCCGCATCCTCGAGGGAAGGAGGTGGAGCGAAGGCATCCACCAGGCCGTCGAGGCCAAGGAGGGTGTGCGGATCAAGGACGAGAACCAGACGCTCGCCACCGTCACGCTCCAGAACTACTTCCGCCTCTACGAGAAGCTGTCGGGAATGACCGGAACCGCCAGCACCGAGGCCGGCGAGTTCGCCCACACCTACGAGCTCGAGGTGGTGTCGATCCCGACACACCGGCCACTGGCGCGTATCGACGAGCCGGATCTCATCTACCAGACCGAGGCCGCCAAGTGGGAGGCCCTCGCCGACGACATCGCCGAGCGCTACCACGCCGGTCAACCCGTCCTCGTCGGAACGATCTCCGTGGAGAAGTCGGAGCATCTCGGGACGCTCCTCGACAAGCGTGGGATCGACGCCGAGGTCCTCAACGCCAAGCAGCACTTTCGGGAGGCCGTGATCGTGGCGCAGGCCGGCCAGCCGCACGCCGTCACGGTCGCCACGAACATGGCGGGCCGTGGTGTCGACATCCTCCTGGGCGGGAATCCCGAGATGCTCGCCGAAGAGGAGCTGAAGCGTGAGGACACCACCCGGGAGGAGAGCCCGAAGCGCTACGAGGAGCTCGTGGCCACAGCCACCGAGCAGTGCAGGGCCGACGGCGACGAGGTCCGGGAGCTGGGTGGTCTCTACGTGATCGGCACCGAGCGGCACGAGAGCCGGCGGATCGACAACCAGCTGCGCGGCCGCTCCGGGCGTCAGGGCGACCCGGGTGAGAGCCGTTTCTACCTCTCCCTGGAGGACGATCTGCTGCGGCTGTTCGCCACGGGTGCCATGGAGTGGGTCATGGGGAAGGGCTTCCCCGAGGACGTCCCCCTCGAGTCGAGGATGGTGTCGAAGGCCATCGAGCGCGCGCAGCACACGGTGGAGGACCGCAACTTCGAGACCCGCAAGAACGTCCTCGAGTACGACGAGGTGATGAACGAGCAGCGCAAGGTCATCTACCGCCGACGCCAGCAGATCCTCGACGGCGGCGATCTACGCGATGCCTCCATGGCGGCCATCGAGTCGGCCATCGAGCGTGCCGTCACCACGTTCTGCTCCGAGGAGCTCCCCGAGGACTGGGACCTCGAGGAGCTGCACACACAGATTCGCACGGCGTTCCCCACCACGATCGAGCTCGACGCGCTCGGGCAGATGGAGTCGGCTGTCGAGGTGGAGGAGGCTCTCCTCGACGACGCCGTCACGCTCTACGAGGAGAAGGAGGAACTGGTCGGCGCGGAGAAGCTCCGTGAGATCGAGCGTCGCGTGATGCTCTCGGTCATCGATCAGCACTGGCGCGACCACCTCTACGAGATGGATTACCTGAAGGGTGGTATCAACCTCCGTGCAATGGGCCAGCGCGACCCGTTGTCGGAGTGGCAGCGCGAGGGCTTCGACATGTTCGAGGCGATGCTCGCGGGCATCGAGGACGACTTCGTGCGCTACGTCTTCCACCTCAAGGTCGTCACGCCCGAGCAGCAGCAGGCGCCGGAGTCGGGGCTCACCTACACCGCGCCCCAGGGTGCGGTGCAGGGCTCGAAGGCGCTCCGTGCGGCCGCAGGGCCGGCGTCGTCGTCGACCTCGTCGTCGACCTCGTCGTCGACGACCACGGGAACGGCGCTCGCCGACGCGCCCCGGGCCAACCCCACCGACAACGCACCCAACATGCCCGTCACCGTCGACAAGACCCCGGGGCGCAACGAGCCCTGCCACTGCGGCAGCGGCCGCAAGTACAAGCACTGCCACGGCCGCTGAGCATGCACGACTTCTCGGCCGATCTGGCCGAGCTCCGCGGACGCGTCGCGGACGCGTCCGGATACCTCGGGATCGACACCGCCCGCGCGCGCCTCGAGGAGCTCGAGGCGGAAGCAAGCCGTCCCGACCTCTGGGACGACCAGGACGTGGCCCGCAGGGTCACCACGGAGCTGTCGGCCGTTCGCGACGACGTCGAGCTCGTCGACGGGTTGGGTGCGCAGATCGCAGATCTCGAAACCCTCTACGAGCTCGCGGTCGAGGAGAACGACGACTCGGTGGAGGCCGAGATCGCCGACGGGGTCTCCTCACTCGCGACCGAGCTCGACCGCCTCGAGCTCCGTGCGCTGTTCAGCGGAGAGCACGACGAGGCCGACGCCATCTGCGAGGTACATTCGGGCGCGGGCGGTACCGACGCACAGGACTGGGCCGAGATGATGCTGCGCATGTACACCCGGTGGGCGGAGCGGCGCGGGTTCAGCGTGGAGATCGACTCGGTGCAGGAGGGGGAGGAGGCGGGAATCTCGTCGGCCACGTTCACCGTCCGCGGACGCCACGCCTACGGCCTGCTCTCGGGTGAACGCGGCGTGCACCGGCTCGTCCGTATCTCGCCGTTCGACTCCCAGTCCCGTCGTCACACGGCGTTCGCCTCGTTCGACGCCGTTCCCGCCCTCGACGAGGCCGAGGTCCCCGCGATCGACCCGTCGGATCTGCGCATCGACACCTACCGCTCGTCGGGCGCCGGCGGTCAACACGTCAACGTGACCGACTCGGCGGTCCGCATCACGCACCTGCCCACCGGGGTCGTTGTCTCGTGCCAGAACGAGCGCTCCCAGATCCAGAACAAGGCGCGTGCCATGGCGATCCTCGGTGCCCGCCTCGCCGAGCGCGCCCGCGAGGAGCGCGAGGCGGAGATCGAGAAGCTCTCGGGCGAGAAGAAGGATGTGGCGTGGGGGAGCCAGCTCCGCTCGTACGTGCTCGCGCCCTACCAGCTCGCCAAGGACGAGCGGAAGGTCGACGACGAGCCGATCCACGAGACCGGGAACGTCCTGGCCGTTCTCGACGGAGACCTCGACGCCTTCATCGAGGCCGGCCTCCAGTTCCGGAAGCGAGGCGAGGGTTAGCGCTGCAGGTATCCTGCAGCGCCCGAGACGAGCAACGGGAAGGCGAGGCGAGGGTTAGCGCTGCAGGTATCCTGCAGCGCCCGAGACGAGCAACGGGAAGAAGCGAGGCGAGGGTTAGCGCTGCAGGTATCCTGCAGCGCCCGAGACGAGCAACGGCAACAGGTGTCCTGCGCTGCCCGAGCAGGGAAACCTGAAGCCTGAGAGAAGCCTGAACGCCACGCGTCGGGGGCTTTGCGACCGTCCCCGGATTTCGGGGGTGCCGTAGTACCCTCGTCCGGACCGATGATCACTTTCGAGAACGTCACCAAGGTCTACAAGGGCGACGTTGTCGCACTGCGCGACATCTCCGTCGAGGTCGCCAAGGGCGAGTTCGTCTTCCTGGTCGGTCCGTCCGGTTCGGGGAAGTCCACCTTCCTGCGCCTGCTCCTGCGCGAGGAGCAGCCCACTGACGGCCAGATCATCGTGGCGGGGCGCGAGATCGACAAGCTGTCGCGTTGGAAGGTTCCGCACCTGCGTCGCAACATCGGCTGCGTCTTCCAGGACTACAAGCTGCTCGACTCGAAGACCGTCTACGAGAACGTCGCCTTCGCCCTCGAGGTGATCGGCCGGCCCAAGAACGTCGTCGAGTCGCAGGTCCCGCAGATCCTCGACCTCGTCGGTCTCAAGACCAAGGCCGGGAACTTCCCCAACGAGCTGTCGGGTGGCGAGCAGCAACGCGTGTCGATCGCGCGGGCCTTCGTGAACCGCCCGCTCATCCTGCTCGCCGACGAGCCGACCGGAAACCTCGACCCGGCCACGACGGTCGGCATCATGCGCCTGCTCGACCGCATCAACAAGACCGGAACCACTGTCGTGATGGCCACACACGACCAGCGGATCGTCGACGCCATGCGTCGCCGGGTCATCGAGCTCGAGGCCGGCGAGATGGTGCGCGACCAGTCGCGCGGCGTCTACGGCGTGAGCGCGTAGGGAGCAACGATGGCTCTCCGAGCGGGCTACTTCTCACGCGAGACGCTGATCTCGCTGCGTCGCAACATCCTCATGACCCTGGCGGGGATCCTGACCGTGGCGGTGTCGCTGCTCCTCTTCGGCGTGATCCTCCTCGTTTCCCGCGCTGTCGACGCCGGTACCGACCGCTGGAAGGACGGTGTCGAGTTCGAGGTCTTCATGGAGGTGGAGGCCACCCAGAACCAGATCGACGACGTCGAGCTGGCCCTCGAGGAAGACCCCGAGGTGGCGCGGTTCACGTTCCTGACCCAGGACGACGCCTTCGAGGAGTTCAAGCGCCTCTTCCAGGACGACTCCCTCGCCGAGAACATCACTCCGGACGATCTCCCCACGTCGTTCCGCGTCGTCCCGGTCGAACCGGAGCTCACCGAAGACATCGCGGCACGATTCGAGAGCCGTCCCGGCGTCGATGTCGTCCGCACCGCCGGCGAGCAGGTGAAGAACGTCCTCGATGCAACGCGCATCCTTCGGTACGGCATCTACGTGCTGTCGGGTGCGCTGCTCCTGGCTTCGCTGTTCCTGATCGTCAACACGATCCGGCTGGCGACCTTCGCGCGGCGCCGTGAGATCGAGGTCATGAAGCTCGTGGGCGCCGGCAACTGGTTCGTACGCGTCCCGTTCCTGGCCGAGGGCCTCGTTCAGGGTGTGGTGGGCGCCGGCATCGGCTTCGGGGGCGTGTACCTGTTCCAGCGGCTGGTCTTCGGTGACTCGCCCAAGCAGCACCTGGGCAAGCTGCTGGAGAACTTCTACGCTTCATCGGCCGACGCCGTGCAGATCGGCCTGCTCTGCCTCGTCATCGGGGCCGTGATCGGCATCTGCGGTTCGTGGCTCGGCCTGCGCAAGTACCTGAACGTCTAGGACCCGACAGGAGCACGGCCCGGGCCGCCACGGTCCGTGGCCTTGATGACAGAAGAACTCCCGGACGGTGGCACTGCGACCGCTTCCGGATAGCGGCGACGATGATGCGGCGACGACCGCTGCAGAGGTACAGATCGAGGGCCGTGCGGCCGATGACCTGTGTATGACCTGTTGCCAGTGTGACTGATGTTCCCTACGATGAAACAGATGCGATTCCGCCCGGTGGCCCTCGTGGCTGCGTTCCTCCTGGTGACGCCTGTCGCCGCCGGAGCGGCGCGCCCCGCCCAGACGGCGCTCGACCCCACGCAGAACGACGCCCGGATCGGCGAGCTGCGCGCGGAGATCGGCGAGGCGGGCGTCGCCGAGACGGAGGCACTCGCCGAGCTCGACGCCGTGCAGGCACGTCGCGGCGAGGCGCAGGCGCGAGTCGCCGAGGCCCAGCAGCGCGTCGACGAGGCCACGTACCTGGTGCAGGCGGCGCAGGCGGCCTACGACGAGGTGGCGGCGCGCTTCTTCGCGCTCCAGGCCGATGTCGAGGAGACCGAGAGGGCCCTCGACCGGGCTGAGGAGGAGTTCGGCGACACGGTCGTCGACCTCTACCAGGGCGGCGGCGACGTCAGCGTGGTCGACCTCGTCGAGGACGCCGAGAACGTGCGGGAGCTGGCGGCCGGGACGCACTACCTGGAACAGGTCTCCGGCGACAGGCGTGAGGTCGTCGACGGGTACATCGACCAGCGCGACGCCCTCGAAGTCCTGTCGGCGGAGCTCGAGGTCCAGCGCGACGAGGCACTCGCCCGGCAGCAGGCCCTCGACGAGCGCCGTACCGAGCTCGACGCGCTCCGGGCCGAGCAGCAGGTCGCGCTCGACCAGGTCGCCGCCGAGGAGGCCGCCGAGGAAGAGGTCGTCGCCGGCATCCAGGCCCGCAAGGGCGAGTTCGAAGCCGAGCTCGCTGATCTCGAGGCCGAGTCCCAGGCCATCACCCAGCTCATCCTGGCGATGCAGCAGCCCGACCCCGTCCCTGCGCCGACCCCGACCGCCCCCGGCGGCACGGGTGGTGGCGGAGGGGGCTCCGGTGGCGGAGGTGCCGTCGGAACGGGCCAGTTCCTCCGACCGGTCCCCGGTCCCATCACGAGCTACTTCGGCACCCGCGTGCACCCGATCTCCGGGGTGGTCAAGATGCACACCGGCCTCGACTTCGGGAGCGGCTACGGTACGCCGATCGTCGCCGGCGGCACCGGCGTCGTGATCGCCGCCGGCTACCAGGGCGGCTACGGCAACACGGTCATCATCGACCACGGCGGCGGGATCGCCACGCTCTACGGGCACCAGTCGTCGCTCGCTGTGAGTGCCGGCCAGACGGTCAGCGCCGGTCAGGTCGTCGGCTACGTGGGATCCACCGGATACTCGACGGGAGCGCACCTCCACTGGGAGGTCCGCGTCAACGGCACCCCCGTCGACGCTCTCGGCTACCTCTGAACCAGCTTTGCTGACCTACTTGTCGGGCTGGGGGGTCACCCGGAGGTAGGGCTTGAGCGCCGTGAAGCCCTTCGGGAACTTCTCGGTCGCCTCCTCGTCCGAGAGCGCGGGGACCACGATCACGTCGTCGCCGTCGGTCCAGTTCACCGGTGTCGCGACCTGGTGGTCGGCCGTGAGTTGGAGCGAGTCGATGACCCGGAGGATCTCGTCGAAGTTGCGACCTGTCGACGCCGGGTAGGTGATCATCAGCTTGACCGACTTGTCGGGCCCGATGATGAATACCGAGCGGACGGTGAGCGTGTCGTCGGCGTTCGGATGGATCATCCCGTAGAGGTCCGACACGGTGCGGTCGGGATCGGCGATGAGCGGGAAGTTCAGGGCCGCGCCCTGCGTCTCCTCGATGTCGCCGACCCAGCCCTCGTGGGAGTCGAGCGGGTCGACGCTCAGGCCGAGGACCTTCACGTTGCGCTTGTCGAACTCGGGCTTGAGCTTGGCGACCGCACCGAGTTCCGTGGTGCACACGGGTGTGAAGTCCTTCGGGTGCGAGAACAGGACGCCCCAGCTGTCGCCGAGGTAGTCGTAGAGGTTGACCTCGCCGTCGGTCGTCTGTGCGGTGAAATCGGGGGCCTTGTCGCCCAACTGGATCGCCATCGTGGCCTTCTTTCTCCGGCGGGGTGGGTGCCGGGCGTCGTTGTATGCGGTGCTACCGACCGACCCTAGGCGGCCCCGGGGCAAAAGGTCGAGTGTCGGGTCAGGAATTGCCCGGGGCCGGAGTCCGCCCACCTCGCGCAACGGGGCCTCCCGTACGATGGCCGCCATGTGCGGACGGTTCGTGTCGGTGGCCTCGCCCGAGCTCCTCGTGGAGCGCTTCGGACTCGACGGGCTCGTCGACGGGACCGGGTCCGGTGACGGGTCGTCCCGCGACTCGGGGGGCCTACCCGACCTCGGTGCCCGCTACAACGTGGCCCCGCGGGCGCAGATCTACGCCGTGACCGGCGAAGAGGGAGCCCGCACGCTCGAGACGCTGCGGTGGGGGCTCGTGCCCTTCTGGGCGAAGGAGCTCAAGATCGGCGACCGGATGATCAACGCCCGGGCGGAGACCGTGGCCGAGAAACCTGCCTACCGCAACGCCTTCCGGAAGCACCGCTGCCTGATCCCCGTCACGGCCTTCTACGAGTGGGAGCGGGTCCCCGACAGGCCCAAGCAGCCGTGGCTGTTCAGCCCTGCCGACGGTGAGCCCCTCGCCTTCGCCGGATTGAGCGAGACGTGGCGCGACCCGGCCGACGACGACGCGGAGCCCGTGCGCTCGGCGGCGATCGTCACCACGACCGCCAACGACCTGATGGCACCGGTTCACGACCGCATGCCCGTGATCCTCCCCGAGAGCGCGTGGGGCGAGTGGCTCGACCCCGACAACCGCGACGCCGGGTCCCTTCAGGAGCTCCTGGTTCCGGCGAACAACGACGTGCTCGAGAAGTGGCCCGTGAGCACGCGGGTCAACAACGCCCGCAACCAGGGTGCCGATCTCGTGAAGAGGGTCATCCTCCCGGACGGTGACGGTTCCTGAGCGGGTCGCCGGCAGCCGCGCCGACGACGCGTCGGACCGGTCAGGGGGTCTGCGGAGCGACGGCGTTCCGGAAGAAGTCGATGAGGTGCTCGCGGCGGTCGGCCAGCATCTCGTCGGACATCGGGTCACCGTCGATGAGTCCCGTGATCAGGGCCGCGTCCGACATGTACGACAGGATCGCCCCGTACCCCGTGAGGAGGAGCTGGCGCGCGTCGTAGCGGACCAGCCGCCCTTCGTCCATCTCGTGGGTGAGGAACGCCGCGCCACGGTCGAAGAGCGGCCGGATGGCCGCACCGAGCTCCTGCTGGAGGATCGGGCCGCCGTCGATAGCCTCCCGCCGGGCGAGCACCACGAACTCCGGGTGCTCCTCGAAGAAGACGAAGGCGGCGCGCAGCACCCGCTCCACCTGCGGCCAGCCCTCACGCGGCACCTGCACGGCGTCCTCGACGAGCTCGAACCAGTCGGCGAACTCGTCGAGGAGGACAGCCCGGTACAGCGCCTCCTTCGAGGGGAAGTGGTGCAGGAGACTCGGCCGGCGGATCCCGACCTCGTCGGCGATCTCGTTGAGGCTCGTCCCGGCGTAGCCCTGATCGGCGAAGCGCCGCAGCGCCACAGAGAGGATGACGGCCTTCGTGTCGGTGCCGTCGGTCGTCTTCATGGCCGCAGGCTAGGCGGTGCCCGCCGGGATGGTGCGGTTGGTGGGCCCTGAGCCTGTCACCTGCACCATCCCGGGGGCGTCGGCGCGGTGGGCCACCGGAGCGGAGCACGTAGTGTGCCGACCGTCCGCACAAGGAGGGACGTATGGCCTACGCAGGTTTCCAGATCCCCAGCTTCACGTTCCCCGACACGCCGAGCGACCACCTGTTCGACCGCGTGGTGGAGTTGGCCGCCGCGGCGGAGGACGCCGGCTTCGACTCGGTCTGGGTCATGGACCACTTCATCCAGATCCCGGTCGTCGGCTCACCGACCGACCCGATCCTCGAGGCCTACACGACACTCGCCGCGCTCGCGGGCCGTACGAGCACCGTCGACCTCGGCGCGCTCGTGACCGGAGTCACCTACCGCAACTCGGCACTCCTGGCGAAGATGGTCACCAGCCTCGACGTGATCTCGTCGGGCCGTGCCGTTCTCGGGATCGGCGCCGCGTGGTTCGATGTGGAGCACGCCGCCTACGGCTACGAGTTCCCGGCGGTCGGTGAGCGCTTCGAGCGCCTCGAGGACGCTCTCGAGATCTGTACACGCATGTTCGGCGACGACTCACCCTCCTACGACGGCAGGCATCACAGCATCACCGACGCCTTCAACGTGCCGGGCCCGGTGCGCGAGGGCGGTCCCCCGATCCTCATCGGTGGTGGAGGTGAGAAGAAGACACTCCGGCTCGTGGCGCGCTTCGCCGATTACTGCAACCTCTTCGGGGACGTCGATGAGGTCCGGCACAAGCTCGACGTGCTCGATGCGCACTGCGCCGATGTCGGTCGGGACCCCTCGGAGGTGACCCGGACCCGTCTCGGGACGCTCGCGCTCGCCCCCACGCACGACCGGGCCGTGGCCGCCACCGCACCACTGCGTGACCAGTTCGGCGCGGAGTCCTTCGACGCCATGGTCGTCGCGGGCTCGCCGGAGACCGTCGCCGAACGACTCCAGGTGTTCAACGACGCAGGGCTCGACGGCCACATCGTGAACCTGATGCCGGGTACGGCCACACCCGACACGGTGGGCCTGGCGGGCGAGACGATGGCGCTCCTGCGGTGACCCGACAGCGTCGACGTCGGTCGACCTGCCCGGGTGGACGTGGCATGGTGGCGTCGTGGGCAGAGAGGACGTCCCCGGCCTCGTCATCGACGTCGACGGCCTCGATCATCTACTGCGCGTCCTGAAGGAGCGCGGGATGCGCGTGGTCGGGCCGACGGTGGTGGGCGAGGCGATCGTGTACGACGAGATCGACACCGTGCGTGACCTCCCCGCCGGGGTGACCGACGAGCAGGACGGTGGTCACTACCGCCTCCGCTCGCGTGACGACGGCGCCCTGTTCGGCTACGCCGTCGGGCCCCACTCGTGGAAGCGGTTTCTCTTCCCGCCCCGTACGGTCCTCTGGCGGGCGGAACGCAGCGACGGCGTCTTCCGCCTCATCGAAGAGCCCGACGCGGGCCATCGGTCCCACGCCTTCTTCGGGGTGCGGGCCTGCGAGCTGCACGCGATGGCGATTCAGGACAGGGTCTTCCTCGACTGTGATGAGCCCGACCGGACCTACCGGCGGGGTCGCGGGTCGGCGTTCCTCGTCGCCGTCAACTGCGGTACACCCGCCGGAACATGTTTCTGCACCTCCATGGACGCAGGCCCGCGGGTATCGGGCGGCGAGGACCTCGCGCTGACGGAGCTCCTCGACGGGGAACGCCACGAGTTCGTCATCGAAGCCGGATCGGATGCCGGACGCGACGTACTGAGCGAGCTGTCCGGCCGGACGGCGGAGCCGACCGACCACGATGCCGTCGATGCAGTCGTGGAGGCAGCGGCGTCGGTCATGGGTCGCACCCTCGACACCCATGGCATCAGGGAAGTCCTCGCCGACAACCTCGAGCACCCACGGTGGGACGACGTAGCGCAGCGGTGCCTCGCGTGCACCAACTGCACACTCGTGTGCCCAACCTGCTTCTGCAGCACCGTCGAGGACTCGACCGACGTCACCGGAACCGAGGCCACGCGGGAACGTCGGTGGGACTCATGCTTCACGATGGACTTCTCGTACGTCCACGGTGGCGCCGTACGTTCCACGACGAGATCGCGCTACCGCCAGTGGATGACGCACAAGCTGGGAACCTGGATCGACCAGTTCGGCTCATCCGGCTGCGTGGGCTGCGGACGGTGTATCACGTGGTGCCCGGTCGGAATCGACATCACCGAGGAGATGGCGGCCATTCGTGCCGCCCCGCTCTCCGACGCTCGGAGGTACTCGACGTGACGGTGCGCTTCATCGCCGATCTCATCGGTGAGGCCGGTGTCTTCGACGGCCTCGCGGCGGAGGATCTCGATCTTGTCGCGGGTTGCGCGAAGAACGTGCAGTTCCCGGCCGGTGGCCTGCTGCTGCAGGAAGGCGAGCACGCCGACACCTTCTACCTGATCAGGACCGGGCGGGTGGGCCTCGAGGTGCACGTTCCCGACGGGGGCGCGCTGATCATCGACACTCTCGGGCCGGGTGATGTCGTCGGCTGGTCATGGCTGTTTCCGCCGTACCGCTGGTCGTACGACGCCCGCGCGCTCGAAGACACCCGCACCGTGGCCTTCGACGGCGCGTGTCTGCGCGGGAAGTGCGACGACGATCCCCGACTCGGATACGCGCTCATGCAGCGCTTCTCGCGCGTGATGGTCAGTCGGCTCCAGGCCACCCGTCTCCAACTCCTCGACCTGTACGGCCGTCACCGTGGCACGTGATCGTGTATCACCCGCCGGACCGACGATGGCGCCCCACCGGGGCCGGGTCGTGTCGTCGTCACGGGACCTCGACGACACGGTGACGCTCACGGTGGACATTCCCGACGGAGCGATGGCGCAGCCCGTTCCCGGCCAGTTCCACATGCTCTGGGCCCCCGGAATCGGTGAGGTACCGATTTCGGTGAGTGGTACGGATGGTCCGGCCCGGCTCGTCTTCACGATCCGGGCGGTGGGAGCGGTCACGGCGGCGCTCTGCGCAACGGGGACCGGGGACGAGATCGGGGTCCGCGGGCCGTACGGAACCGACTGGGCTCTCGACTCGGCGACCGGACACGACGTCATCATCGTGGCGGGCGGCATCGGTCTGGCGCCCGTGCGTCCCGCGGTGCGTGCGGTGATCTCCGAGCGGGACAGCTTCCGTCGCGTCGCCGTCCTCATCGGCGCCCGCCGTCCGAACGATCTCCTGTACCAGCACGAGATCGAAGAGTGGCGGTCCCGGTCGGACCTCGACGTGAGAATCACCGTCGATGTCGCCGATCCCGGTTGGTGCGACGATGTCGGCGTCGTCCCGAGTCTCGTGCCCCGGGCGGACGTCGACTTTTCCGACACGTTCGCGCTCGTCTGCGGGCCCGAGGTGATGATCCGGTTCACTGCCGACGCCCTTGTCGCACAGGGCGTCAGTCCCGAGCGCGTGCGTGTGTCGCTGGAACGCAACATGCAGTGCGCCGTCGGCCACTGCGGCCACTGCCAGTTCGGAGCGAACTTCGTCTGCCGCGACGGCCCGGTTTTCGGCTATGACGACGTGTCGTCCCTGATGAGGGTGCGTGAGCTGTGACTCCGTCGCGCCCGTCGCTCGCCGTGTGGAAGTTCGCCTCGTGTGACGGCTGCCAGTTGTCGTTGCTGGACTGCGAGGACGAACTGCTCGACATCGCCGGGGCCGTCGACATCGCGTACTTCCTCGAGGCGTCACGTGCCACGGTCGCAGGGCCCTACGATCTGTCCCTTGTGGAAGGCTCGGTCACGACTGCTGCCGACGCGGAGAGGATCCGTGAGGTCCGACGTTCGTCGCGCAGACTCGTGACCATCGGCGCGTGTGCAACAGCCGGAGGTATCCAGGCACTGCGAAACTTCGACGACGTGCGGGAGTTCGCCGCGGTCGTGTACGCACAACCCGCGTTCGTCTCGACGCTCGAGACGTCGACGCCGATCTCCGACCATGTTCCCGTCGACTTCGAGCTCCGCGGGTGTCCGATCGACAAGGGCCAGCTGCTCGAGGTGATCTCCTCGTTCCTCCACAACCGGAAGCCGAATGTCTCCTCCCACAGTGTGTGTGTGGAGTGCAAGCTGCGTGGAAACGTGTGTGTGACGGTCGCCCACGGGACACCGTGTCTCGGTCCGGTCACTCACGCCGGGTGCGGCGCGCTCTGCCCGACGTACGATCGAGGGTGCTACGGATGCTTCGGGCCGGCCGATACCGTCAACACCTCACCACTCGTCGAGCGCCTGCGCGACCTCGGGATGCCCGACCGCGACGTCGTGAGAGCCTTCCGGACCTTCAACGCCTACGCCGAGCCGTTTCGTGAGGCGGCCGCCGACGTCGATGCCGGTACGTCATGACTCACAAGGCCCCCGCAAGCCGGACGATGAAGGTCGATGCCCTCGCCCGCGTCGAGGGCGAGGGGGCGATGTACGTCGAGATCGTCGACGGCTCGGTGCGCGACGTTCAACTGGAGATCTACGAGCCGCCCCGGTTCTTCGAGGCGTTCCTCCGGGGGCGCGCCTACACCGAGCCCCCTGACATCACGGCCAGGATCTGTGGAATCTGCCCTGTGGCCTACCAGATGAGCAGTGTGCGGGCCATCGAGGACGCATGTGGTGCCACTGTCGACGGCGCGTTGCGCGACCTCCGGAAGCTCCTCTACTACGGCGAGTGGATCGAGAGCCACACGCTGCACATCGCGATGCTCCACGCCCCCGACTTCCTGGGTTACGACAGCGCCATCGACATGGCAGCCGACCACCGGCCCGCGGTCGAGCGGAGCCTGCGGCTCAAGAAGGCGGGGAATGCCGTCATCGAGCAGGTCGGTGGGCGGGCCGTACACCCGGTGAATGTCCGCGTCGGTGGGTTCTACCGCGTTCCGACGAAGCGGGAGCTCCGGCCCCTCAGCGAGACGCTCCGCCGAGCTCGCGACGACGCCGTCGCCACCGTGCAGTGGGTCGCAGGTTTCGACTTTCCCGATTTCGACCACGGCCACGAGCACGTGGCTCTCACGCGAACCGACGAATACGCCGTTCTCGATGGGAGGATCCGCTCCGACCGGGGCCTCGACGTCGACGAGCGCGCGTTCCTCGATCACATCGAGGAGGAGCACGTCGAGCACTCCACCGCCCTCCACGCCCACCTCCTCGAACGGGCCGAGTATCTCGTCGGGCCCTTGGCCCGCTACAGCCTCGGCTCGGATCACTTGACACCCGTCGCGCGGGAGGCGGCCCGGTCGGCCGGCCTCGGCGCCGAATGCCGCAACCCGTTTCGAAGCATCGTCGTCCGCGCGGTCGAGGTCCTCCACGCCTGTGAGGAGGCGCTCACCATTCTCGACGGGTACGAACCGCCCGACCGGCCCGCCGTGACCGTGGAGCCCCGCGCCGCTGTCGGCCACGCCTGTACGGAGGCCCCGCGAGGTCTCCTGTACCACCGTTACGAGCTGGCCGACGACGGCTCGATCCTCGACGCCCGGATCATCCCGCCCACCTCCCAGAACCAACCCACCATCGAGCACGACCTGTGGCACTTCGTCGACGACAACCTGGGTCTCGACCAGGACACACTTCAGCTCCGGAGCGAGCAGATCATCCGCAACTACGACCCGTGCATCTCGTGCGCCACCCATTTCCTCGATCTCACGGTGGACGACGGCTCGGGCACGACCCGGGGCGCCACCGAGGGTGGAGGCGAGACATGACGGCTGCTCGGCTCATCGGGGTCGGCAACGATTTCCGGCGCGACGACGGAGTCGGACTGCGCGCCGCCGATCTGGCCGAGGAACGCCTCGGCGCGACGGTGGAGGTGTACGCGCTCGACGGTGAGCCGACGCGGGTCATCGACGCGTGGGACGGTGCCGAACTGGCCATTGTCGTGGACGGTGTCCGCTCGGGCGCAGAACCGGGAACCATCCACCGGCTCGTCCTGGAGCCCGGCGATCCCGACCGGCCCGATCCGGAAGCAGGTCGGCAGCACGACATCCCGGAAGATCCGCGGGCGCGAAGCAGCCATGCCGCCGGCCCGGGCGAGGCCGTCGCTCTCGCGCGCGCACTCGGTCGAATGCCGCGGAAACTCCTCCTCTACGGCGTCGAGGGAGGCGACTTCGGCGAAGGACCGGGATTGTCGCCCGCTGTCGAACGGGCTCTCGACGATGTCATGGCGTCCATCACACGTGATCTCGAGACGGCCCTTCCGTGAGGACGGTGCAGGCTCCCTCCGGCAGTACGACGACCCGTGTCGGCGTCCGCGTCACGGTCACGGGTGTCGTGCAGGGCGTCGGGTTCCGGCCGTTCGTCTGGCACCTCGCCCACCGTCACGGACTCACGGGCACAGTGCGCAACGTCGGGGGGAGGGTCGAGATCGACATCGAAGGGACGCCGGCCGACATCGATCGGTTCTGCGACGCGCTCGAGGCGGAGGCTCCCCCCCGTGCGGAAATCACGGGACTTCGACGCACGGCGCGCCCGGCGTCGGGCGCGGCCACGTTCACCATCGACAGGTCGGCAGCGTCCCCGGGTAGGTCGGGCTCCAGCGATGGTTCGGGCTCGGGCGAAGCCGACGCCGTGCTCGTTCCTCCCGATCTGGCCACGTGCCCCGCCTGTCTCGCCGAACTGCTCGACCCGGAAGACCGACGGTACGGCTACGCCTTCACCAACTGTGTCGACTGCGGGCCCCGCTACACGGTGATCGACGAGCTGCCATACGACCGCGAACGCACGAGCATGAGGGTGTTTCCCCTCTGTCGCGACTGCACGCGTGAGTACACCGATCCGTCCGACCGCCGTTTCCACGCCGAGCCGGTGGCGTGCCCGGCGTGCGGACCGCGCCTCGACCTGCATGACGGCGACGGTCGGTCAATGGAGGTCGAACCGGTCGAGACAGCCGCACAAAGGCTTCTCGCGGGTGAGATCGTCGCCCTGAAGGCACTCGGTGGATACCACCTGGCGTGCGATGCGACGAACGCGTCGTCGGTCGGAGCGCTGAGGGTCCGCAAGAACCGGCCCGACAAGCCCTTCGCGGTCATGGTGCGCGATTGCGACGCGGCATCGGAGATCGTCTACCTCGACGATGCCACGTCCGATCTCCTCACGTCGTGGCGTGCGCCGGTCGTCCTGGCACGCGACCGTGGGTTCCTCGCCCCGGACGTCGCGCCCGGACAGCGACGCCTGGGTGTGATGCTTCCCGCCACACCGCTCCACCACCTCCTCGTGCGCGCGGTCGGCCGTCCACTGGTGATGACCAGCGGAAACCGCGGAGACGAACCGATCTGTACCGGGAACGAAGAGGCCCGAACCCGCCTCGCAGGAATCGCCGACTCGTTCCTCGTTCACGACCGGGCGATCGTCGCCCGCTACGACGACTCGGTGACGGCCGTCCGTCGCGGTGGTCTCGCGGTCCTGCGTCGCGCGCGCGGCTTCGCTCCAGAGCCGGTCGATCTCCGTGAAGACGGTCCGGATGTGCTGGCGTGCGGTGCACACCTCCAGGTGAGTTTCTGTGTCGCCACGGGGCGACGGGCCTTCATGTCGCCGCACATCGGCGATCTCGACGACGATCTGTCCGTCGAGGCGTTTCACGACGCGCTGGGACGCCTCCGTCGCTTGCTGGGGGTCGAGCCCGTGGCGGTGGCGCACGATCGTCACCCCGACTTCCTGACGACTCGTCTCGCTGAGGCGATGGATCTCGAGACCGCCCCGGTGCAGCACCATCACGCGCACATCGCCGCGGTCATGGCCGAACACCGGCTTCCAGGCCGTGTGATCGGCGTGGCCTTCGACGGGTTCGGCCTCGGCGACGACGACGGCTCGTGGGGCGGGGAGTTCCTCCTCGCAGATCCGCACGAAGCCGTGCGAGCGGGGCACCTCCGGTGCGTAGCGCAACCGGGGGGCGACCTGTCCGTGCGTGAGCCGGTGCGCATGGCTGCCGCCCACACCGCCGACGCGGAATGCCTTGCCCGAGCCCGACCGCTCCTCGAGGACTGCATCGACGGTGAGGTCATCGACCGTGTGGTCGCGCAGGTGTCCTCGGGTGTGGGCACAGCCCCCACGACATCGGTCGGGCGGCTCTTCGACGCTGTCTCCGTCCTGCTGGGTCTCATCGTGACACCGACATACGAGGGACATGCCGCGATCGTGCTCGAGCAGGCCGCCGACCCCGATGTCGAGGGGGAGTATCCCGTCGACATCAGCGAGCAGGAGGGTCGGCTCTGCGTCGACACACGACCGCTCGTCGACGCGGTCGTGACGGCGCGCTGCGCGGACAGGCCCGTGGCCGAGATAGCGGCGCGTTTCCACCGCTCGCTCGCGCGGGTGGTCGCGACGGTGTGCCACGAACTGCGGGAACACTCGGGGCTCGGGCGTGTGTGCCTCGGTGGTGGCGTGTTCGGAAACGACCTACTGCTCGACAGGACCGCCGATCTACTCACCGACGCCGGCTTCGAAGTCTTCTGGCCGCGCCTCGTACCCCCCGGTGACGGCGGCCTGGCGCTCGGGCAGGCCCTCGTGGCCCGTGCCCGACTGTCGAACAGAGGCGGTCACTGACATGTGCCTGGGAATTCCCGGACGGGTCGTGGAGCGCCGCGACGACGAGGCATTGCCGATGGGGATCGTGGATTTCGGTGGCGTTCGCCGTGATGCCTGCCTTGCCTACACGCCCGAGGTCGGGATCGGCGAGTACGTCATCGTCCACGTGGGCTTCGCCATCGGTGTCGTCGACGAGGAGGAGGCGCACCGGACCCTCGCCCTCCTCTCGGAGGACGACCTCTCCGAGGAGCTCGGCCCGGGAACGGGCCGAGCGCTCCGATGAAGTTCCTCGACGAGTACCGCGACACCGAGATCGCCCGGCACCTGCTCGAGCGAATCCGTGCCCGGGCCACACGGCGCTGGGTCCTCATGGAGGTGTGCGGCGGCCAGACACACACACTCGTCCGCACGGGCCTCGACGAACTGCTGTCCGACAGCGTGGAGCTGGTTCACGGACCGGGTTGCCCGGTATGTGTGACCCCGCTCTCGGTCATCGACCATGCGCTGGAGCTCGCCCGTCGCCCGGGAGTCACGCTGTGCTCGTTCGGTGACATGCTCCGGGTTCCCGGTTCCCGTGACGATCTGCTGCGGGCGCGTGCTGCCGGCGCGGATGTCCGGGTCGTGTACTCACCGCTCGACGCGGTCGAGATCGCCCGCGCCGAGCCGGACCGCACGGTCGTCTTCTTCGCCGTCGGCTTCGAGACCACGGCACCGGCCAATGCCATGGCGGTCCACCGCGCGGCGCAGCTGCGTCTCGACAACTTCACCGAGCTGGTCGCTCACGTTCTCGTGCCACCGGCGATGGTGGCGATCCTGTCGGCACCGGGCAACCGCGTTCAGGGCTTCCTCGCCCCGGGCCACGTGTGCACCGTCATGGGGTGGGGGGAGTACGCCCCCATCACCACCGGCTACGACGTACCGATCGTGATCACCGGCTTCGAGCCGGTCGACCTGCTCGAGGGTGTCGCCATGGCCGTCGAGCAGCTCGAGACCGGTCGCGCCGAGCTCGAGAACCAGTACGTCCGTGCGGTGCGTCCGAACGGAAATCCGCCGGCACAGGAGATCGTCGACGAGGTCTTCGAGCCCTGCGACCGGGCTTGGCGGGGCATCGGTGTTCTTCCCGAGTCCGGTCTACGGCTACGCGAGACGTACTGCTCCTTCGACGCCGGACGACGCTTCCCCGCACGGGATGACCCGGTGGTCGAGTCGGAGCGCTGCATCGCGGGACTCGTCCTCCAGGGACGTGCTCGGCCCGACGAGTGCCCGGCGTTCGGTCTCGAGTGCACACCGGAGCATCCGCTCGGGGCACCGATGGTCTCCAGCGAGGGTGCGTGCGCCGCCTACCGACTGGCCGGGCGGGTCGCGGCCTCAGGTGCCACGTGAGCCGACCGCGTTCACCCGGCGAGACTCCCGGCAGATCCGAAGCCCTGGCGTTCGCATGCCCGGCACCGCTTCCTCCGGGCGATCGCGTGCTCCTCGGTCACGGCAGTGGCGGCCGCCTCTCGGCCGACCTCGTCCGGACCGTGTTCCAGCCTGCCCTCGGCGATCCCGAACTCGCCCGACTCGGCGACGCCGCCGTCGTCGAGATCGGCGGGAACCGTCTGGCGTTCACGACCGACGGGTTCGTCGTGCAGCCGCCGTTCTTTCCCGGCTCCGACATCGGCGCGTTGGCTGTCAACGGGACCGTGAACGACCTCGCCGTCGTGGGCGCCCGCCCCGAGTGCCTCTCGGCAGCCTTCATCCTGGAGGAGGGCTTCGCGATCGACGGACTCGGTCGGATCGCGAAGTCCATGGGTGAGGCCTGCGAAGACGCCGGCGTTCGCCTCGTCGCTGCCGACACGAAGGTCGTCGAGCGGGGGAGTGCCGACGGCATCTTCGTCGTCACCTCGGGAATCGGTTCGGTTCCCGAGGGTGTGAGCATCGGCCCGCAGCACATCCGGCCCGGCGACACCGTCCTGGTCTCGGGGCCGGTGGGAACCCACGGTGTCGCTGTCATGTCGCGCCGTGCGGGGACCGGATTCGACGTAGATGTCGGAAGCGACACGGCACCGCTCACCGGGCTGGTCGAGGCAATGCTCACAGCCGGGTCCGTCCGCTGCCTGCGGGACGCGACCCGCGGTGGCGTGGCCACGGTCCTGAACGAGCTCGCTGCGGTGGCGGACGTCACCATCGAGGTCGACGACGACGCGGTCCCTGTCCTGGAGCCGGTGCGTGCCGCGTGCGCCACACTCGGACTGGATCCTCTCTACGTCGCCAACGAGGGCGTGTGCGTCGCGGCCGTCGCTGCCGCCGACGTCGACGCGGTCCTGGCGGCAGCGTCGGCTCATCCACTCGGCACGGGGGCAGCAGTCATCGGCAGAATCGAGGCGGGGCCGGCGTCCGTTCATCTCCGCACCGGGCTCGGGACGACACGCCCCCTCCTGATGCTCGCAGGCGATCAGCTCCCCCGCATCTGCTGACGCAGGGCCGTCACGGCCTGTCGGGCACGATCACCACGGGGCAGCGGGCGTGGTGGGCGCACTGACTGCTGACAGAGCCCAGCAGGAGACTCGAGAACCCGCCGCGACCCCGGGAACCCACCACCAGCATGTCGGCGTCGGAGGCCTCATCGACGAGTACCCGAGCCGCCGGTCCTTCGACGGCCCGGGTGTCGTGTTCCAAGCCGTCACAGACATCCTGTGCCATGGACGTGGCGACCTTCTCTGCGTCGATCCGGAACTCCTCAGAATGCTCGGCGCCTTCCCAGAATCCACTTCCGTCCACGAGGACCGGGGTCTCCCAGGCCGTGATCACGATGAGGCGGCCTGCGTGGTTCCGGGCTTCGGAAGCAGCCCATTCCAACGCTCGACGTGACTCGTCCGAGCCGTCGACACCCACGACGATCTTCTGCATGAATCATCCTTTCGACAGGATTTCGTCACCACTCCTGGCTGCGGCCTCCAGGAGTTCCGTCATGCCGCGCTCGATTCCGCCGGCGAGGACGTCGATGTCGGCGGCGTGCTCGTAGTCACCTGTGACGGCGAACCTGAGCTGCCCCATGTAGGAGAGGATCGCGACCGTGAGTTCCATTCTCCCCGCGATCGGGACGAACGGCAAGAGCTCGAGCACCTTCCGGCCCGCTGCGTAGAGCGGGAACTGCGGGCCCGGCACGTTGGTCGTGATGGTCTCGACGAACGGCTGCATGTGCGTGAGTGCCCTGCTGGCCAGTGCGTGGGGGAGAGCAGGTGTGGCATCGCCGCCGCTCAGGAACGAGTCGACCGCCTCGATCTCTCCCGAGCGCTTCAGATTGCCGAGCTGCGTGCTGAGGTCGGTGAGTCGTTCCACGGGATCTTCGATGCCGACGGGCAGGTCGGCGAACATGACCGATACGCGGTTGTCGAGTCGGCCGTGCTCGTCGGGCGCGCGCAGCGACACGGGTACGACGGAGCGGACGGTGCGGCCCTCACAGGACTCACCGCGGGCCGTGAGGAGATCGCGCCACCCGTGGGTCACGACCGCGAGTACGACGTCGTTCACAGTCCCTCCCAGCTCTCGCCGCACGGTCTTCACGTCGTCGAGTGACGCGCCTGCCCAGTGGTACCGGCGGTGCGGTCCGATGGGTCGCATGAGCGACGAGGGCGGTCGGGGGCGGAGCATTCCACCCATCCGACCGAGGCCGCGTGCGGTGTCGGCGAGACGCCGGATCGTCGGGACCGGATCGTGGAGAGTGGCGAGAGCTGCACGGGTCCGTACGACGGGTGCTGCCAGGATCCCGCGAAGGGAGTGCATCGCGAGGTCGAGCGACGACGGCTCGGGACGGGGCGTCCATTCGACGTGCGGGGGCGGGTCCGCATCGAGTTCGATGTCGAAGATGGCCGCCAGGAGCTCCGTGCCGGCGATCCCGTCGACGATCGAGTGGTGCACCTTCGTGATCACGGCCCACCGGTCGTCGGGGAGGCCCTCGACGACCCACATCTCCCACAGGGGCCGCCGGCGGTCGAGCTGCTGGGACATCACGCGGCCCATCAGGTTGCGGAGCTCGTCGTGACCACCCGGAGGGGGCAGTGCCGTGTGGCGGATGTGGTAGGCGATCTCGAAGCGCGTGTCGTCGATCCAGACCGGTCGGCCGATGTTCGCCGGTGCCGTTCGGACCTTCTGCCGGTAGCGGGGCACGAGGGGGAGCTTCGCGGTGACGAGTCGCTCGAGCTCGTCGGGGCCAGGCGGCGGTCCCTCCACGATGCAGAGGGCGCCGATGTGCATGTGGTTGACGGCATCTTCGGTCTCGAGGAAGAACGCGTCGAGGACACCCAGGCGCTCCATCACACCGCCCCCCTCGCGGCTGCGACCGGACCTGCGATCGCACGCGCCGACGCGTCTACCACGGGGTCCGCCATCAGGTCGGTGTGGGCCGGTATCGGCCGGCGTAGTGGATCAGCGACCGGAGGTAGTTGGCCCGCGCGTAGACCGAGGGGTCCGGGACACGCGCCCGGCTCATGCTTCCCCGGAGCTGGGCCACCGACTCGTAGTCGTTCTCGGTGAGCCATGTCGAGAGCTCGTCCTCGACCTCTGCGAACGCCGACTCCCCGCGCTGGAGAACCGCCGACGTCATCATCGCGACGTCGGCGCCGACCAGGAGAGCCTTGGCGGCGTCGCAACCCGAGTGGACCCCACCCGAGACCGCCAGCTCGGCGTCGACCTCACCGAAGAGAATTCCCGTCCACCGCAGTGGAAGCCCCAGGGCCGCGGGGGTGCTCAGATCGATGGGGAGCTCGATTTCGAGCTTCTCGAGTTCCACGTCGAGGCGGGTGAACCTGTTGAAGAGCACGAGGGCCTGCGCCCCGGCGTCGGCGAGACGCCGGGCGAGATGGCCGAAGGAGGTGAAATACGGGGCGAGCTTCACGGCGACCGGGATTCCCACGCTCGAGACGACGGTCTCCACGAGCTCGACGTAGCGGTCCTCCACCACCGCAGCTGACTCGGACGGGTCGGACGCGAGCAGGTAGACGTTCAGTTCCAGTGCGTCGGCACCGGCCTGCTCGCACTGGTGCGCGTAGCGGGCCCATCCGCCGAGCGTCGTTCCGTTCAGGCTGGCGATCAGCGGAACCGACACGCGTTCACGCGCCTCTGCCAGCACCCCGAGATACCGCTCGGGACCTGTGTTGTAGTCGATGAGCTCGGGTACGACCGTCTGTGCCTCTCCGAAGCTCTCGGCCCCGGTGTCGAGGTAGGCCTGGATCTGCACCTGGTCGTGGACGAGCTGCTCCTCGAAGAGCGACGGCATCACGAGGGCGGCCGCACCCGCGTCGGCCAGGCGTTGCAGTCCTTCCACCGATCCCGTCAATGGAGATGCCGACGCCACGAGCGGAGAGCGCAGTTCGAAGCCCAGGTAGCGCGTGGTCAGGTCGGGTCGTCCGGAGGTCGTGTCGGTCACGTGTTCGTCTCCTCGTTGTCGTTGGGGTTGCCGCTACCGCGGTCCTCGCCGGGGGCCTCGGCAGCGTCGTCGGCGGACACATGGGGCACCGTACGTTCGATACCGACGAGCTGCTCGTAGAAACGCCAACGCTCGTCGACGTCGGCCTGGGCGAGCTCGGCGAGGGCGTCGGCTCGCCCCGGATCTGACCGGGCGAGCATGGCGAAGCGTGCCTCGCCGGAGGCGAAATCACGAAAGGACATCGTGGGCGCGTGGGAGTCGAGGTGGAAGGGGTGCTCATGGCCAGACGGGCCGGGGTGGAAACGGTAGAGGGGCCAGTACCCGCTCCGGACAGCGTCCTTCTGGTGCCCCATCGAGCGTGACATGTCGATGCCGTGGGCGATGCACGTCGAGTAGGCGATCACGAGCGCCGGACCCGGCCACGCATCGGCTTCCTGGAATGCCCTGACGGTCTGGATGTCACTTCCGCCGAGTGCGACCTGCGCGACGTACACGTTTCCGTACGCCATCGCGATCGCGCCGAGGTCCTTCTTCGGGGTCGTCTTGCCCGCCGCTGCAAACTTGGCGACCGCCGCACGGGGAGTCGCCTTCGACGCCTGTCCTCCTGTGTTGGAGTAGACCTCCGTGTCGAGGACGAGCATGTTGACGTCGCGGCCCGACGCGAGCGTGTGGTCGAGTCCCCCGAACCCGATGTCGTAGGCCCAGCCATCGCCACCGACGATCCAGACGCTCGTGCGCACCAGCCGATCGGCGACACTGGCGAGTCGGAACGCTGCCTCGTCACCGGCGAGGTCCGCCAAGCGCGTCCGCAACTCACAGACCCGTGCCCGTTGGGCAGCGATGCCGGCTTCGGTCGACTGGTCGGCGCCGAGAATGTCGGTTGCGAGCTCTGTTCCGACCGTCGATGCGAGGTTCCGCAGGAGACGGCGCGCCTCCGTCACGTGGCGGTCGAGGCCCAGACCCATCCCGAGGCCGAACTCGGCGTTGTCCTCGAAGAGCGAGTTGGACCACGCGGGCCCGCGGCCGTCGTCGTTCCTGGCCCACGGCGTCGTGGGGAGATTCCCGCCGTAGATCGACGAGCAGCCCGTCGCATTGGCCACGATCAGACGATCGCCGAAGAGCTGGGTGAGGAGCTTCAGGTACGGCGTTTCCCCGCATCCGGCACACGCGCCCGAGAACTCGAAGAGCGGCTCGAGAATCTGGGAGCCCTTCACCGAATCGTGTGCGAGGAGCCGCCGGTCGATCTCGGGGACTGCGAGAAAGCGCTCGAAGTGGCCGCGCTCCACGTCTCGATGGTCGGCGGCCGACCGCATGTTGATCGCCTTGTGGCGAACCTCCGACTTGCTGTGTGCGGGGCACACGTCGACACAGATCCCACATCCCGTGCAGTCGTCGGGGGCCACCTGGATCGTGAGCGATAGGCCGTCGGCCTCGCGCGAACGGAACGACTTCGTCGGGATCTCGCCGGGGAGTTCCTCGAGTGTGTCGGGTCGGTAGACCTTCATCCGGATCGCGGCATGCGGACAGACGATCGCGCACTTCCCGCAGTCGATGCAGAGGTCGGGCTCCCAGATGGGGATCTCGTGGGCGAGGCCCCGCTTCTCGTAGCACGCCGTATCCGTGGGAAAGATCCCGTCGACGGGAAGCGCGCTCACGGGAAGTAGGTCACCCTCTCCGGCCAGCAGCCGGGCGGTGACCCGGCGGACGAAGTCGGGTGCGTCGTCGGGAATGCGCTGCCGCCGCGAGATCCCGCTCGTCGCAGTCCGGGGGATCTCGACTCGACAGAGCGCCTCGAGCGACCGGTCAACCGCGTCGAGGTTCCGGCGCACCACCTCGGGTCCCGCCTTCGCGTACACCGACTCGATCGACGCCTTCACGTGTCGGATCGCCTCCTCGGTCTCGAGCGCGCTGGTGAGATCGAAGAAGCAGGTCTGCATGACCGTGTTGATTCGCCCGGCGAGCCCCAACTCGCTCGCGATCCGGTGTGCGTCGACGATCCACAGCTCGATACCGTCGTCGATCAGCCTTTCCTGGATCTCGACAGGGAGGTTGTCCCACACCTCGTCGGGCGCGTACGGGGCGTTGAGCAGGAACGTCGCCCCCGGTCGTGCCGGTGCCAGGACATCGACGTCGTTCAACATGTGGAACTGATGGCATGCGACGAAGTCGGCGTCGTCGACGAGGTATGTCGACTCGATGGGTTCCGGGCCGAATCGAAGGTGTGAGACGGTCGTCGCGCCGGCCTTGCGGGAGTCGTAGACGAAGTAGCCCTGCGCCTCCTGCCCGCCTTGCTCGCCGATGATCCGGATCGAGGACTTGTTGGCGCTCACGGTACCGTCGGAGCCCAGGGCGAAGAACACGGCACGGGTCGGCGCCTGGTTGCTGCGGAACCCGGGGTCGACCGGAAGACTGAGGCGCGTGACGTCGTCGACGATGCCGACAGTGAACCTCCGCTGCGGCTCCTCACTCGTCAGCTCGTCCAACGCCGCCTTCGCCATGGCCGGGGTGAACTCCTTGGACGAGAGCCCGTAGCGCCCACCTACGACGTGCACGGGCGCCCGGTCGCCGGTGTCGGCCGTCTCGGCGAGGACGGATATGACATCCGTGAAGAGAGGCTCGCCGACCGCTCCGGGTTCCTTCGTGCGGTCGAGGACCGCTACAGCGCGCGTCGTGTCGGGGAGTGCCTCGAGGAACGCGTCGACCGGGAAGGGACGGAACAGGCGGATCACCGCGACCCCCACGCGCTCTCCTTCTGCGGACAGCGCGCGGACGGCCTCGCGGGCGGCACCCGCCCCCGAGCCCATGAGGACCAGAACCCGCTCGGCGTCGGGTGCACCCTCGTAGTCGACCAGGCCGTAACGCCGGCCCGTCTGACCGGCGAGACGTTCCATCCGGTCGGCCACGATGGCGGGAAGTGAGTCGTAGTAGGCGTTGACCGCTTCCCGGGCCTGGAAGAACACGTCGGGGTTCTGTGCCGAGCCCCGGAGCGACGGATTCTCGGGGCTCAGGCCACGTTCGCGGTGGGCCAGCACGTCCTCGTCGTCGATGAGCGCCCGGAGATCGGACGAGTCGAGGGTGCGGATCGTGTTGATCTCGTGGGAGGTCCGGAAGCCGTCGAAGAAGTGGAGGAAGGGCACACGTCCGGCGAGTGTGGCGCCGTGTGCAACGGCCGCGAGGTCGTGTGCCTCCTGAACCGACGACGAGCACAGCATGGCGCACCCCGTCGACCGTGCGGCCATCACGTCACTGTGGTCACCGAAGATCGACAGTGCGTGGGTGGCGACCGTGCGAGCAGCCACGTGGACGACCGCCGGTGTCAGCTCACCGGCGATCTTGAACAGGTTGGGGATCATGAGAAGGAGTCCCTGGGAGGCCGTGAACGTCGTCGCGAGGGCACCTTCGGTGACGGCGCCGTGCAGCGCGCCGGCGGCGCCGCCCTCCGCCTGCATCTCGACGACCTCGGGAACCGTGCCCCAGACGTTGCTGCGTCCGGCCGCCGACCACACGTCCGCGTATTCGCCCATCGGCGATGCTGGAGTGATCGGGTAGATGGCGATCACCTCACTGAGGGCATGGGCGACCTGTGCGACCGCCTCATTCCCGTCGATGCAGACACGACCACCGTGGGGTGCAGTGTCCGGAGATGCCATCGCGACTCCCCTGTGCCTCTCCTCGAGTGCTCGCACTCCTCGGTGCACGCCGACGAGCGATCGATGGCCGCCGGATCCACCGATCCACCCGCCCCGATGATGCCGCACGACGAACCGTGCCGCACTCCGGAGGGGACCTTCGACCCTTACCGGAACCGGAGTCGACCCCTACCCTGAAGTGAGGGGCGTCGCGCCGTGTCGGCACGCGGATGCGGAGCGCGCAGAGGAAGAAGAAGAGGTGGCCGGGAAGTAGAGGTGGCCGGGATGAGCGAGTCGTTGGTCGTTCCGCTCGAGAAGGCCGGCATGGGCGATGTCGCCGTGGTCGGCGGTAAGAACGCCTCACTGGGGGAGATGATCCAGTCGCTCGAGAGCGAGGGCGTGCGTGTGCCGGGTGGCTTCGCGACGACTGCTGCCGCCTACCGCGACTTCGTGACCACCAATGGGCTCGACATCATTGTCAAGGAGCAGGTCGAGGCTCTGGGATCAGGTCGGTCGTCGCTTCGCGACGTCGGCGCTGCACTGCGGAGCGCTTTCCTGGCAGGGGACATGTCCGACGCCCTTGTGGACGACGTCGGTTCCGCGTACGTCGACCTGGCCGATGACGACGGAGCTGTCGCAGTTCGGTCGAGCGCGACGGCGGAGGATCTTCCCGATGCCAGTTTCGCAGGCCAACAGGAGACGTTCCTGAACGTTCGCGGTCGTGAGGCTCTCCTGGATGCCGTCCGGCGTTGTTTTGCCTCGTTGTTCACCGACCGGGCGATTGCATACCGCGAGGAGCACGGTTTCGACCACGGCGACGTCGCTCTCTCGGTCGGCGTGCAACAGATGGTGCGGGCCGGTACCGGCGCGTCAGGGGTCATGTTCACCCTCGACCCGGAAACGGGTTTCCCCGGAGTCGTCGTCATCGAGGGGGCGTGGGGCCTGGGCGAGAACGTGGTGCAGGGCGCGGTCGACCCCGATGCCTACTGGGTGTTCAAAGCCCCGCTCGACGATTCCTCGATCGTGCCGATCATCGACCGCCGCAAGGGCTCCAAGGAGCGACGGATGGTCGCCACCGTCGACGGAACGGCCAACGTTCCCACGTCGGGCGAGGAGCGGGCCCGTTTCGTCCTCGACGACCACGAGGTCCTCCAGCTCGCCCGTTGGGCTGTGGCGGTCGAGCGCCACTACGGGAGGCCGATGGATCTCGAGTGGGCCAAGGACGGGGTTTCCGGAGAGCTGTTCATCCTCCAGGCGCGCCCCGAGACGGTGGAGTCCCGACGCGGCAATGCGCTCGAGGTCAGCACCCTGTGCGAGGAAGGACGGGTCCTTCTCACGGGAACGGCCGTGGGTGCCCGGATCGCTTCCGGCCGCGCCCGCCGCATTGCCGGCCCCGACGATTTCGGTCGGTTCGAGGAGGGAGACGTCCTCGTGGCCGACATGACCGATCCCGACTGGGTGCCACTGATGCGCCGGGCGGGTGCGGTCGTCACCGACCACGGTGGACGCACGTGCCACGCCGCGATCGTGTGCCGGGAACTCGGCGTGCCGGCCGTGGTCGGTACCGAGCACGCGACGGCCGAGCTCACCGACGGCCAGGATGTCACCGTCTCCTGCGCGGGAGGTTCCACGGGCCAGGTGTACGACGGGCTCCTCGAGTTCGAGACCGAGGAGCTCGACGTCGGGGAGATGCCCGAGACCCGGACCCGCATCATGCTCAACATCGCGAGCCCGGACGCGGCGTTCAGATGGTGGCGGTTGCCCGCACGGGGCATCGGTCTCGCCCGGATGGAGTTCGTCATCAACGACGCCATCAAGATCCACCCGATGGCGCTCGCTCATCCCGACCGTGTCACCGATCCCTCCGTGAGGTCGGAGATCGCACACCTCACTCGCGACTACGACGACCCTGCCGAGTACTTCGTCGACCGTCTCGCCTCGGGGCTCGCCCGGCTGGCGGTGTCGCGTCATCCCGAGCCGGTGATCGTCCGGATGAGCGACTTCAAGACGAACGAGTACGCCGACCTGATCGGAGGCCGCGACTTCGAGTTCGCTGAGGACAACCCGATGATCGGGTTTCGCGGAGCGTCGCGCTACTACGACGACCGCTACCGCGACGGCTTCCTCCTCGAGTGTCGGGCCATCCGCAGGCTTCGGGAGGAGATCGGACTCCAGAACGTGTTGGTCATGATTCCGTTCTGCCGGACGATCGAGGAGGCCGACAGGGTCCTCGAGGTGATGGCAGATGCCGGTCTGCGTCGGGGCGAGAACGGCCTGGAGGTCTACGTGATGTGCGAGATCCCCTCGAACGTCGTGCTGGCCGACCAGTTCGCCGAGCGCTTCGACGGCTTCTCGATCGGCAGCAACGACCTCACGCAACTCACCCTCGGTGTCGACCGGGACTCGGAGGTCCTCGCCCACATCTTCGATGAGCGAAACGAGGCAGTCGTCCGGATGATCCGTCAGGTGATCACCGTCGCCCACGAGCACGACTGCAAGGTCGGGATCTGCGGCCAGGCACCGAGTGACCACACCGACTTCGCAGAGATGCTCGTGGAGGAGGGGATCGACTCGATCTCATTGAATCCCGACAGCGTGCTCGACGTCCTCGGCCGCGTGGCAGCTCTCGAGGCGACGCTCGAAGCCGGCCGGTGAATCCCGGCTAGGAGATCTCCGGCCGCGTGTCGACCCAACCTCCGGGGATCGCACCAACGAGAGCGCGGGCTCCCCGCTGTGTCTCAGCAGCGGATCGGAGCGTGTCGAGCACGTGCGCGTCGGGCCACGGGTCGGCGACCCGGGCGAGCTCGGAGGCGACAGCCGGCGTGGCCTGCGACTCGTCGGTGCCCTGCGCCTGGCGCTGCTCGATCCGCTCGAACGCCACCTCACGGGGAAGGTCCGTGCGGAGCGCGATGACGTCGGTCATCGTGTGCTCCGCCACCACCTCGGCCTCCTGCCGGTGCCGCCTCGCCGTCCACGAGGCGTCGAGGACCACGCTCTCACCGTTCGCGAGCAACGTACCGGCACGCCGCAGCATCTCGTCGTAGACCGAGTCCTTGCTCGAGTCGTCGTAGCTGATGCCCGACTCCCGTGCGAGCTCCCGACGGATCGTGTCCGAGCGGAGGAGCACGAAGCCGGTGTCGTCGGCCAGCCCGGAGGCCAGCGTCGTCTTCCCGGTGCCGGGGAGTCCTCCGACGAGGACCATCCGGACCCGGGCACGGTCGGCGTGGTCGGCGGCGGCCGCCAACAGCGCGACTGCCTCCGGTGACCCCTGTGTGCCTCCCCCGATCGCGCGGAGCGCGGCCACCTTCGAGCGTATGAGTGCACGGTCGCACAGCGCGTGCTCGGTCAGGGACGCCGGTGCCGTGTCGCCGCTGAACTCCCGGTAGTCGTCGAGCAGCTGCCGGGCGAGGCCGGCCCGCCCGAGCCGCTCGAGGTCCATGGCGAGGAAGGCGACGTCGGCGATGACGTCGACCGACCGGAAGTCGTCGCGGAACGCCAGGCAGTCGAGAATCCGCGGCGCGTCGTCGAGGCAGTAGATGTCGGCTGCCAGAAGATCGCCGTGCCCGTCGCAGACCGCGCCCTCCGAGATCCGGCGATCGAGGAGCGGGCCCCGCCCGGACAGGTAGCGCTGCCCGAGGGTGTCGACGGCATCCAGTTCCTCCAGCGTTGTCGGGCCGAGGACGTGCCCGACCCGACGCAGCTCGGAGATGTTCTCCTGCCACCGCCGACGAACCACGTCGGGACGGGCGCGGTCCGTCACCGCGGCGGACCGGTCCGCATCCGCGTGGAACGCGGCAACGGTGCGCGCCACCTGCCGAACGCACTCCGTCGCGTCGGCGCCACTTCGTACCAGGTGCTCGAGTGAGCGCCCGGCCGGCATCCGCTTCATGACGATCACCGGTTCCGACTCACCGCCGTCGTGTGGTTCGTAGGTGGCGACACCGAGGTAGATGTCCGGTGCGATTCGCCTGTTGAGGGCGACCTCGCGCTCGCACGCGGAGCGTCGGGCCTGGGATGTCGACAGATCGACGAACTCGAAGGCAACTGGCTTCAGGACCTTGTAGGCCTGCCCACCGACGAGGAACACCGTCGACAGGTGCGTCTCCGCGACAGCGGGTGACGTGTCCGAGCCCGGATGTCTTTCTGCGTCCGTTTCCATCCGTCCAGAATTCCCGGCATCGTCGCACTGTCGCAAGACCGTTACCGCCTGTGCCCGGATTCTGCGCGCAGTACCAAGAGTCTCAGCGGCGGGGGTCCTGGTCCTTCCAGGCCCGCACGATCGTCGACTGCGCGGCGGAGCCGAGCAGAGTGCCGTCCTCACCCCACAGGTGGACCACCCCGTGTCCGAACCCGTCGCTCAGACCCTGGACGCGGATGTCGGCCAGGACCCACTGGGAGGCGCTCCGGTTCAGGACCCGGATCGTGTTGTCGAGACTGTTGCCCCCCACGCGTTCACCGAGTGCCTGCGAGATCCCGAACGGAACGTAGTCACCGAAGACGCTGAGAACTGCTGCGCTCACGTCCATGCCGTCGAGGCGGACCCAGAGCGCGGAGCGGCCGTTCCCCTCGGTGACCGGAAAGTCCTCGAAGGGACGGGCATCGGCGAGACGCATGTCGAGCCGGTCCATCAGCGTGCCGCGGTGCCGCTCGTCCATCTCCCGAGGGGTGCACTCTCCGGGCGGGGGCACGTCGGGGCGGATGGCCCATGTGCCGTGGAACCTCTCGGGCCGCTCGCCCGTCGCGGCGTTGACCGTGAAGATCTCCTCCCCGTCCACGCTCCCGATGGCGCGGACCTGGGAGATCTGGTGGCCCCGGACGGCCTCGTTGACGCGGATCTCCACGACGGAGCCCGGCATCGCGTACGAGAGGAACTGCGCCGTGGCCCACACGAGCCTCCGACCGAGGGCGTGCTCGAGCACCTCGACGCACGCGCCGAGACCACACCCGCCGAAGAGGGCACCGATGCCCGAGCACAGATGGGGCACGACATCGAAGCGCCAGACCAGCGGGTCGCCGGTGGGCTGGAGGCCGAAGAACCCGTGCTCGTCCACGGCGGGCATCGTAGAGGCCGATACCGCCGAGTTGACCCTCGGGAGTGCCCGCCGTAGGTTCGCCGCGACGTGAGTGACACCGACGACGCCGACGACACCGACGACACCGACGCCTCGCCCACTCTCGATGGCTCGTGGCCGAGCGCGGTCGACTTCCATCTCGACCCGATGTGCCCGTGGGCGTACCAGGCGTCGCTGTGGATCCGCGAGGTCCGTGCTGCCACAGGTCTCGACATCGGGTGGCGGTTCTTCTCCCTCGAGGAGATCAACCGCCCCGACGACAGGCCCCATCCCTGGGAGCGGCCATGGGCGTGGGGTTTCTCGCAGATGCGGGTGGGCGCCCACCTCCGCCGTGAGAGCCAGGACGCGGTCGACCGGTGGTACGCGGCGATCGGCTCGGCGTTCTTCGAGCGCGCGGTCCCCACCCACGACCGCCGTGTCCATGCGGAGGTGCTCGGTGACGCCGGCTTCGACCCCGGCGTCGTCGAAGCGGCCGTCAGCGATCCCACGACCGCCGACGAGGTGCGTGCAGACCATGACCGCGCCGTGGCCCTCGGCGGATTCGGTGTTCCGATCCTCTCCTTTCCCGACGGGACCAACCTCTTCGGTCCGAGCGTCGCGCCCGCTCCCGTCGGCGACGATGCCGTTCGCCTCTGGGAGCTCGTTCTCGCGTGGAAGGACTTCCCGAATCTTCACGAGATGCAACGCCCCAAGGCTCCCGCCGACTGGGAGCGCATCAGCGCGCTCTTCGCGCCCTATCTGGAGGCGCGGGAGTGGCAGACGATCCAGAACCCGGCGCCGTAGCGGCGCGTCCCCGCCGCCCTGTTCACCACGACCACCACGATTCCCTACAACCACGATTCCGACACCACGAGGAGGCACCCGTGCCCGAGCCCGTCGTCGACCTGCTGGCCTCCGAGTTCGTAGCTCTCGACGCCCTCTGTGGGGAGCTCGATCCCGGCGACTGGGACAGGCCCACCGACCTTCCCGGCTGGAGCGTGCGCGACAACGTGGCCCACGTGATCGGGACCGAGCGGATGCTGCTCGGGCACGAGGTGCCCGAGCTGCCCCGGGGTGACTATCCCCATGTGACGAGCGCGTTGGGGGAGTTCAACGAGGCCTGGGTCGAGGCCTACCGTTCGCACACCGGCGACGAGGTTCTCGCCGCGTACCGCGATGTGGTCGGAGAACGGCTCGACGCGCTGCGGGCGATGAGCGCCGAGGACTTCGACAGGCCCGGCTTCACCCCGGTCGGGGAGGCGCCCTACCGCGTGTTCATGCGCATTCGCGCCTTCGACATCTGGATGCACGAGCAGGACATCCGTCGTGCGGTCGGCTGCCCGGGAAGCCTCGACGGACCGAACGCCGACGACGCCGTCGACTGGCTGTTGCGCAGTGCACCGATGGTCGTGGGGAAGCGTGCCGGGGCCTCCGACGGCTCGTCGGTCGTGCTCGAGCTCACCGGGGGAGTCCCGCGCACGGTCGCGATCGGAGTCGACGGTCGGGCGGCCGTGCTCGATTCCGTCCCCGAGGATCCGACGGCACGGCTCACCATGGCATCCGAGGTCTACTGCCGTCTGGCGGGCGGGCGCATGACGGCCGCGGACGCACTGGCGGACGGCCTCGTAGAGACAGAGGGTGACGCGGAGCTCGCGGTGCGGGTGTTGGAGGCGTTGAACGTCTCTCCGTGAGCGACCCTCGAACCCGCCCGGGGGCCGTGCCGCCCGGGTCGGTTCGTGGGTGCCGGTCAGATCCGCAGCAGCACCAGGCACACGACGTACACGACGATCAGCGCCGCGCCCTCACCGCGACTGATCTGCCGTCCTGTCCACATGAAGATGCCGGCGAGTGCTGTGACGAACGTGACCAGTGCCATCCCGGTGAGGGTCAGGGAGGTGTCGGCGACGGGACCCGACCCGAAGAGCATGGCGAGGCCGCCGACGGCGAGCACGTTGAAGAGGTTGCTGCCGAGCAGGTTGCCGACGATCAGGTCGACCTCGCGCCGACGCGCCGACTGCACGACCGTGACCAACTCGGGGAGTGAGGTGCCGAACGCGACGAGGCTCACGCCCACGAAGCCCTCGGACAGCCCGGCGTCCTCGGCGATGTTCGTCGCCCCGAACAACAGGGTCTGCGCCCCGACGAGCGTCCCGATGAGCCCGGCGAGCGTCCTCGCGACCTCCACCGGAACGCGGGGCGCCGGGCCGACGAACTCGTCGAGGTCGACACCCAGTTGGTCCTCCGCGTTTCCCCGGACGCCGGCGTAGAGAGTCCGACCCAGGGCGAGGGCGAGGCCGCCCAGCAGGACGAGGCCCTTCCACACAGCGGCGTCACCCTGGACGAGGACCCAGAACGTGACCGCGGCCACGAGGGCGATCGGCCCTTCGCGCCTCACGGTGTCGGACGAGACCGTGATCGTGGTGATGATCGCCCCGACCCCGAGGAGCAGTGACAGGTTGGCGAGGTTGGAGCCCACGATGTTCCCGACCGCCAGGTCGAGGTGGCCGTCGGCTGCGGCGATCGACGACACGATCATCTCGGGCGCTGACGTCCCGAACCCCATCACGACGACGCCGACGACGATGGGAGGAACCCGCAGCGCACGCGAGAGCGAGGCGCCGCCGATCACGAACTGGTCGGCGGCGAAGGCGAGGAGAACCACACCCACGAGCACGGCGAGAATGTTGACGATCATCGTTCCTGCCGGGTTGCTCGAAGGACGGGGCCGAAGCTCGGGGAGACCGCACTACGCTCCGCATCCTATGCAGCGACTCTTCCCGGACCCCGCGCACGACGTCGATGTGCTCGAGCAGTACGCCGGTGAGCGAGACCTCCATGACGACCGACCGTGGGTCGTGCTCAACATGGTGGCGTCCCTCGACGGAGCGGTCACGGTGGACGGGCGGTCGGGGGGGCTCGCCAGCGATGCCGACAAGAGGCTGTTCCGGGCGCTGCGCACGTTCCCCGACGTGATTCTCGTAGGGGCGGGCACCGTGCGTGCCGAGAGGTACGGCCCGCCCGCGACCGACTCCGCGGAGCGAGCGATGCGTGAGGCCCACGGCGCGTGGCCGATCGCGCGTGTGGCGGTCGTCACGCGCTCGGCATCGCTCGACTACGGCGGTCGACTGTTCGCGGAACCGACCTCCCGCCCACTGCTCCTGACCACGACCTCGGCACCACGCGACAGAGTGACCCACGCACGCGAGGTCGCCGACGTCGTGGAGGCGGGTGACGATGACGTCGACCTGGATGCGGCCCTGCGGGCGCTGGGTGAGCTGGGCGCCCGCGTGGCCCTGTGCGAGGGGGGCCCGCACCTCAACGGCCACCTTCTGTCTGCCGGGTTGGTCGACGAGGTCTGCCTCACGGTGTCGCCGCTGCTGGTGTCGGGTGGTGCCGACCGCATCGTGGCCGGCGACGTACTGCCCGGCCCACTCGAACTGGAGCTCCTCCACGTCCTCGAGGAGGACGGCTTCCTCTTTCTCCGCTACCGGCGCCCCGGCGGCGACGACTGACCGCCGGCGCTCCATCCCCCCGGCTCGGTCGTGGCGGGCGTGCTCACCGGAGCGTGACGGGCAGGCGGTCGAGGCCCCGGAGCACGAGCCGGCCGTTCCACGCGGGCTCGTCGGTCGCCAGGGTCATGTCGGGGAACCGCTGCACGAGTGTGCCCAGCGCCAGGCGGGCCTCCAGGCGCGCCAGGGCCGCTCCCACGCAGTGGTGGATGCCGTTGCCGAACGACACGTGATGAGGTGCCGCGTGCCGGTCGAGCCGGAGGTCGTCGGCGTCGTCGCCGAACACAGCCGGGTCGTGGTTGGCCGATCCCAGGCACGTGAGCACAAGGCTGCGCGCGGGGATCGTCACCCCGCCGACGTCGATGTCCTCCAGGGTGAAGCGCCGTGAGAACTGGACGGGGCTGTCGTAGCGCAGCAGCTCCTCCACGGCGTTCGGCCCGACGTCGGGCTCCTCGTGCCACCGGGCGAGCTGGTCCGGCGCCCGCAGCAGGGCAAGCGCTCCGTTGCCGATGAGGTTCACCGTCGTCTCGTGGCCCGCGATGTAGAGGAGGACCACCTGGTTACGGAGCTCCTGGTGGGTGAGGACGTCGCCCGCGTCCTCGGCTGCGATCAGCGCGCTCAGGAGATCGTCGCCCGGCTCCCGGCGTTTCCAGGCGATGACATCTTCGATGTGACGCCCCATGTGGTCGGAGGCCTCGATCGCCTCGCGGATGAGCTCGGGCTCCACGAGCGGATCGAGGGTCCCCGCGAGCGTGTGCGACCACGCTCGGAGCTGGTGCGTGTCGCCGTCGGGCATGCCGAGCATCTCGGAGATCACGGTGAAGGGGAGCGGAAAGGCCAGGTCGGCGATGACGTCCATGGAGCCGTCGCCCGCGGCGGCGTCGAGCGCGTCGTCGACCAGCGCCTGGATCCGGTCGGCGAGGCCCTCGATCCTGCGTGGCGTGAACGCCATCTGGAACAGCCGTCGGATACGCGTGTGGTCGGGAGGGTCCATGTCGAGGATCGACCGCCGATCGCGGTCGTCGGTGGTGTCGAGCGCCGCCTCGAACTCGGCATTGCGCCGACTCATCCCGACCTTCTCGCCCTCCACGGACAGCGTCTGGTCGCGCAGCACGTGCACGACGTCGTCGTGGCCGAGCACGAGCCACGCACCGAAGTCGGTGAAGTGCACGGGCGCCACCTCGCGGGCGGCTCGGTACTGCGGGTAGGGGTCGTCGAAGAATCCCGGAGCCAGCGGATCGAGGTGCCGCTCCGCCACGTGCGGGCTCGCCGTCATCGGGTCACACGCTACGGCACCTCGGGAAGCAACGAGGCCCCGGCGGTGTTGTGCCGCGGGAGCATCGGTGGTGTCACGACAGTCGGGAGCAGGAGATGGCGCCGGAACGGGCGGTTGCCGGCCTCGAGCCGGCCCAGCACACGGTGGAGGGGGAGGGCTTCGAGGTCCGGCGCGCGTTCCCGACACCCCGGGTCGATGCCGTCGACCCCTTTCTCCTGCTCGACCACGTCGGTCCGCGCGACTACGCGCCGGGCGAGGCGAAGGGAGCCCCCGACCACCCGCACCGCGGCTTCGAGACCGTCACGTACATCATCGAGGGCGAGGGCGAGCACGAGGACTCTGCGGGGAACCGGGGTCTACTCCGCGCCGGCGATGTCCAGTGGATGACCGCAGGCTCGGGCGTCGTGCACTCCGAGATGCCGTCGGCGAGGATCCGGCGCCATGGCGGCCGTTCACACTTCCTCCAGCTCTGGGTCAACCTTCCCGCGGCGAAGAAGATGGTCCCGCCGCGCTACCAGGACGTGCGGGCCGACGAGATTCCCACCGTGTCGCTCGCATACGGCGTGAGCGCCCGCGTCATCGCGGGCACCGTGGCGGAGGTGACCGGGCCCGTCGAAACGCACAGCCCTTTCCTGTACGCGCACGTCACCGCAAGCGGGTACGCGCCTGTCCGACTTCCGGTGCCCGACGACCACGAGGTGTTCGCCTACGTCCTCAGCGGTGCCGTGGCCGTCGGATCAGCGTTCTCGCCCCTGGGCGACGGCACACTCGCCCGCTTCACGCCGGCGCGGGAGGATGTGTCGGAAGGAGCGGTCTCGGACGTGGTCCTGGGCGGGGCGGGCCAGCCGGGGGAGTGCATCGTCGTGAGCGGTCGCCCGCTGCGGGAGCCGGTCGCGCGCTACGGCCCCTTCGTGATGAACACGCGCCAGCAGCTCGTGGAGGCCGTGGAGGACTTCCGGGCAGGCCGCATGGGCCACATCCGGCGCTGAGCCCGGGAGGCCCGTCGGCGGTGCGTAGAATCTGACGACCCGTCAGATTCGGAGAGGTATGCCCGCCGAGATCCCCCTGATCGTCAGTGTCGACGACCACGTCGTCGAGCCGCCGCACGTGTGGCAGACCTGGCTCCCGGAACGGTTCCGGGAGAAGGGCCCCCGGGTCGAACGCCACGGGCTGGGTGACCTGAGGTTCGTCGGCGGTACCCGTTACGAGTACACGCTGACCGATGACGGCCCGCCGTGCGACATCTGGTTCTACGAGGACCAGATGTACCCTCACAAGCGCCACGTCGCAGCGGTGGGCTTCGACCGCGACGAGATGACGCTGTCGGCCATCACCTACGACGAGATGCGGGACGGCTGCTACGAGCCGAAGGCCCGCGTCGACGACATGCTCGCCAACCATGTGGAGGCGTCGCTCTCGTTCCCGACGTTCCCGCGGTTCTGTGGTCAGACGTTCCTCGAAGCGAACGACCGCGAGCTCGCTTCGGCGTGCGTCACGGCCTACAACGACTGGATGGTCGACGAGTGGTGTGGTGACAGCAACGGCCACCTCATTCCGCTCTGCATCATCCCGCTGTGGGACACCGAGGAAGCGGCCGACGAAGTGCGCCGCAACGCTGCCCGCGGAGTTCGCGCCGTGTGCTTCTCCGAGATCCCCGTGCACCTCGGGCTCCCCACGATCCACGATGCTGACCGCTACTGGGACCCGTTCTTCGCGGCCTGTGAAGACACCGGCACCGTCGTGTGTATGCACATCGGGTCGTCGTCCAAGATGCCGGCCACGTCGCCCGACGCCCCTCCGGCTGTGCAGGCCACGCTGTCGTTCAACAACGCCATGGCATCGCTGTCGGACTTCCTCTTCTCGGGCGTGCTGGTGCGCTTCCCGAGCCTGACGCTCGCCTACTCCGAAGGCCAGATCGGCTGGATCCCCTACCTGCTCGAACGTGCCGACGACGTGTGGAAGGAGCACCGGGCCTGGGGTGGAGTCGCCGACACGATCCCCGAGCCACCGTCGACCTACTACCACCGGCAGGTGTACGGCTGCTTCTTCCGCGACCGCCACGGCCTCGAGTCACTCGAGTCGATGGGCGTCGACACGATCACCTTCGAGACCGACTACCCCCACACCGACTCCACCTGGCCGCACACCCTCGACGTCGCCACGGACCTCATGGGGCACCTGCCGCCCGATGTCGTCCACAAGATCGTGCGCGGCAACGCCATCCGGATGCTCGACCTGGATCTCGAGCCCTAGCGGTGGCGCCCAGGGAGGTTGTTGACATCCGCTGTCAGGTGAGCCTCCTGCGCGATCTCCCGCAGGCGATCGACGACCGCGGTGCGGTCCGTGATGCCGATCAAGTGCCCCTCACCTTCGACAATGTGCAGTACAGAGCCGGGGATGGCGTCGGCCATCCGATGCGCCCAGACCGGTGGCACGAGTTCGTCGACGCTGCCCTGCCAGATCTCCACTGGTGCGATGATCTGGTCGAGCGGGAAGCGCCACGGCTTCACCCAGGCGACGTACTCGTCGACCAGGCCACCGGGGTCTGTGGCTGCGCCCGACATCATCGCCCCGAAGAGCTCTGCGTTGGCGGCGGTGGCGGCGCGGTCGGCCTGGGCAGATTTCCGGGTGCTGAGCGTGGCCATCCGTTCGGGGAAATGACCTTCGAGCCTACCGAGGGCTCTGAACGCTGCCTTCGCGACCGCAGGCTTGTGCCGGGAAAGGTGCGTGAACCGTTTGTCCATGTCGTTGAGCTCGGCGAAGGTGGCCGGATCGTCGAGTGGGATGCACCCGGCGACGATGCCGGCGGCCGCCACCCGCTCACTGAATCGGAATGCGACCGCGAGCGCGTACTGACCCCCCATCGAGTACCCCATGGTGGCGAAGCGATCGATGCAGAGGTGAGTGAGCAGCTCATCGACGTCGTCGGTCCAGCTGAGCGTGTCTCGAGCGGGGGCCCGGGTGCTTGCACCGATGCCCGGTCGGTCGGGGGAGACGATGAGCACACCGAGCGCGTTGGCGTCGGCGGCGATCGGCTCCACCTCCAGACGGTTGATCAGGCCGCCGTGGTTGTTGAGGATCGGGAAGCCGTCGGGGTCACCGAAAAGCGAATACGACAGTGTCCGACCGTCACGCAGGGCCAGGGTGTGATCCGCCTCGGGGTCGTGAAGGAATGTCGTTCGCAGAGACTACCGCTCTCGCGGCGGTCGGATCGGCGGACGTCGGCTCGCACCCACTCGGTGCCACCCGCTGGGTGTGTGCCACAGCGCGCAGAGAGCGACGGGGTCGAAGGGTGGGAGCGAGGCGATCGGTCGAGACCCTTTCGTACTCTCGGGCACGCTGCTGGTGGCCACGTCGAAGCTGCGCCTCGCCACCGGCACGGCCAACAGCTAGTTGTTCGAGGGGCTGAGGCGAGGAATAGCGCCGCAGGTATCCTGCGGCGCCCGAGCCGGGGCCCAGCGGCCCGGCTCCGAAGGAGCCAAGAGCGGTAGAGAAGACGATCCCGACACCGCTGACACGGTGCGGGCGTTGTGTCAGTTGTTGGAGGGATCGTCGGGGGCGTTGGCGAACCAGGAGAGCCGGCCGCGCTGACGGGCGAGAACTGAATGCCAGAGGTTCTCGGGGTCGGGACTGAAGACGTCGTCGCGCCGCGCGTCGACCACGAACCATCCCCCCGCCGCGATCTCGCCCTCGAGTTGTCCCGGTGCCCACCCGGAATGGCCGCCGAACACGCGTAGGTGTTCCACCGCACCGACAGAGTCGGGCTCCCGGGACAGGTCGACACTGGCGAGACCGTGCGCGACGTCCGCCCACCCCTCGGCGGTCCCCACGCCCGACGCCGGTGTGCCCTCCACGAGGCCGATCACACTCTCGGGCGCCACGGGCCCTCCGACGAACACCACCGACGGCGGATCGGTGATCCCGGCCCACGGCGCCAGGGGCTCGTCGACGGGAAGGTCGCTCGGCCTGTTGAGGACGAGGCCGAGCGCACCCTCGGAAGCGTGCTCGAGCACGAAGACGACGGTCCGGTCGAAGTTGGGATCGCTCATGGCCGACGGTGTCGCCACGAGCAGCCGTCCTCGCGTCGAGTCGGGGAGCGGTCCCACGGGCTCGCCGGGAAGGATGTCTTCTCCCACGTGCGCAGCGTACCGGCAGCGCGTTTACCATCAACCCTGACTGCGCCGTACCGGGGGCACGGGGGAGACACGTGGCGAGCTACAACCTGTCGGAGCTGTTCGAGAGCGTGGTCGACGTCGTATCCGACCGTGAGGCGCTGGTCACCCCCACACGCCGCCTGACCTTCTCAGAGCTCGACGCGCGCGCCACCCGCCTGGCCCATCACCTCGCCGCCAACGGGCTGGGGCCCGGCGACCACGTCGGCCTGCACCTCGTCAACGGCACCGAGTACGTGGAGGGAATGCTCGCCGCTTTCAAGCTGCGAGCGGTTCCCGTCAACGTGAACTACCGCTACGTCGAGCGCGAGCTGGAGTACCTCTACGACAACGCCGACCTCGTGACCGCGATCGTCCACCGGTCGTTCGCCGCAACCGTCGGTGCCGTGACCGACTCCGTTCCCGCGCTCCGCCACGTTCTCGTCGTGGACGACGGCACCGCGGAACCCGTCCCTGACGGTTACGTCGACTACGAAGCGGCTCTCGGCACGTCTTCGGATGCCCGCGACTTCGAGGGCCGCTCCGGCGACGACCTCTATATCGCGTACACCGGCGGGACAACCGGTATGCCCAAGGGAGTGGTGTGGCGCCACGAGGACATCTTCTTCGCGTCCCTCGGTGGCGGGGACCCGTCCGGGAGCGAGGGGGCCATCACCGAGCCGGCTCAGCTCGCCGACCGCGTCGGTGAGGGAACGCTGGTTCAGCTCGTCACTCCTCCGCTCATGCACGTCAGCGCGCACTGGGGCACCCTCATGGTTCTCTACGGCGGTGGCACGGTCGTCTTCCCGGCGCCCGGGACCTTCGATCCCGGCGAGGTCGCCGCGCTCATCGAGCGGGAGAGCGTCAACATCATCGTGCTGGTCGGTGACGCCATGGCCCGGCCCCTGCTCGACGTCATGGAGACCGAGAACGACCAGCACGACTTCTCGTCGCTGTTCCTGTTCGCTTCGGGCGGCGCAGCGCTCTCACCCGGCGCCAAGAAGAGAGTGCACGACATCCTTCCCCACGCCGTCGTGCTCGACGGCTACGGCTCCACCGAGACCGGCGTCGGTGGTACGCAGGCCCGTCCTCCCGGCGCCGACCATGCGGAGGCGGGTGTGTCGTTCGCTGCCCAGCCGCAGCTCACCGTGCTCGACGACGACATGAAACCGGTCGCCCCGGGGTCGGGGGTGATCGGCCGCGTGGCGCGTAGCGGCCACATTCCCCTCGGCTACTACAAGGACGCAGCCAAGTCGGCCGAGACCTTTCTCGAGATCGCCGGCGAGCGGTGGGTGCTCCCCGGCGATCTCGCCAGCATCGACGCAGACGGCAACATCGTCGTGCACGGTTCGCGGGTCGGGGTGCATCAACACGGGCGGCGAAGGTTTCCCCGAAGAGGTCGATCCGCCGTCGTCGACTGCGACGACGTGGCCGACGTCGTGGTCGTGGGCATTCCCGACGAGCGGTGGGGCCAGCGCGGCCGCCGTGGTGGCACCCGCCCGCGCGCCGCCGACCTCGAGACCATCCAGGCGCACTGTCGCACCACATCGCCGCTACAAGGTCCCCCGCGAGCTCATCCTGGTCGACCGTCGAGCGCAGCCCCAGCGGCAAGGCCGACTACCGCTGGGCGCGCGACCAGCAGAGAGACATCGCAGGGGACAGACGTGAGACACGACGTGAGAGACGGCATCCCGGACTCATCGCCACGAGTGGGGACGCCGGTACCTACCACGACGTGTCGACGACCACAACAGGAGATGGCCGCCGCTGTCCTCGAGCAGCTTCCACTGAGGGGAGACGAGACGGTCCTCGACGCCGGGTGCGGCTCCGGTCGGATCTCGAGATGCTCGACCGGCTTCCCCACGGTGTTGTCGTCGCCGTCGACGCCTCGCAGCAGATGGTGGATCGGGCACGGGAGCACCTGGCGTCGTTCGGAGGGCGGGTCTCCGTTCGGGTGGCGGACCTCACGGAGCTGTCGGGCCCCGAGTCGCTCGGCCTGGACTCTCCCCTCGATGCCGTGCTGTCGACGGCCACGTTCCACTGGATCGCCGACCACGACGCGCTGTTCGGCGCGCTGGCGTCGGTGCTGCGGCCCGGCGGCGGCTCGTGGCGCAGTGCGGTGGGAGGGGCAACATCGACCGGGCCCGCAGAATCGTGGAAACGGTGCAGGAGCGCGTGCCCTACGCCGAGCACTTCGTGGCCTGGGAGCCGCCGTGGAACTACGCCTCCCCCGAGGAGACAGTGGCACGGCTCGAGAACGCGGATTTCGTCGATGTCGAGTGTGGCCTCCGAGCCGTGGCCCGTCGTCCCCGACGATCCGGAGGCATTTCTCCGAACAGATCGTCGGACCACACCTGGACGTTCTGCCTGCGTCCGGCGCTGCACGGCGCCTTCGTGGCCGACGTGCTGGAGTCCTTCGCTGCGACGGGAGTCGGGCGTGGAACTCGACTACGTTCGTCTGAACATCGACGCAGTCCGCGGGCCGTGACCTCACTGCGCGACGTGGGGCTGTTCCATGCCGAATTCGACCGCCATCCCGGACGACAGAATCCGGTTACCCTTCGAAGCTCTGTCGACAGCGATCGACCCCGATTCGATCCTCTATCCGGGAGCTACGTCGACATCGCTCCGTCGGTCTTCTTCGACGATGTGGAATACGTCGACACCGACAAGCGTGCCGCGGTGTTCTTTGGGGAAAGGGGCGGCATACGAGACCTCATCGCGCCCAAGCGTCAGTGCCATCGGTGGCGATCGTGCAAGCACCGATGAGTTTCGCGTCGGGTTCCAGCACAGGGACTACTCAGGGCACCTTGCGGTTGACGGCACGCCCGTGCAACTCCTCGTGTCGCTCTACGCCGGATTCGTGAGCGAGCACTGCAGCGGTACCTCGCACCCGGCGGTGGCTACTCGCCAACAACAGCCACCGGCGACGCCTCGATGGCCTCCCTCGACCCGCAGTACGACCTGACGGCCGTGGTCACCCACCGTGAGGGCAGGTACCGGATACGCACCGACGATCTGGACTCGTGTCTCGTGCCGAAGAAGGGGGAGCCTCCCACCGTCGACGAGCTCCACCAATCAGGTCGGGGTGTCGCGTACACGACGAGCCCGTTCGCGTACGTGTTCCGAAGAAGCTGAGCGCGCGATCGACAGAGGGCGACGAATCGTCGAGAGAAGGATCAGCCGAGGTTCGTGGCGGCGACGGCGATGCCGACACCGGCCAGCATCGTGGGCACGACCCAGCCGAGAATGCGGTTCGTCTGGGCGCGTAGAGCGTCGGCGAGTTCCACCCGGAGGCCCCCGATCTCTCCGCGTAGCCCGCCGATCTCCCGGTGCATCTCGCCGCGGAGCTCGGCGATCTCGCCACGGACTTCTCCCCGGAGCCCTACGATCTCTCCGCGGAGGCTCTGCTCGAGTGCTGCGAGATCCTGCTTGGTGGCGATGGCGGCCCAGCCGACGGGTGGCAGGTACTCCATCAGCGTGGAGGCGTCGTCGGTCCCGAGCACGGCATCGAGCTTGCGGGCCAACGCCAATCGTGTGCGTTCATCAACAGCCATGTTCCTCTTCCCTCGCGTGGATGGCAACACCGGGGGAAGATCGGGGGAACAACGTCACCCGATGCAACGGTAGAGCCCGGCCATGACAGCCACGTGCGCTGTCGTGCCTCGTCGACAGCATCTACTCCGACGTCGGGCAGTCGACGAGCGGGAGAGTTCAGCCGAGATTCGTGGCACCGACCACGGTTCGCTTTGAGCGACACCGGGGTGTACGAATTCTCGAAGCGAGACGAGGAGTCTGTCGGAGATGGATCTGAAGAACGACTTCACTGTGAAGCTGCCGATCGAGCAAGCATGGGATGTGCTGAACGACGTCGAATTCCTCGCTCCTTGCTTGCCGGGGGCTCAGCTACAGGAGATCGAGGACGACGAGTTCCACGGAACCGTGAAGGTGAAGGTGGGACCGGTCGTCGCGCAGTACAAGGGACAGGCCTCGTTCGTCGAACAAGATCGCGCGAACGGACGAATGGTCCTGCAGGCAAAGGGCCGTGAAACGCGCGGCCAGGGAAACGCGTCGGCCATCGTGACGGCCACGCTGAAAGACCGAGGCGGGGACACACACGTCGCGGTTGTGACAGAGCTGACCGTCACGGGAAAGGTCGCACAACTCGGCCGAGGGATGATGAGTGAGGTCAGCGACAAACTCCTCGGGCAGTTCGTCACCGAACTCGAGTCGAAGTTGGCCGAGCTCCCGGCAACTTCTGAACGCACGCAGCCGTCGGGTTCCGCTGAGGGCTCGACAGACGGTGAGATCTCACGTGAGACCGGTGCACGACGTGTCATAGCGTCACCAGAGGCGGAGCCAGTGGACCTTGTCGGGGCAGCAGGTGCTCCGGTCCTCAAGCGGCTCGTTCCGATCGTGATCGTCGTCGTCGTGATCCTGTGGTGGGCAAACCGCCGGCGATAGCGTGAGAGACGCTCACGAAGCGTCGCTTGTTCGAACCGCAACGATGCCCGACATGCATGACCTCGTTGCCGCTGTACAGCGGTGGCGCGACCTCGGGCGTGCTGTCGCACTCGCCCGGGTAGTCGGGATCGACGGCTCGGCGCCGCGCGGGCCGGGTGCTGCGATGGCACCCTCTGCGATGGCAGTCGAGGACGCGGAAAACGTGCGCCGCTTGGTGGAGGTGGCGGGAGTCGAACCCGCGTCTTTCGAGCTCTTGGGCGGGGCTTCTCCGAGCGCAGCCGGCGGTTTGTCTCGAGCTCCTCGGCGATCACCGGCGGTCTCCGAGGGCTCCAGCCCGGTTCGGTGTCCCGTCGGGTCCCGGGCGGTCCCCGACGGTGAGCCGCTCTGAATGGCGTTCCGGTTCCGACCGAACGGCTGGGCCGGGAGGAACGCGCTACCTAGGAAATCCTAAGCAGCGAGTGCGAGGTTGTCCTCGTCAGTTATTGCTGTTCCGGTTGTTTCACGACGATCCGGAGACGTCGGCTCGCTTCACCCGCTTCGATCCTCGAAATCGAAGCCACGCACCCCCTTGTCAAGTGCCGCACGGATGCGCTCGTGCGACATCACCAGTGTACCGGGCCGCTCGGACACCCGTTCCACGCGTTCCTGATGGTGGGGCAGGGGATATGGGCCGGCCGCTACCGGTTGCGGCTCTTGAGGGCCCGCTCGGCCTCTCGCTTGTCGTCACGCTCCCGGAGCGTCTGGCGCTTGTCGTACCGGCGCTTGCCTCTGGCCACGGCGAGCTCGATCTTGGCGCGGCCTCGGGAGAAGTAGAGCTTCATCGGAACGAGCGTGATCCCGGGTTGCTCGACGGCACGGGCCAGTTCCGCGATCTCGGAGCGGTGGAGCAGCAGCTTGCGCGTGCGCTCGGGATCGGAGTCCTCGACGCGTGCGTGGCTGTAGGGGGCGACGTGCATCCCCACGAGCCAGACCTCGCCGTCGGTCACCCGTGCGAAGGACTCGCGCAGTTCGGCGCGCCCGTCGCGAATCGACTTCACCTCCGGCCCCGTGAGCACGATCCCGGCCTCGTAGGACTCCAGAACCGCGTAGTCGTGGCGTGCTCTACGGTTCTGGATGGTGGGCGGGCCGTCCTTCGCCATGGCCAAGAACCTACCGGTGTTCCTTCGGGTCGATCGGCCCGCGATCCCGACGTAGGTGTCACACCCGGGGTCTATGGTGAGTTCATCGGTGCGGTGGCGCTCTGCTCCGCTCGGTCACTTCCCCCGATGGTTCCGCCTGCACGCTCCGGCGTGCCGTGCCGCCGACGGCGCGGTCTGCGGGCGGATCGAGATCGAGGGGAGGCGCGTGGTGGCTCTTGCCGAACCGGGTGATACCGACGACACCAACGACGACATCGACCGTGACGACATCGACCGTGACGACATCGACCGTGACGACATCGACCGTGACGACATCGGGCCGTTGGGTGCCGAGTACCTCCAGCGGCTGAATGAGATCAACCGGCTCGAGGGTGAGGCATCGGCACTGTTGGCCGAGTTCGACGCCTCGGGGGAGTGGGGTCTCGACGGATCCGCCACCTGCCAGGCCTGGATGCGCACGCACGCCCGGATGACCTCGGCGGCCGCGTCGGCCCGGGTGAAGACAGCGCGTCGGCTGCGCAACCTGCCCGAGATCCGTGACGCCTTCCGGACCGGGGAGATCTCCTATGACCACGCCCGGGTCCTCGCTCTGGCCACCGACCTCCTCGACGGGCTCAGCCTCTCCGGGTCGGGTGTCGATGCCGAGGTTCATCCCGAGATGTCCGCCGACGGCGTGGCCGACCAGGCGCACGGTCTCGTCCGCCGCGCCGGGTCGACCTTCCTGGAGGCGGCCCGCACGCTCGACCCCACGGCGACACGGCGGGTCGTCCAGCACTGGCGCCACGCCGTGGAGCCGGCGCTGCTCGTGAGCGAGGAAACGGCCAACGCGGGCCGCCGAACACTCCACATGTCGCAGACCATCGGGGGCCGATGGGTCATGAACGGTGAGTTCGACGCCGAGAGCGGGTCGGTGGTGGCCACCGCGCTCGATGCGCTGACGTCTCCCGACCCACCCGACGCGCCTCACCGGACCGCAGGTCGCAAGGCGGCCGACGCGATGGTCGAGGGCTGCCGGCAGCTTCTCAACGGCGGAATGCTGCCGACGGTCGGCGGGCAGCGCCCTCACGTCACCGTCACGGTGGGCCTGGAGACCCTCGAGCGTCGCGTCGGTGCACCTCCGGCGACGCTGGAGTCGGGCGGTCCACTCAGCGGTGAAGCTGCCCGACGCCTGGCCTGCGACGCCGGGGTCACCCGTGTCATCACGTGCGGCGAGAGCCTGCCGGTCGACATCGGGCGCACGACCAAGACCGTGCCCGCACACATCCGGCGCGGCCTCGTGGTCCGCGACCACGGGTGCGCCTGGCCGGGCTGCGACCGCCCGCCCGGCTGGTGCGACGCCCACCACATCGTCCACTGGGCAGACGGCGGCGACACCAGCATCGAGAACTGCGTGCTCGTGTGCCGACGGCACCACACGGCGGTCCACGAGCACGGGTGGCGGATCCGCCTCACCGATGACGGCCATCTCGAGGTGGAGCCGCCGTAGGGAACGGGCCCGGCGGCGGTCCCCGGACGGCAGGTAGATTCACGCGGCGCGCGTCGAAACGGCGCGCCCGTTCCCCGGAATCGTTCGTTCTTCGGAGTCGTCACGAACATGACATCAGCGCAGACGGATCGGGTGGCGGTCGGCAAGGCCGTGGCGCGCAGCGAGGACCCGAGCATCCTCACGGGTAGCGAGCGGTACCTCGACGATCTCACCCTTCCCGACGCGGTCGAGGTCGTGCTCGTTCGGTCGACATTGGCGCACGGGCGCATCGACAGCATCGAAACCGACGAGGCCGCCGCGATGCCGGGCGTCGTCGGCGTGTACACGGCCGCCGACCTCCGGTTGAAGCCGTTCCGGGCGCTTCCGCTGACCCCCGAGGAGATGTCGCGACCGCCGCTGGCCGAGGGGACCGTGCGCTTCGTGGGCGACGTCGTGGCTGCCGTGGTCGCACGCACACGGGCTCAGGCCGTCGACGCGGCGGAGCTCGTGTTCGCCGACATCGACCCGTTGCCGGTCGTCGTCGACGCCGAGGAGGCGCTCGCCGACGACGCGCCGCTGCTCTTCGACGGAACCGATTCCAACGTCGCCCTCGAGTTCGACTTCCGCCTCGAGGACGACGTCCTGGCCGACGCCGAGGTCGTGGTCCGCGGCCGGTTCCTCAACCAGCGCGTGGCACCCGTGCCCCTGGAGACCGACGCCTTCGCCGCGGCACCCGATCCCGACACCGGAGGGCTCGTCGCCTGGGCCGCCACCCAGAACCCGCACTCCGTTCGTGGCCAACTCGCCGACGCCCTGGGGATGGACGAGTCCTGCGTACAGGTCACCACGCCCGCTGTGGGCGGGAGCTTCGGCGCCAAGATGTTCCTCAAGGCCGAGTACGTGATCGTGTCCGAGCTGGCGCGGCGCCTCGACCGGGCCGTGCGCTGGGTGCCCGACCGCAGCGAGAGCATGGTCGGCATGACGCACGGACGCGCGCAGATCCAGGATGTCGAGCTGGGGCTCACGCGCGACGGCCTCTTCACCGGGCTCCGGGGGCGGGTGATCGCCGACGCGGGCGCGTACCCGGTCAACGGTGCGTTCCTGCCCTACAACACACGGCTGATGGCGTCGGGGGTCTACCGGATCCCCAGGATCGACTTCCTCTGCCAAAGCGTCGTCACCAACACCACGTCTGTGGCGGCCTACCGGGGGGCCGGGCGACCCGAGGCGACGTCCCTCATCGAGCGGATCGTCGACATGGCGGCCGCGGAGATCGGGATGGACCCCGTCGAGATCCGCCGCCGCAACCTCATCGGCGCCGACGAGTTCCCCTACACGACGGCAACAGGCGCGGTCTACGACGTCGGCGACTACGCGGCGTCCCTCGACAAGGCGCTCGACATCGCCGGCTACGACGTCCTGCGCGCCGACCAGGAGCAGCGGCGAGCCCGCGGCGACACCGTGCAGGTCGGTGTCGGTGTGTGCGTCTACGTCGAGATCACGGCCGGCAACATGTGGAAGGAGTACGGCGCACTCGAGATCGGTGATGACGGCACCGTGACCGCCCGCGTCGGCACGTCGTCACACGGACAGGGCCACGAGACGACCCTCGCGGCCATCGTCGCCGACCGCTTCGGCCTCCCGCCCGAGGAGGTACGCGTCGTGCAGTCCGACACCAAGGAGATTCCCCGCGGGCTGGGGACCATGGCCTCGCGCACCGTCCAGATCGTCGGGAGCGCTCTGCACCGGGCCGGTGGGGAGCTGGTCGACGACGCCCGCCTGCTCGGCGCCCACATACTCGACGTCCCGGTCGAGCAGGTGGAGGTCGTCCCCGGCGTGGGTGTGGGTGTCTCCGGAGGTGGCGACGGTGCCGCCACGGGGGCGGGAACGGTCTCCTGGGCCGAGCTCGCCGCTGCGGCCGCAGACCCCGGGAGACGCCCGCCCGGCCTGGAGGGCCTCGACAAGGGTCTGTTCCGTGAGATCGACCACGACCAGACCCGGGCCACCTACCCGTTCGGTGCACACGTGTCGGTCGTGGAGGTCGACACCGAGACGGGCGCCGTGGATCTCGTCCGCCACATCGCGGTCGACGACTGCGGCAACGTGATCAACCCGCTGCTCGCGGAGGGTCAGGTGCACGGCGGCATCGCGCAGGGCGTCGGCCAGGCGCTCTACGAGGAGTTCGTCTACGACGACGACGGCAACCCCCTCACCGGCAACCTCATGGACTACGCCGTCGGCTCGGCGGCCGAGTACCCGAGCTTCGAGGTCGACCGGACGGTGACCCCGACGCCGGCCAACGACCTGGGCGCCAAGGGGATCGGGGAGTCGGGCACGATCGGTGCCACCCCGGCGGTCCAGAACGCCGTGGTCGACGCGCTGTCGCCGTTCGGCGTCCGTCACGTCGACATGCCGACCACTCCCGTGCGGGTGTGGCGTGCGATGCGCGAGGCCGAGAGCGGGTAGACAACGGTCATGGGCTTCTCGACCCCCACCCTGTCGCTCACGCACGCGCACTACGAGACGATGGTGGCGCACTGCCTCGACGGACTCCCCGACGAGGCGTGCGGCCTGTTCGGCGGCCCGGTCGGCGACGGCTCCGGCGACCTGCCGGTGGGTGAGCCCACGGGTGAGGTCACGCACCTCTATCCCACGACCAACACCGACGCGTCGGCCCGCACCTACACCGTCGACTCCCGCGAGCTCATGCGGGCCATGCGCGACGCCGAGGAGAACGGTGGCGGCCTGATCGGCGTCTTCCACTCACACACCCACAGCGACGCTTACCCCTCCAGCACCGATGTGCGCCAGGCCACGTACCCCGAGTGGGTCTACGCCCTCGTGAGCCTGAAGCACGCAGAACCGGTGGTGCGCGCGTACCGCATCCGCGACGGCGTGATCGCCGAGGTCCGCGTCGAGATCCGCGACTGAGGGACGGGTCGCCGGCGGCGACGTGCCGTCCCGTCCGTTGCACCCGTCCGGGAATCCCGACCGCACAGGTCGGACTTGTACACTCGGGCCATGGCCGTCGACGTCAAGTTCCCCACCGTTCTACGCCCGCACGTGGGCGGTGCGGCCTCCGTGCGGGCCGAGGGCACGAGCGTGCGCGAGGTGTTCGACGGCCTCATCTCGACGAACCCGGGCCTCGACGGCCAACTCGTGGGCGACGACGGCGGCGTCCACAAGTTCGTCAACGTGTACCGCGACGACGAGGACATCCGGTACCTCGACGGCCTCGACACGCCCGTGTCCGACGGCGACGTGATCTCCATCCTTCCGGCTGTGGCAGGTGGTTGCGGGGTCGTCACGGCCGTCGCTCCGGACTGAGTGCTGCCGCCGCAGCGGCGTCTCCATGCGGTACGAGTCGATTCTGGGAACGATCGGTGAGACGCCCCTCGTCGGCCTCCACGAGCTGAGCCCGAACCCCGACGTCCGCGTCTACGCCAAGCTCGAGGGGCAGAACCCGGGAGGGTCGGTCAAGGACCGTGTGGCGCTGAAGATGGTCGAGCTCGCCGAGGCCGACGGGACGCTGAAGCCGGGCGACACGATTCTCGAGCCCACGTCGGGCAACACCGGCATCGGACTCGCCATGATCGCCAAGCTCCGCGGCTACCCGTTGCGCGTCGTGCTCCCCGAGAATGTGTCGGTCGAACGGCGACAGCTTCTCGAGATCTTCGGTGCCGAGTTCGTGCTGTCGCCCCCCGAGGAGGGCAGCAACGGCGCAATCCGTGTCGCACGTGAGCTGGCCGAGGCCGACCCGAGCCTCGTGATGCTCTTCCAGTACGGCAACGAGGCGAACCCGCTCGCCCACTACGAGGGGACGGGGCCCGAGATCTGGCGCGACTGCCCGGAAGTCGACGCCTTCGTAGCGGGCCTCGGCACCTCGGGGACGCTCATGGGGGTCGGGCGGTGGCTCAAGGAGAAGAATCCCGATGTGCAGGTGGTCGCCGTCGAGCCCCCGGCCGGTGAGCTCGTTCAGGGGCTGCGCTCGCTCGACGACGGGTTCGTCCCCCCGATCTTCGACCCCGCGATCCTCGACCGGAAGTTCATCGTGCGCCCGCGCGAGTCCATCGAGTGGACGCGGCGCCTGCTCGACGACTGCGGCGTCTTCTCCGGGATCTCGTCGGGAGCCGCGCTCCATGGCGTGGCGAAGATCGCCGAGACGATGGAGAGCGGGACGGTGGTCACGGTCCTGCCTGACGGTGGCTGGAAGTACCTGTCGTCGGGTGCGTGGACCGACGATCTCGAGGTCGTCGTCGAGCGTGCCACCCGCATCAACTACTGGTAGGGATGTCTGCCGGTAGGAGTGCACGGACGGGAGGGGCGACCGGCTCCGGGATCGACGAGGCCGTGCGCGTCCTCTGCGCCGGGGGACTCGTCGCCTTCCCGACCGAGACCGTCTACGGGCTGGGTGCCGACGCGTCGTCTCCGGAGGCCATTGCCTCGTGTTTCGCCGCGAAGGGGCGGCCGGCGGACCACCCGGTCATCGTGCACGTGGCAGAGCGCACGGCGCTCGACGAGTGGTCGTCGGAGCCGCCCGCCTCCGCACGGCGACTGGTCGAGGCGTTCTGGCCGGGTCCGCTGACCGTCGTCGTTCCCAGAGCCGACCACGTGCTCGACGACGTCACCGGCGGCCAGGAGACCGTGGCGCTTCGAATGCCCGACCAGCCCGTCGCCTCGGCGCTCCTGAGGGGCTTCGCGGCCGTCCGTGGGCGCCCGAGCGGAATCGTCGCACCGTCGGCCAACCGGTTCGGTCAGGTGAGCCCGACCACGGCCGACGCTGTCACCGAGGACCTCGGCGACGCGGTCGACATCGTGCTCGACGACGGTTTGTGCGCCGTGGGTGTGGAGTCCACGATCGTCGACTGCACCGCCGACCCTCCCCGGATCCTCCGCCCGGGCGTCATCACGGCGGAGCAGATCGGCGACGCCCTCGGAACGTCCCCGGTCGAGCGCCCGTCCCGGTCGGGCACCGCGGAGGCCACCCCGCCCCCTCGCGTCCCGGGAAGCCTCGAGACCCACTACGCGCCGCGGGCCCGCGTCCGCGTCGTCGCCACGGCCGATGAGGTGCTGTCGGCCGTGGCGAACGCCCTCGGGTCGGGCGACCGGGTCGGCGTTCTCGGAGCGCTCGGCGACACGAGCCTGCCCGAAGGGGTCGTCGACCTCCGCGTGCCGTCGGATCCCGCCGGATACGCGCGCCACCTGTACGCGCGCCTTCGCGAGGCCGACCGGCGGGGCGTCGACGTGATCGTGGCGCTGCCGCCCGAGCCCGAGGGCGTGGGTCTCGCCGTCGCGGACCGGCTGGTCCGAGCCGCGGGTGGGGCCCGGTGACCCGGGGGTCGACACCGGAGGGCGGCGCGCCGGTGCCGGACGGGCCCATCGGGGTCTTCGACTCGGGCCTCGGCGGCCTCACGGTGCTACGGGCGTTGCTCGATCTCCTCCCGGGTGAAGAGGTCGAGTACGTGGGTGACACGGCGCGATTCCCCTACGGCCCGAAGCCGGCCGACGAGGTGCGTGCGCACGCGCTCGAGATCACCGACTGGCTCGTCGAGCGTGGTTCCAAGGCGGTCGTCGTGGCGTGCAACAGTGCCACCGCCGCGGCACTGCCGGACCTGCGGGAGCATTTCGACGCTCCGGTCGTCGGCGTGATCGAGCCGGGGCTGCGTGCGGCCGCGGTGGTCACGAGGTCGCGTCGCGTGGGTGTCATCGGAACGGTGGGGACGATCGCGTCGGGCGCGTACCAGAGGGCCGCCAGTGCCCTCGCCACCTCCTCCGGAGACGGATCGGAACCGGGGGCGCCGACCGGGCCACTCGTCCTCACCTGCGCCGCGTGCCCGGGTTTCGTCGAGTTCGTGGAGAGTGGCGACGTCGACTCAGACCAGGTGCACGTGCTGGTGGAGCGCATGCTGGCACCCGTTCGTGACGCCCGCGTCGACACGCTCGTCCTCGGCTGCACGCACTATCCGCTCCTCGCCCGTACCATCGGTGACGTGATGGGTCGCGATGTCGTGCTCGTGTCCAGCGCGGACGAGACCGCCTTCGAGGTACGACGCCTGCTCACCGACCGCGGGCTGCACCGTGACCCCGGGCGCGACGAGACTCGGCGCGAGGCCCGTGCACGGTTCTTCACGAGTGGCGATGTCGACAGGTTCCGGGCCCTCGGTACGCGGTTCCTCGGTCCCGAGGTGGACGTCGTCGAGCAAGTGGCGTGGGGGGCGTGACGGTGGAGCTCACCGTGTTGGGTGTGTCGGGGTCGTACGGATCGCCCACCGCCGGCGGTGCGTGCAGCGGGTACCTCGTGCGCGTCGGGGCGACGACGGTGTGGATCGACGCCGGGAACGGCACGTTCCCGAACCTCCAGGAGCACGTCGACGTCGCAGACCTGACGGCCGTGGTCATCTCGCACGCGCATCCCGACCACTGCGTCGACCTCTTCGGCCTTCACGTGCTCGCTCGATACGGCCTCGGGCGCGCGGGTATCCCGGTCTACGCCCCGCCGGGCGTACGCGAGCATCTGGGTGGGCTGGTGCGCGGATGGGGCGACACCTTCGACTGGCATGAGGTCGGCGACGGCGACAGTGTCGACGTGTCGGGCACCGACACTCCCGATCGCGACGCGTCCGATCCCGCCCGGTCGACGCCGGACAGGGGGTTGCTGCGGCTCGCCTTCTCACGGACCGACCATCCTCCCGAGACACTCGCCGTGGAGGTGACGGCGGGCGACCGACGCATGATCTACACGTCCGACACCGGTCCGGGATGGGAGGTCGGAGCCTTCGACCCGGGCGCCGACCTCGTGCTTTCGGAGGCCAGCTACCTGCACGCGCAGCGGCACACGTCGTTCCACCTGTCGGCCCGCGAGGCGGGAGAAGGAGCCCGGGCGGCCGCCGCCCGGGAGTTGATGCTGACGCACCTCTGGCCCGACGTCGATCCCGTGGCGGCGGTGTCCGAGGCGGAGATGGCGTTCGGAGGTCCTGTGAGCCTGGCCGCTCCGCATATCGTCGTACGGGTCTGACGCGCCGCGGGCCACAGCAGCCAGTACCGATCGACCCGGCTCCGGTAGCGAGCAAGGAACGCGAGGGGAGAGCATGGGAATCCGCAACGACGGGCGCGAGCCGGGAGATCTCAGGCCTGTGCGCTTCACCCGCGACTACACCGACTTCGCCGCCGGTTCGATCCTGGTGGAGTTCGGTCGGACACGTGTCCTGTGCACGGCGTCGATCGAGGAGAGGATCCCGCCGTGGCTGCGCGGGAAGGGCAGGGGCTGGGTCACCGCCGAGTACTCGATGCTCCCCGGCTCGACGTCGGAACGCTCCGACCGCGAGGTGGCCAAGGGGCGCCCGTCGGGGCGCACCCAGGAGATCCAGCGGCTCATCGGGCGGTCGCTGCGCGCCGTCACCGACCTCGAGGCTCTCGGCGAGGTACAGCTCATCGTCGACTGCGATGCTCTCCAGGCCGACGGTGGAACGCGCACGGCGTCCATCTGCGGCGGTTACGTGGCACTGCACGACGCGTGCACCCGTCTCGTCGCCGACGGCACGATCCCGTCCCACCCGATCACGGGAACCTGCGCGGCCATCTCGGTCGGGATCGTCGACGGGCTGCCGCTTCTCGACCTCGACTACTCCGAGGACGTCAAGGCCGAGGTCGACATGAACCTCGTCATGGCCGGGGAGCGCCTCATCGAGGTGCAGGGCACGGCTGAGGGCAGTCCGTTCTCCCGCAGCGAGCTCGATGCACTTCTCGACCATGCCGAGGCCGGGATCGCGGAGATCATGGCGGCCCAGGCCGAGGTCGTCGCCGACCCGCCCACATCGCGCCGGCGGTGACCGTCGGCCCATGAGAGAGCGCGTCGTTCTCGCCACGGCGAATCCCGACAAGGCACGCGAGATCACCGACATTCTCGGCACAGCGCGCCCCGACCTCGTCTTCGTGCCTCGGCCCACCGACGTGGCCGATGTCGAGGAGACCGGCGACACCCTCGCCGAGAACGCGCGGCTCAAGGCGTCGGCGCTCGCCGATGCCACGGGACTGCCGGCGATCGCCGACGACACGGGCCTCGTGGTGGATGCGCTGGGTGGAGCCCCCGGCGTGCACTCGGCCCGCTACGCGGGCGAGGACGCCACCTACGCGGAGAACGTCGCACACCTCCTCTCGCAGCTCGCCCGTGCCGGTGCCGACGAGAAGGCCGCACGCACCGCTGTCTTCGCCACGGTCGTGCTCGTGCGCTGGCCCGATGGACGGGAGGTCGCGGCCACCGGTGAGGTGTCGGGAACGATTGCCGCCGAGGGACGGGGATCGGAGGGCTTCGGCTACGACCCGGTGTTCGTCCCCGAGGAGGGCGACGGTCGCACGTTCGCCGAGATGACACCGGCGGAGAAGAACGCGCTGTCGCATCGAGGGCGCGCCCTGCGCACTCTTGCCGAGGGGCTTCGGGTGGTTGCCGTGGCCGAGGCCCGCAACGGTGACACGGCGGACGGTGAGACACGCGACGGTGCGGGAGGGGACGACGTGCGATGAGGAGGCTCACACCCGAGGCGGAGGTGCTCGTCGACTCCCTGGGCGCCATGGCGGAGGAGTCCATCGCCGATGTCGGTGTGGACGCTGCACGTGAGCAGGAGATCGGCCTCGAGCCCGACCGTGAGCCGTCCCTCGGTTCGGTACGCGACGCGACGTTCGAGGGTTCCGGAGGTGACGTTCCCGTTCGGGTCTACCGACCGGGCGCCGGGACCGTCGGTACCGTCGTCTTCTTCCACGGAGGAGGGTGGGTGACGGGGACCCTCGACGCCGCGGAGGGATTCTGTCGGTCGGTGGCGGCGCAGGCACACGCCGATGTCGTCTCGGTCGGCTACCGGCTCGCTCCCGAGCACCGCTTCCCGGCTGCTGCCGACGACTGCTACGACAGCCTCACCTGGCTCGAGGACAACGGCGACTCTGTGGGTGTCGACGGGTCCCGCCTGGCGGTGTGCGGATCGAGCTCCGGGGGGAACCTCGCGGCCAGCGCGGCGCTCACGGCGCGAGATCGTGGCGGGCCGAGGCTGCACGCCCAGGCACTCGTGTGCCCCGCACTGGACACGCGAACGGACCGCCCGTCGCACACCGACCCCGGCACGGGGCACTTCCTCGGAACGCGGGACATGGAGTTCTTCTGGGACTGTTACCTCGGTGAGGGGCGGGCCCCGGCCACCGACCCACGTGCGGTTCCGATGACCGCCGATGATCTGTCGGGTGTCGCTCCCGCGCTCGTCGTGACAGCGGAGTGCGACATCCTCCAGAGCGAGGGCTCCGCCTACGCTGAAGGACTGAGGGAGGCGGGCGTCGAGGTCGAATCGTCGAACTACACCGGGATGTTCCACGGGTTCTACGGCTTCACGAACGACCTCGAGGACGCCCGGCGCTGTGTCTCCCACGTGGCGGGCTACCTCGCCACACAGCTGAAACGACAAGGGAGTGGTTCCTGACATGGCCGTTCTGGATGTCGCCGGATACGTCTCCGACCTGAAGGACCACGCGGTCGAGCACGGCTTCCACGTCCACGACGAGCGGCACTTCGTGGAGAGCTACTCCCTGCGCCAGAACTACGAGGTCGACCTGCACCCCGAGGAGGGCTGTGCGGGGCCCGTCGACCTCTACCTCACGCTCGAGGTGGAGCCACGCGTGCTCCTCGGTTTCGAGGACGCCGTCCTCACGACACCCGACGACGAGGAGACCGAGGACATCTACAACTTCCCGCTGAGCTTCACGTGGGCCCTGCCACCGCTCCCGAACCCGCCCGACCTCCTGCTCCTGGCCACCGAGCTCGCCGGGATCGGTGGGCCCGACCTGCCACTCGGCGTGTCGGCCATCGACTCGTTCCACGACGTCACCGACGCTCCCGAGCGGAGCCTCCGGATCGTGGCCCAGGTCGCCGTGTCGCTCCTGCGGATACGCAACAACGACGAGGAGCAGTGCGAGCTGCTCGACCGCTGCCTGGCCGTGAGCCGGCACCTCCTCGGCGCGGCACCCCAGTGGTTGGAGTAGTGGCTGGAGTGGTGAGTGGCTGGGGAACACGTGCATCGGCGGCCCGCGCGTCCCGCCCGTTCTTCGCGGCGTGGGGGATAATGGCCCCGTGGCGATGAGAACGGACTGCAAGCACTACGAGAGCCGTACCTATCCGAGCGGCGACACGGTGCGGAAGTGCCGCCTCGACCTGGCGCCGGAGGCCCCGTGGCGCTGCCCCGACGGCTGCCCGTCCTACGTCAAGCGCCGGGCCGATGCGGGCTGGCAGTACGGGAGCCTCTCGGAGGCCATGGCGCCCGGCGAGCCCGAGCCCGACGGGCTCGGCAGCGACGCCGCCGCCGTCCTCGACGAGGCCGAAGACATCCTCAACGCCGCCGGGCCCGACATCGTGGCCGAGTTCGACGAGCCGCCCAGGCGTCGTTTCACACTGGGGCGCAAGGGCGGGAAGGGCGGCCGGTCGAAGAAGCGCAAGGGCAGGCGCCCGAAGCGCTGACGGCCCGGTCGGGCACCTCGTCGCCCAATCCGCCGCCCACCCGTCGCCCAATCCGCACGTGGCGGTCCCCCGACGTCCGCTCCCCGCGTCGCCCCTTCCCGCGGCCTTCACGTGTGCCTTTCCACAGGATCTGTGGAGAACCTGTCCATACAGATGAGTAGATCCCGGCTGTGTCGGCTTGTCCGGTTGCGACCTGTTCGCTACTCTCCGTGGGTCCCCGCGCACCTCCAGGAGGATCCCACCGTGCGCCTCAAGACCGTTCTGTCAGGACTCGCCGTGGCCGTCATGGTCGTCGTGGCCACGTCGTGCATCCCGATCCCCGCCGGCCCGAAGGAGCCCACCGACCCGGTGCCTCCCGCCGGTGCCACCGAGGCCTGGACGATCATGGCGCCGGGCAACGGGAACATCCACGGCGTCACGGCGGGCGATCGCGACGACCAGCGGGTCATGTACGACTCGATCGACAATGCCGTGGCGGGCGGGATCCTCGGCACGGACGGCCACGACCTCGGTCGCTACTACAAGGACGCCAACTTCGGGATCGCCGACGAGGACATCAAGCGGTCGCAGGCGCCCCGGGAGGGCGTGGAGATCTTCTGGGACACCTACGGCGTCCCCCACATCTACGGTGACACCGAGACGGACGCGGCGTTCGGCGCCGGGTTCGCCGTGGCCGAGGGCCGACTCGTCATCGCGGAGCTGGCGCGCATCCTCGGGCGCACCGGTCTCATCGAGCTCGCCCCCGGCGGCATCACCGACATCTTCGACGTCATCGGCACGGCGACACCGGAAATCAGCTATTCCGAGGAGGAGCTCCAGGCGCAGATCGACCGCACGATCGAGCGGCTCGGTCCCGACGAGGGCCGCCAGATGCTCGACTCACTGAATGCCTTCACCGACGGCATCAACCGCTGGCTCGCCGGACAGGGGTTCGTCCCCCAGGACGTGCAGGGGATGTGGGACCAGCTCGGTATCCCGTACCCGGGCTGGAAGCCGACCGACGTGGTCGCCGCCGCGATCCTCGTGGGCGACATCTTCGGCAACGGTGGTGGAGGAGAGGTCTGCAACAGTCACGCGCTCAACGCCCTGGAGAAGATCACCGGCGACGCCGGCACCGCCCGGGCCCTCTACGACAACTTCAGCTACTCCGAGGACCCGACCGCCACACACCACACCGACACCACGTTCCCGTACCCGAAGTTCGACGCCGGCGACACCGGCACCGACCCGGCGGCGGTCGCCACCCTCGACCTCGCCAGCTCGGCGGAGATGTGCGGTGCCGACGCATCGATCGCCTCACAGCCGTCGATGAGCAACTTCCTCACGGTGGCGGGCTCGCGAACCGACACAGGTCAACCCATTCAGGTGGGCGGACCGCAGTCGGGGTACTTCGCTCCGCAGCTCCTCTTCGAGATGGAGATCCACGGCGGCGACCAGCACGCCAGCGGCATCACGTTCCCCGGAGTGGGCCCGTGGGTGGTCATCGGCCACAACGACCACTCCTCCTGGACAGCGACAGCCGGCGGCTCCGACAACACCGACCAGGTCGTCGAGCGCCTGTGCGAGCCCGACGGCTCCACCCCGACCGTGGAGTCGATGCACTACCTCCACGACGGGGTGTGCAAAGCCATGACGTACCCCGACGCCAGAACGGCCAACACCGTTCCGCGCACCGTGCACGGCCCCGTCACCGACCGCGGCACCGCGGTCGACGGATCGCCGGTCGCGGTCACCCGCCAGCGGCTGAACCGGGGCTACGAAGCGGTCGCGGCGATCTCCTTCCGGCGACTCAACGTGGGTGCGGTGGAGTCGGCCGACCAGTTCGACGACGTCATGGAGGACACGAGCTGGTCCTTCAACTGGGGTTACGCAGATGCCCACGACATCGCCTTCGTGCACTCGGGCTGGTACCCGGTGCGCAGGAGCGGTGCACCGTTCGACTTCCCCGTGTGGGGAACCGGCGAGTGGGACTGGCCCACCAATCCCGACGGGTCGATGATGATCCTTCCCGTCGCGCAGCGTCCCCACGAGGTGAACCCGGCGAAGGGATACATCCCGTCGTGGAACAACCGCATCGCCCCGGGCTGGACCTGGAACGACTCGGCGTGGGGTGAGGGTGGCGTGCACCGTGTCGATCTCATCGACAGCCGCGTCGCCGATGCCACGAACCTCGACGCCGCCGGCGTCGTGTCGATCGTGCAGGACGCCGGTACCTCCGACCTGCGGGGCGATCAGGTCATGGAGTACGTCCTGCGCATCCTCGACGGCACCGAGGCACCCAATGCCGTCGTCGGCAAGGCCCGCGGCGTGCTCGGCGACTGGATCGCCACCGGCGCGCACCGGCGCGACCGTAACTACAACAACGTCTACGACGATCCGGCCGTCCCGATCATGGACGAGAGCTGGGCACCCATCGTCCATGCCGTTTTCGGTGCCGCAACCGACGCCGAGCGCAACGCCGGGATCGCCGATGGCGCCCTCACGGGGCTCTACGACGACGTGAGACCCCACAAGCTCGACGACCACCCGGGGCCGTTCGGGTCCGCCTTCCAGACAGGCTGGTACTCCAACGTCCAGCGCGACCTACGCGCGATCCTCGGCGAGGGGCCCGTCCCGTCGGGTGGGATCCAGTGTGGTGGCGGAGACCTCGATGCGTGCCGGGAGCAACTGTGGGCGGCGCTTCGGATCGGAACCTGGCGTGCCCAACAGGCGCAGTTCCCCTGGGTGCGCGACAACCCGTCCGCGTGGGGCAAGCTCACGCTGGCCGAGCGCATCACGTTCCTGCCCTACGTCACGAACTTCAACACGATGCGTTGGGTGAACAAGACGACCTACCAGCACGTCACCTCATTCCGGGACTGAGCCGGGCCCGGCAACGCCGGGAGCTGCGGGGTGGTGCGAGCGGAGGGACTCGAACCCCCAAGACCCGTGAGGGTCACCGGGACCTAAACCCGGCGCGTCTGCCAGTTCCGCCACGCTCGCCTGCGGCGCATGATGGCACCTTCGGGCCTTCGCGCACCGACGGTGTGCCGGCGCGCCGGGGTGCCCGCTGTTCCGGGCGAACCGGACACAGTCCCCTAAACAGGAACGTAGACTGGATGGCCGGTACTGAAGGACGCGACCGGAGAGCCCGGTCGGGGAGCAGGGGATCTCGGGTGACGGACACCAGGCCCGGAGCAGGCGAGAGCCGACAGCACGCCCCGACGTCGCGCCGGTACGCGATGTTCCGGAACCTGGCCGTCACGTTCGGCGACCCGGGCCCGGAGTCACCCAGCCTGGCCTTCTACCGCCAGTCGGTCCGTCTCCGGGCGCTTATCGGCCTCGTTCTCGCTGCCGTGTCGCTCATCGCGCCCGGGCTCGAACCGCGCGAGAACCTGATCGTCGGCGGCGCGGTGCTTGCCTACGTCGTGTTCGCCACGATCGTCGACCTTCTCCTCGCCCGCCGGTCTGTGACGGTCGCGGTCGCGATCAACATCGTCGTCGGGATGGCCGCCGTGTTCGCCGTGTCGGTGGCGGTGCCGGCCGCGCTCTACCCCGCGCTGTTCACGTACATCCTCGCGCTGGTCTTCTTCACCGTCGTGGGTGGAGCCGCTCTCGGGGTTCCTGTCGCTGTGCTCGCAACGGTATGTGGCCTGATCGGGCAGTGGGCGGCACCGACCGAGGATCAGGCGTCGACGTTCGTGCTCGCGACCTACCTGCCGTTCATGCTGGCGATCGTCTTCGTCATCGACGGGCTCACGCGCAAGCGGCGTCGTACGACCCGCAAGTTCGAACGCCTCTACGACGCGCTCCGCGAGCTGTCGCCCGACCCGGACTTCGACTCGACGCTCGAGTCGGTCACCCGCGCCCTTGGGGAGGCCGTGGGTGCCTCCGAAACCCAGCTGCTGCTCGTCGACGAGGACCGGTTGGTGCTCGCGACACGAGTCGACCAGGACGAGCTCGTCGGGCGTCGGCACTCGTTTCCGATCGACAGCTCCCTGGCAGAGCCCCTGCGTGACGTCTTCCGGTACGGCAAGCCGATCGTCGTTCCGGACGTCGAGGACGTGCCCGATGCCGACGCCACGTTTCCCGAGTGGTCCGACCGGTGGCTTCCTCTCCTGCGCGAAGGAGGGCACCGCTCGCTCCTGTTCGTTCCACTGCGCGTCACCGACGAGACGATCGGGCTCCTCGTCACGTGCTTCCCCTGGAAGGGCGCTCTCGACGACGAGGAGCTCTCACTGCTCCGGAGCTACGCCGACCAGGTGGCGATCGTGATCGTGCGAGCGGAGGCCTACGACCGGGAGCGTCGGGCAGCTCGCCGTCTCGAGGAGATCGACCGGCTGCGCTCGGAGTTCCTGGCGATGGTCGCCCATGAACTGCGCACACCGCTCACGGCGAGCAAGGGATTCATCGGCACCGTCCTCACGTACTGGGACCGTCTCTCCGAGGCCGAGCGCAGGGAGCTGCTCGAGAAGGCCGATCGCAACCAGGACGAGCTGTCGCGCCTCACGGACCAGCTCCTCGACTTCACGCGCCTGGAGGCCGGTGCGGTCACGCCACACGTCGCGATCGGAAAGGTCGACGCCAGCGTCGACGACGCGGTCACCGGTCTGGCCGAGACGCTCTCCGCCCACACGGTTGTGACCGATCTCCGGGCCACCCGCCTCGTCGACGCCGATTTCGAGGCGTTGCGACGAGTCACCGCCAATCTGCTGTCCAACGCGGCGAAGTTCTCACCGCAGGGCACCACGGTCACGGTCGGAACGCGCGACGAAGGAGACAGCGTCGTCGTCAGTGTCGTCGACGAGGGGCCAGGAATCCCGGAGGTAGAACGCGAGCGGGTCTTCGAGCCCTACTACCAGGTGGAGCGGTCCCGGCACTCGCGGATGGGGACGGGGATCGGCCTGGCCATCGCACGGCAGTTCGTGGAGATGCACAACGGGCGGATCACCCTCGACGATGCGCCCGGCGGCGGTACGTGCGCCAGCTTCTCGATTCCGGCGTCGGCGTCCGCGACAGCCTGGAGCCCCGATCCCCATCCCGAGCCCGATCCGGAGCCCAGTCCGGCCGACGTGTGACCGTCGGCGTCTCGGGTCACCGCCGACGGCATGAGCCGACGGGGTCGCGACGGATATCGTCCGAACGATGACGGCGGGTGCATTCACGACATCAACGGTCGATCTCGACGGGCCGGTGCACTACGCCGACTTCGGCGGGAGCGGACCGCCGATCGTTCTCGTGCACGGACTCGGTGGCTCACACGTCAACTGGGTCCGGGTCGGGCCGGCTCTGAGCGCGTTCGGTCACGTGTTGGCGCCCGACCTGATCGGCTTCGGCCGGACGGTTCCCGACCGGAGGTCGCCGGCTGTCCTGTCGAACCGGGTGCTCGTCGACCGCTTCATCGCCGAGGTCGCCGGCGGTGAGGCGATCCTCGTCGGGAACTCCATGGGCGGTCTCATCTCGATCCTCCAGGCGGCACGTCGCCCCCACCGGGTCAACGGCCTCGTTCTCGTCGACCCGGCGCTGTTCGGGTCGCCCGGGCACAGGCCCGATCCCACGTTCATGCTCCGCGGTGCGCTCCTGGCCACCCCTGTTCTCGGAGGGCTCCTGGCTCGGACCCACGAAGCCCGCACCACGCCGGAGCAACGCGTTCGCGAGGTCCTCGAACTGTGCTGCGTCGACCCGGGCAAGGTGCCCGACGACGTCGTCGCGGCCCACGTCGAGCTGACAGCCGAGCGCGAGCTGATGCCGTGGGCACTCCCCGCGCACGTCGAGGCCGCTCGCTCGATCGCCGGGGCCCTGATCCCGCCGGTGTTCACCCGGACACTCCGCAACGTCGTGGCACCCACACTGCTCGTGCACGGGACCGAGGACAGGCTCGTGCCCGTCGATGCCGCCCGTCACGTCGCCGCGCGCCGACCCGACTGGGGCTACACCGAGCTCGACGGTGTCGGGCACGCCCCGATGCTCGACGAGGCGGAGCGGCTTCTCGACACCATCGTGCCGTTCATCCGGGACAACTGAGGCGTCTCCCGCACCGGCGTGCCCGGCTGCGGGAGATGGTCCGACTGGGTACGCTGCATGCCATGAAAGAGCTGGTCTACCACCGACTCCTCCTTCCCTCCCTGGAGAACAACGCCGACAAGGTGGCGTTCATCGACGGCGACTACCACGGCACGTACGCCCAGCACGGTGAGCGCGTCATGCGGCTGTGCAGCGCCCTGAAGAGCGAGCTCGGGCTGGATCCCGGCGATCGTTTCGCCGTCATGTCGATGAACAACCACGAGTACCTCGAGGCGTACCACGCGGCGTTCCTCGGGGCCGGTGCCGTCAACCCGCTGAACCTGCGGCTCGCCGGCAAGGAGCTCGCCTACATCGTGCAGAACTCGGGATGCAAGGTCGCGTTCGTCGACGCCGCGTTCGCCGACCACTTCCACCGCTCACTCGACGAGATCGAGGGGCCCAATCCCGTGGAGCACACGGTGCTCATCGGCGACGGCGACGTTCCCCACGATGTCACCTACGACGAGTTGCTCGCAGCCGGCGAGCCGACGGTGCCCGACGAGCCCGAGGAGGACGACCCGGTCGTCCTCATGTACACGGGAGGCACGACCGGGCTTCCCAAGGGGGTGCTGCTCGACCACCGCGCCGAGATGCTCAACCTCTACCACATCGGGGTCGAGCTCGACTTCCGCCCCGAGTCGGTCTTCCTTCACCAGACACCGATGTTCCACGCCGCGTCGATGGGCGGGATCATCGGGACACCCGCGGTGGGCGGGACGTCCGTGTTCATCCCGATGTTCGATCCCGGTGCCGTTCTCGAGCTCATCGAGACCGAGAACGTCACACAGACCGTCATGGTCCCGACCATGATCGGAATGCTGCTCAACCACCCGGACTTCGAGCCGGAGCGCCTCGCCTCCCTCGAGCAGCTGGCGTACGGCGCATCCCCCATGCCGAGGGCGACACTCGACCGGCTTCGCGAGCTCTACCCCGACCTCGAGCTCGCTCAGGCCTACGGCATGACCGAGGCCTCGGCGGTGGTCACCTGGCTGGGACCCGAGGGCCACGGGAACAAGGGTCTGCTCGGGTCCGCGGGCCGGCCTGTGTTCGGCGTCACGATCCAGATCCAGGATCCGGAAGGAAACGAAGTTCCACGGGGGGAGAACGGAGAGGTGTGCATCCGTGCCGGGAACCTCATGCGGGAGTACTGGAGGAATCCCGAGGCCACCGAGGAGGTCTTCCGCGGCGGGTGGTACCACTCGGGCGACGCCGGGTACCTCAACGACGACGGCTACCTGTTCCTCGTCGACCGCGTGAAGGACATGATCGTGACGGGCGGGGAGAACGTCTACTCGGCGGAGGTCGAGAACGCCATCTCCTCCATGCCCGAGGTCGATCAGGTGGCGGTCATCGGCATCCCGAGCGAGCAGTGGGGAGAAGCAGTTCTGGCCATCGTCGTGCTCCACGAGGAGGGCAGCGTCACCGAGGACGACGTCCGCGCGTGGGCCAAGGAACGCATCGCCGGCTACAAGGTCCCGAAGTCGGTGGAGTTCCGAACGGAGCCGCTCCCGCTCTCGGGCGCGCTGAAGGTGCTGAAGAAGGATCTCCGCAAGCCGTACTGGGAGGGCCAGGAGCGCGCCGTCGGCTGACCCGGCCGCCGCTGCCGACGACCAACCATGCCCCCCGACGACATCACGCCCTTCGCCGTCGACGTCCCCGACGAGGTCCTCGATGACCTGCGCGCCCGGCTCCACCGCACGCGCTGGCCCGACGGCGCGCCGGGCGACCCCTGGGAGTACGGCGCCGATCTCGCGTACGTGCGCGACGTGTGCGCCACCTGGGCCGATGCCTTCGACTGGCGCGCCGCCGAGGAGCGGATCAACAGGTTCGACCAGTTCACCACCGAGATCGACGGCCAGAACGTCCACTTCATCCATGCCCGTTCGGCCGAGGAGAACGCGCTTCCTCTCCTGATGACCCATGGTTGGCCCGATTCGATCGTTTCCTTCCTGCCGGTCATCGATCCGTTGCGTGATCCGGCCGCACACGGTGGTGACGCCACGGACGCCTTCCACGTCGTGTGTCCGTCGCTTCCCGGCTACACGTGGTCCGGCCCCACGACCGAGCGGGGCTGGGACACGCGACGTGTGGCGGAGGCGTGGGCCGCTCTCATGGGCCGCCTCGGCTATTCGCGCTACGGCGCGCAGGGTGGCGACTGGGGCTCACTCGTCACGACGCAGCTCGCGGAGGTCGACGCCGGCCATCTCGCCGGCATACACCTCAACATGCCGGTGTGCGGGCCTCCGCCCGACGGGGGAGAGATGACCGAGGAGGAGGCCGAGAGCTTCGCCCGGGTTTCCGACTACCTCGAGAACGGCGCGGGGTACGCCGACATCCAGGGCACGAAGCCCCAGACGCTCGCCTACGGCCTCACCGACTCGCCCGCCGGGCTCGCCGGGTGGATCCTCGAGAAGTACCACGCCTGGACCGACCACGACGGCGACCTCGAGACGGCCGTGGACCGTGACGCGCTGCTCACCAACCTCACGGCCTACTGGGTGACGGGAACGATCAACTCCTCGACCCGCCTCTACTACGAGTCGAAGAAGACCGGGCGCTTCGGGCCCACGGGGAGCCGGATTCGGGTCCCCACAGCCGTCGCCCTCTATCCGGAGGAGATCCTCACGGCGCCGAGATCGTGGCTGGAGGCCGCCTTCGACCTGCAGCGGGTCGCCGAGATGCCTCGCGGCGGGCACTTCGCGGCGCTCGAGGAGCCCGAACTCTTCGTCGACGACCTGCGGGAGGCGTTCCGCCTCTTCCGCTGAGGGCGGGATCACGATCGCGCGGCACGCTCGTCGTGGCCGGTCGGGTGGGTTTCGCCGGTAGATGACCGGCGGGCCGTCGCTGCCGGTGGCCACACACGCGGGCTAGCGTCGCCGACGATGGCCGGTTCGGGGAAGGCCCCCAACAAGTGGGCGGCGCTCGCCACGGTGTGCATGGCGCTGTGGGTGATCGCGCTCAACACGACGGCGATCAACACCGCGATCGGTGCGATCGCCGACGACCTCGACCTGTCGACATCGATGCTGTCGTGGTCGGTGAACGCCTACGTCCTGGCCGCGGCCGCCTTCGTGGTCATCGGAGGCCAGATCGGGGACGTGATCGGGCGGCGCAACGCCTTTCTCGTGGGGATCGCGGTGTTCGCCCTGGGCTCGGGGCTGGTGGCCGGGTCGCAGGGTGGGGCGATGCTGATCGGCGGCCGTACCTGTCAGGGCCTCGGCTCCGCTGTGATGATGCCGTCCACGATGGCAATCATCTCGGCCGTGTTCCCGCCCGAGGAGCGCGGAACGGCGCTCGGCGTGTGGGGAGCCGTCGGCGGGCTCGGCTTCGCGATCGGCCCCCTGTACGGTGGGTTCTTCTCCGACGAGCTCTCCTGGCGCGGCATCTTCGTGTCGGACTTCCTGTGGCTGGGTCTCGGCGCCTACCTCACGATCACGGTTCTGAAGCACCTTCCCCACGAACCGGCGGACACGCGGATCGACAAGGCCGGAGCGCCGCTTCTCGTCGTGGGGCTCTTCAGCGCTGTTCTCGGCGTTCAACAGGCGGGAACCTGGGGCTGGACGTCTCCGGCCATCCTCGGGTCACTTGCCGTCGCGGCCGTCTCGCTCGCTGCGTTCTGGATCGTCGAGCACCGTGTCGACCAGCCGATGGTCCACTTCGAGCTGTTCCGGATCGGTCGCTTCGTGGCGGGCAACGTCGCGACCTTCGTGAACGCCATCGGCCTCTTCGGGATCCTGTACTTCTTCAACCTGTGGGCACAGGCGCCCGTGCTCCTCGATGAGTCCGCCATCGGTGCCAGCCTCCTGCTCGTCCCGTACGGCGTCGCCATGTTCATCTTCTCGTTCTACGGCGGGCGCATCGCCGACCGGGTCGGCTACGCCCTCCCGATGACCCTCGGGTTCCTCTCGATGGCCGGCGGCTATGCGCTCCTCGCAACCGTGTCGGAGTCGACGACAGCGGGCGATCTCTGGCCCGCCCTGACTCTCGGGGGTGTGGGCGTGGGCGTGACGTTCTCCACGTCGTCGGCGGCCGGGATGGTGGCCGTTCCCGACGAGAGCGCCGGTGAGGCGTCGGGCGTCATCAACATGTTCCGCTACATGGGCGGTGTGTTCATCGTGGCGGTGGGAACGCTCCTCTACGTGGGTGCCGGGACCGCCGCCCTCAACGGGAGCCTTGCTGCGGCAGGTGTCGATCAGCAGTCCGAGGCAACGCTCGACGCCGCCCTCACGGCATCAGCCGAGGACTTCGACACGATCGAGCAGGAGCAGGGCACGAAGACCCGTGAAGCCTTCGAGGAGGGTGCGAGGAAGGGAATCACCGACGGCTTCCGGCGGACGTCGGTCCTGAGCGGCGCCGCCGCGCTCGTCGCCGCCGTGGTCAGTGCCGTCCTGCTCCGCAGGAAGGTGCCGGCGAAGCGCCGGGTCGAGGCGGAAGCGCGCGAAGAGGTGGCCGGCCTCGCCGACCCGGACCCGCCGCGTTCGCGCTGAGCGCCGTGGTGGGCTCGCGTCGCCCCGACCCCCGTCAGGCGTCGGTGGCGGACACGGCCCAGGCGATCCCCCGCTGCGGGTCCTCGACGGCGAGGTGGAGGGACCATCCGGTGGCGGGGGCGCCGGCGTCCCAGGCGTACCACCGCAGACGGCCCGCCGAGGCGGCCAGCGTGTCGCCGTCGACGGGCCAGTCGTCGAGGTGCCCCGTGAGCGCCGCGAGCGCCCACCACGCCCCGAACCGGCCGGTCGCCGCGCCGGGCCGACGACCGTGCGTTCCCCCGCTCGCAGCGGCCCACCCCATCACGGCCATCGCATCGGCGAGCCCGATCCCGGCCGTCCGCACGGTCGTGGGACCGAGAGCACCGATTGCGTTCTCGACGTCCCCGTGGACGGCCACGGCATCGACGCGTCCGTTCGAGCCCGTTGTCCACACCGACACCAGGTCCCGCAGTGCTCCGAGAGCGTGGTCGTCGGCGTGCGGTGTTCCCCCCGCTGCGGCGGTGGCCCCACTCATCCGGACCGGTGGGGGCGCGGGGAAGTCCCCGCGGTGGGCTTCGTAGGTGGCGAGGGGGTAGGCGGGCTCCCACCTCTGCAGGGCACGCGGGATGTCGAGCACCTCGGGCCCGCGGAGCTCGGCTCCCGTGAGATTCTCGCCGCGCACGACGCGCTCGTGGGCGACGAGGACGGCTCCGGGGCCTTCGGGAAGGTGCCCGGCCAGCTCCTCCCACGCGTGGGTCGACGCCGCCACCTCCGGAAGGGGTCCGGGCGTGAATCGTCCGGCGCCCTCGGTGACGACCGGCCCGGCCCAGCGCCCGGGCGCCTCGAGAGCGAGGCGGTAGTCGACGTGGTCGGCGACAGCCCAGAGTTGGAGCCCCCGGTCGACGGCACGGCGGCACATCCCGGCGAGCCGCACGAGGCCGTCCCAGTCCCGTGCCTCACAGCGCCGGTCGACCTCCCGCAGGAGCTCGTCGTGGTCGCCCGTGCTGACGAGCGACGCGGGATCGGGGCCGTCGGGCATCGGGAAGGGGCTCCGGGTCGTGTGTGCCCACTCTGCCACCTTGCGTGGCGCACCCTCGGGATGTCCGGGTTAATACCACGGATAGTGGTCAGTCGTTCACGCGAATCTCGACGAACGCCGCCCGCGCCATCAAGGTGCCGGCGGGCGATCCGATGGGACCACGAGCGCCCCACGGCGCGACAGGTGGAGCGGGGAGAGGCGCGGGTGCAGGCGTCGGCGACGACATGGTCTCCGGGCACCGGCTGGGACGACCCAGGCCTGTTCGACCTCGACGCGGCGCGAACCCTCGTCGTGGCCTTCGGCGATGCCCGCCTCCGGGACTTTTCCGAGCCGCTCGACCAGCTCCGGGAGGCGTTCACGCGAAGCTCGCTCCTCGGTTGCTCGACGGCAGGGCAGATCTCGGGGGACACCCTGAGCGACGCAACGGTGAGCGTGGCGGTCGCGCACTTCGACGACGTCGACCTGCGGACAGCGGCGGCCCCGGTGACCACGTCCGCTGACTCGGTCGTGGCCGGGCGCCGGATCGCCTCGGAGCTGCTCGACGGTGGCTTGCGACACGTGTTCGTCCTCTCCGACGGTGTTCTCGTCAACGGGAGCGAGCTGGTACGCGGCCTGACCGAGGTTCTTCCCGACGACGTCGCGGTCACGGGCGGCTTGGCCGGTGACGGCGAGCGGTTCGGCGAGACCTGGATTCTCGACGAGAACGGCCTGGAGCCCGGTCTGGTCCGCGCTGTGGGCCTGTACGGCGACGCGCTGTGCGTGGGCTACGGGTCCCTCGGTGGGTGGGACATCTTCGGTCCCGAGCGCCTGATCACCCGTGCCGAGGGGAACGTCCTCTTCGAGATCGACGGCCGACCGGCCCTGTCCCTCTACAAGGAGTACCTCGGCGACAAGGCGTCCGGACTCCCCGCCACCGCTCTTCTCTTCCCGTTGGCCATCCGTCCCGAACGCGGAGGTGACCAGGTGGTTCGGACCGTGCTGGGGGTGGACGAGGCGACAGACTCGATGCGCTTCGCCGGCGACGTCCCCGCCGGGTGGACGGCCCAGCTCATGATGGCCAACTTCGACCGACTCGTCGACGGAGCCCTCGCCGCCGCCGGCAGCGCTGCGGAGATGGCGACCCGACACACGAGACCCGCCGCTGCACCCGGCGACACGCTGGCCCTGGCGATCAGTTGTGTCGGGCGCCGCCTGGTGCTGGGGGAGCGGACCGAGGAGGAGTTGGAGGCGACCCTCGGAGTCCTGCCCGACGGCACGGTGCTGGCGGGCTTCTACTCGTACGGGGAGATCGCGCCGCAGGCCGGGGGGACGTGCGATCTGCACAACCAGACCATGACGCTGACGACCCTCGGTGAGAAATGACGGGCGGGGACGGCACCGAGGTGACCACCATGCCGGACGGGGCAGGTGCGCCGGAGGAGGCCGGAGACGGTGCTTTCCACCCGCTCCTGGTTCGCCAGCTGACCCGTCACGGCCTCCACCCGGATGCGATTCCGGACAAGGGAGCCTGGATACACCTCCTCGAACGCGTGAGCACGGCCTACCGCGACGCTGACGAGAGCCGCTACCTCCTCGAGCGCGCGATGGAGATCTCGAGTGTCGAGATGGCAAACCTCTACGAGCGGTTGCGCGAGGCGTCCGAGAGCCGGCTCCGGCGTGAGCGCGACCGCCTCCGTACGGTCACGGACCACTCACCGGTGGCGATCCTGGAGCTCGACACCGACGGTCGGGTCCAGTACGCCAACCCGCGCGCCGACGACCTCGCCGGCCGCTCCCTCCTCGACACGGACCGGTCCCTGCTCTTCTGGGTGCACCGCGACGACCGTCGGCCCCTGTTGAAGAGGATCGGCCAGGCCATGGAGCACAGCGGCGACTTCGACCTGACGATCCGCTTCCGGGCCGCCGACGGGCCGCTTCGCTGGTTGCGCCTCCACGGCCGCGCCCTGGCCGGATCGGGCGACCAACCCGACAACCTGTTCATCGCGGCGACCGACGTGACGACCGAGGTCGAGGCCTGGGAGGTCAGTGACCGCTTCAACGCCCTGCTCGAGACCACGTCCGACGTGGTGGCCGTGTTCCAGCCCGACGGGGCGCTCTTCCACCTCAACCCCGTTGCCGCTGAGTTCCTGGGTGTGCCCGCCGAGGGCGACCCGTCGGGTCACCGCATCGAGGAGTTCCTCGACGAGCGGAGCCGGGCGCTGCTGCGCGACCAGGCGATGGTCGGTGCGCGACGAGACGGCACCTGGCGCGGTGAGGCGACCTTCGTCGACACCCACGGCCGTCGTCACGCCATGTCGCTGGTCGTGGTGGCTCACGTCGGCCGCGAGCCCGGCGGCGACCACTACTCCGCCATCGCACGCGACATCACGGAGCTCAAAGCCGCTGAACAGGCGCTCGTGGAGCAGGCGACACACGACGGCCTCACCGGGCTCCCCAACCGGGTCCTCCTCCTCGACCGCCTGCGCCACGCACTCGAGGGCGCCCGGCGTCGTGACAGCGGGTTGGCGGTCCTCTACATCGACCTCGACCGTTTCAAGGTCGTGAACGACTCGCAGGGCCACGTCGCCGGTGACCGTCTCCTGGTCAAAGCCGCACAACGACTGCGCGAGACGGTCCGCGCCGGAGACACCGTCGCCCGCATCGGTGGCGACGAGTTCGTGGTCCTGTGCGAGGACATCGGTGATCCCTCGCAGGTACCGGCCACGGCGCGTCGGATCGTCGAGGCCTTCCTGCGCCCGTTCGAGGTGTCCGGCGAGGATGCCTTCGTGACCGCGAGCGTCGGGGTCGCCACGAACCTGTCGGCTCACGACACCGCTGAGTCCCTGTTGCGCGACGCCGACGTCGCCATGTACCGCGCGAAGGACGCGGGCCGCTCCCGGCTCGAGGTCTTCGACGAGGACATGCGGTCCTGGATCACGGAGCGCTACGACATGGAGGCGGCCCTGCGCCAGGCCGTCGACAACGAGGAGCTCTGGGTCGCGTACCAGCCGAGCCTCGATCTCGTCACGGGCGAGTGGAGCATCGTGGAGGCGCTGGCCCGCTGGGACCGCGCGGAGCACGGTGCGGTCCCTCCCGGCCGCTTCATCCCCCTGGCCGAGGAGACGGGCCTCATCGGGGCGCTCGGCGAGCTGATCATGCGCAAGGCGTGCACGCAGCTGGCGCACTGGAACTGGGCGCGTCGCGGCAGGGAGCCGGTGTCGGTGGCCGTGAACGTGTCGGGTCGCCAGCTCACGCAACCCGGTCTCGTCGAGATGATCACGGACGTTCTCGAGGAGACGAATGCGCAAGCATCATGGCTCGTTCTCGAGGTCACGGAGTCGGCGCTCGTCGAGGACCCCGCCCCTGTCCGTGAGCACCTTCGGGAGCTCTCCGCCCTGGGGATCCGGATCGCCATCGACGACTTCGGAACCGGCTACTCCGGTCTGTCCTACCTCCAGCAGTTCCCGTTCGATCTCGTGAAGGTCGACCGGCGTTTCGTCGACGGGCTCGGACCCGGACCCGACAGTGACCCCACGGATCACGCCATCGTCGAGTCGGTCATCAGCCTCGCGCATCAACTCGGCTACGACGTCGTCGCGGAGGGTGTCGAGAACGCGGCGCAGCTCGCGGCTCTCACGGAGCTCGGATGCGACCTCGCGCAGGGCTTCCATCTCGCCCATCCCGTTCCCGCCGACGAGCTCGAGAGGACGCTCAGCGGTGAAGCAGACCCACGCCCGGGAATCCCGGGAAGTCCGCGAGGGCTCGACGGCCTCGCGCCCGGCGACGGTGGGGTCCCGCCCGGCGACAGCGACGCCCCCGGCCACGACGGCGAGGCTGCGGGCTCGTAGGCGCCGACCGCGTTCGACGTAGCGTCGTTGGTACCGTCGACGACCGACGAGGGGGCACCGATGGCGACACTCGCTTTCCGACCGTTCGACGCCGACAACCACTACTACGAGGCCACCGACGCGTTCACGCGCCACATCCCGAAGGAATTCGCCAAGCGGGGGGTCCAGTGGGCCGAGGTGAACGGGCGGCAGCGGCTGCTCGTCGGAGGAAGGCTCAACCGGTTCATCCCGAACCCGACGTTCGACCCCGTCGCCCGACCGGGCGCTCTGGACGACTACTTCCGCGGCAAGGTCCCCGGTGACGACATCCGCGCCGCATTCGGCGATCTTGAGCCCATCCACCCCGGCTACCGCGAACCGGCAGCACGTGTCGCCATGCTCGACGACCTCGGTCTGGACGGGGCGTTCCTCTTCCCGACGCTCGGCGTCGGCATGGAGGACGCCCTGGAGTCCGATCCGCCCGCCGCGCACGCTGTGTTCCACGCCTTCAACCAGTGGCTCCTCGACGACTGGAGCTTCGACTTCGAGGATCGTCTGTTCGCAGCACCCATGATCTCGCTTCTCGACCCCGAGTCGGCGGTTGCCGAGGTGGAGTGGGTGCTCGAGCGGGGGGCCCGCGTCGTGGTGATGCGCTCGGGCCCGGTGCGCGCGCCGGAGGGCCACCGCTCACCGGGCGACGCGGTCTACGACCCCGTGTGGGCACGTCTGGCGGAGGCCGGGGTGCTCGTGGCCTACCACTCCGGCGAGTCGGGGTACGGCTTCATGGCGGAGGCGTGGGGGCAGTCGGCCGAGTTCGAGGCGTTCCGACACGACAGCTTCAAGCAGATCATCACGGGGCACCGGCCGATTCACGACACGTTGGCCGCTCTGGTGTGTCACGGCGTGCTCGCGCGTTTCCCGAACCTACGGGTGGCGACGATCGAGTCGGGAAGCGACTGGGTGCAGCCGTTGCTCCGGTCGCTCGGGCGGGCGCACAGGCAACGTCCGGGCCAGTTCGCCGAGGATCCCATCGACGTCTTCAAGCGTCAGGTGTGGGTGGCGCCGTTCTACGAGGACGACCTCGTCGGCCTTCGGGACGCCATCGGGGCCGACCACGTTCTGTTCGGGTCCGACTACCCGCACGCCGAGGGCCTCGCCGACCCGCTGAGCTTCGTGGACGACCTCGACGGCTACACCGACGACGAGATCCGCCTCGTGATGCGTGAGAACGCCCTCGCGCTCTCCCGACCGGCCCCGGCATAGGGCGGTCGAGGTGACCCACGGGTCGGTGTCTACCATGCGGCGATGACATCACCCGCAGATGAGCACCAGCCGGTCGCCGACCGACTCCTCGCCGGCAACGCCGTGTTCGCGGCATCGTTCGACGCCGGCGACCTCCCGGTGGCACCCGGTCTCCACCTCGCTGTCGTGGCGTGCATGGACTCCCGCATGGACATCTTCGAGATCCTCGGGCTCGGCAACGGCGAGGCGCACATCATCCGCAACGCCGGAGGTGTCGTCACCGACGACGTCGTCCGGTCGTTGTGCCTGTCGCAACGGGCGCTCGGGACACGCGAGATCGTTCTCGTGCACCACACCGACTGCGGCCTCCAGAAGGTCAGCGACGACTCATTCCGCGCGGAGCTCGTCGAGGAGCTCGGCGTTGCGCCCCCCTGGGCTCTCGACGCCTTCTCCGACCCCTACGCCGACGTGCGCCAGTCGATCAAGCGGCTGGAGCTCACACCGTTCGTCCCGCACACCGACCACGTCCGCGGCTTCGTCTACGACGTGTCGACCGGTGAGCTCCACGACGTTGCAGGAGACTGACGATGCAGAAGGTCACGACGGAGCTGCGCGACGGGGTGCTCACCGTCACCCTGACGGATCCCGAGAAGCGCAACGTGCTCAGCCGCCAACTGTCGGCCGAGTTCGTGGAGGCACTCGACCGGGCCGAGAGCGACGACGAGGTCCGTGTCGTCGTGGTCACGAACGAGGGCCACGTGTTCTGCGCCGGCGCCGACCTGTCGGAACGGTCGTCGGGTGATGACGACGGGAGCGGCGATGCTCCCACGCCTGTTGATCCCGCACAGCTCTTTCGCCGTATCACGAACTCACGGAAGCCCTTCGTGGGCAGGATCGCGGGCCACGCGGTCGCGGGTGGCATGGGTCTCGCAGCCGCCATGGACCTCTCGGTGGCTGTCGACGACGCCAAGTTCGGATTCACCGAGGTCCGGATCGGCGTCGCGCCGGCCGTCATCTCGGTGGTCTGTCTCCCGAAGATGCGCCGGGCCGACGCTGCGGCCGCCTTTCTCCGGGGAAACCGGTTCCTCGCGCCCGACGCTGCACGTATCGGGATCATCAACGAGGCGGTTCCGGCCGACGAACTCGACGCCACCGTCGACCGGATCGTCGCCGACCTGCTCGAGGGCTCGCCGCAGGGGCTGGCGGCCGCGAAGGAGCTCATGAACCGGGTGCCGACGATGGCCGCCGCCGACGCGTTCGCATGGACGGCCGAGCTGTCTTCCGAGCTCTTCACGAGCGACGAGGCGCAGGCCGGTATGACGTCGTACCTGGAGAAGAAGCCGCCACCCTGGTCGCCGCGCTCCTAGCGCCCGCCCGCCTCCTCGACGACGGCGAGAACTGTTCCCGCGCCGACCGTGGCGCCCACCTCCACCGGCACGGAGGTCACCACCCCCGAGGTCGTGGCCGTCACCGCCAGTTCCATCTTCATGGCCTCCATGACGACCAACACGTCACCGACCTCCACGGCGTCACCCTCGACCACGTGCACGGCGACGACCGTTCCCGGCATCGACGCCACCGTCGAGCCCGGATCGAGCGTGTCCTCGGGCTCGACGAAACGCGGGACGACGCCGAAGACAGAGCCACCCCCGGGCCCGGTCACCGACACGGATCCGGGGGTGATCCGGACGTCGACCAGGCGACGGATGCCCCCGACCGACAGATCGACACAGTGCGGTGTGATGTCGTGGGCAACGGCACCGTCCAGCGCCTCGCCGTCGACGCTGAGGTGTGTCAAACGGTTGCGGGTGAACCGGTACTCGACGGCGTGCTCGCCCGCGTCGTCGCTTCCGGCTGCCCCGTCGCTCCCGCCGGCGTCGCGATCGACGAGCGAGACCCGCTGGGGGGCACTCGGGACGTTCCGGAATCCGGTCGAGACGCTGCCGGTGTGGTCGTCGGAACCCCTGTGCAGCGCCTGGAGTGCCAGGGCGGCTGCGGCGGCGTGGCAGGCTCGTTCGGCCCCTTCCACGAGTGGGCGACCCAGCTCGGAAGGGGAGTGGCGTTCGAGGAAGCTGCTGTCACCCCGCCCGGTGAGGAACTCCGGGTGGCGCAGGGTGCGCACGAGGAGGTCCCGGTTGGTGCGTATCCCGTCGACCGTGGCACCGGCGAGGGACGCGGCGAGCTTTCGTGCCGCGTCCTCCCGTGTGGGGGCGTGGGCGATGACCTTGGCGATCATCGGGTCGTAGAAGCGCGGAACCACGCCCGCCGTCTCCGCAGCGGGGCCGGTAACGACTTCGTCGGAGGCCGCACCCGACGGGTTGTCGAGGATGCTGTCGACGCGGACATCCCCGGGGACGGAGAACGCGTGGACGATGCCGTTCGAGGGGAGGAAGTCGGCTGTCGGGTCCTCCGCGTACAGCCGGGCCTCGACCGCGTGGCCGTTCGGTGACCCGATCTCGTCCTGCGGGGGAACGTCCTTGCCCGCAGCGACACGGAGTTGGAGCTCCACGAGATCGACGCCGAGGACGGCCTCTGTCACGGGGTGCTCGACCTGGAGCCGGGTGTTGACCTCGAGGAAGTAGAACTCCTCGGGCCCACCGCCGGGGCTCGGGGCGAGCAGGAACTCGACGGTTCCGGCGTTGGTGTAGCCGATGGCCTCGCCGGCGCGTACCGCAGCCCCGTGCAGCGCGGTACGTGTCGCATCGCTGATCGTCGGAGCAGGTGCCTCCTCGATGATCTTCTGGTGACGCCGCTGGATCGAGCAGTCGCGCTCGTGGAGATGCACGACCCGGCCCGAGTCGTCACCCAGGATCTGCACCTCGACGTGGCGGGACGGCGCGACGTGGCGCTCGGCAAAGACCGTTCCGTCGCCGAAGGCCGACGCGGCCTCCCGTGACGCCGACTCCACGGCGTCCGGTAGCTGATCGGCCGACCCCACGACCCGCATACCCCGCCCACCACCGCCGGCGGACGCCTTCACGAGCAGCGGGTAGCCGACCTCGGCGGCCGCTGCGGCGCAGGCATCGTCGTCGAGGCCGGTCAGCACCGCCGACGGGAGCAGGGGGACGCCCGCGGCCGCCATGAGGCGCTTGGCCTCGAGCTTCGAGCCCATGGCGGCGATGACGTCGGCTCGCGGGCCCACGAAGACCAACCCGGCGTCCGACACCGCACGGGCGAAAGGCGCACTCTCGGCCAGGAAGCCGTAGCCGGGGTGGACGGCATCGGCACCGGTGCGATGGGCGGCGTCGATGACGGCGTCGACCCGGAGGTACGACTCGGATGGCGAGTCACCACCCAGGCCGACGGACATGTCGGCGTCGCGTACGAGGGCGGCGTCGGCGTCGGCGTCGGAGTAGACCGCCACGGTCTCGATCCCGAGGTGGCGGCACGTGCGCATGATGCGTCGGGCGATCTCGCCCCGGTTGGCCACGAGGAGTCGTTCGATCACGGGATACGCCGCCTCGCTCCGCTCACGTCCGGAAGACGCCGTAGCCGCGCTGACCGCGGCACTCGGTGGTGAGGGCAGCCGACAGGGCCACTCCGAGCACGTCGCGGGTGTCGCGGGGGTCGATGATGCCGTCGTCGTTGAGCAGACCCGACATGACCTCCGCCCTCTCCTCCCGGGTGATCTGCTCCTCGATGGTGCGCCGCCTTTCGGCGTCGGCTTTCTCGTCGAATGGAAGGCCGCGGTCCTCGGCCGAGGAGCGGGCGACGATCGACAGGGTCCCGGCGAGTTGCTCGGCTCCCATCACCGCCGTCTTGGCGTTCGGCCACACGAACAGGAACCGCGGGTTGTAGGGCCGCCCTGCCATGCCGTAGTTGCCCGCGCCGTAGGACCCCCCGATCTGGACCGTGAGGTGGGGCACGGTGGAGTTGGCGACGGCGTTGATCTGGTGGGACCCGTGCTTGACCATCCCGCGCTGCTCGTACTCGGTGCCGACGACGTAGCCCGTGACGTTCTGGACGAAGAGGAGCGGGGTGTCGGCCTGGTTGGCGAGCTGGATGAACTGGGCGGCCTTGTTGGCCTCCTCGTTGAGAAGGACCCCGCGGTCGTTGGCGAGGATCCCGACGGACCGACCGTGCAGAAACGCGAAGCCGGTGACGAGGTTGGCGCCGAAATCGGGCTTGAACTCGTCCAACTCCGAGTCATCGACGACCCGCGCCAGCACCTCCCGTACCGGGAACGGGACCTTGAGGTCGGCCGACACCACCCCCAGGATCTCCTCGGGGTCGTAGCGCGGGGGTAGGGCCGGGCGGTCCGGGTCCGGCCCGAGCTTGCGGTACGTGAGGTCGCGCACGATGGAGCGACCGATCCGGAGTGCGTCGCGTTCGTCGACGGCGAAGTAGTCGGACACGCCCGATGTGCGCGAGTGCATGGCCGCCCCGCCGAGATCCTCCTCGTCGGCGTCCTCACCCGTGGCCATCTTCACGAGAGGGGTGCCGCCGAGGAACACCTTGGCCTGCCGGTCGACCATCACCGTGTAGTCGCTGACGCCGGGGAGGTACGCCCCACCGGCCGTCGAGCTCCCGAACACGAGCGAGATGGTGGGAATGGCCTGCGCCGACAGTTCCGTGATCTTGCGGAACATCTCGCCGGCGGGCAGGTAGAGGTCGAGCTGGTGGGGGAGATCCGCGCCGCCGGACTCCACGAGGAAGACCATCGGCAGGCGGTTCTCGGCGCAGATGTCGAGCGCCCGGAGGATCTTGCGGACGGTGATCGGGTTCATGGAGCCGCCGCGCACGGTGGGGTCGTTGGCGAGGATGACGCACTCGGTGCCCGACACCTGGCCGACCCCGGTGACGACGGCTGCGCCCACCGCGAACTCCGTTCCTGCCCCGGCGGTGACCGACAGCTCGAGGAAGGGTGTGTCGCTGTCGAGCAGCAGTTCGATGCGCTCGCGTGCCAGAAGGCGGCCACGGTCGTGATGGCGTTGCACGTACTTCTCGCCGCCACCGGCGACTGCCTCGGCCACCAGCTGTTCGTAGCGGTGGATGTGCTCCAGCATCGCCGCCCGGTTGGCGACGTGGGTGTCGCTGGTGGTGTCGAGGTCGGAGCGCAGGAAGCTCATTCTCCGGCCCCGTCGTCGGTGACGCTCGTTGCGTCGAGGCCGTCGGCGACGGTGGCCAGCCGACGGAGCTCGGCGGCGAGCGAGGGGAGGGCACCGCCGTCGCTGCGTGCCGCGTGGGGGACGACGACCGGTTCGTCGATGCCCCGGCACAACACCGACATCAGCTGCTCGGCGGTCACATCGGGATCGACGACATCGGCCCCCTCCCGGCCGGAGAGCGCCGACCACGTGATGTGCTCGATGCTCCCGTACACGAGGTCGCGTACGAGCTCGGCGGGTAGGTCGCGCCGGAACTCGCCCTGCTCGACTCCGGAACGGAATGCGGTGGTGAGCAGGCTCGTGTAGCGACGGTTGAGATCGGCGACCTCCGAGGTGTGGTAGTCGTCGAATGCGCGGGCCTCGCTGATGATGAGACGGCACATGCGGGTGTCGTGGACCATGGCGCGCAGTTGGTGGCGGATCAGGAAGCGCACCTGCTCGCGTGGCGAGGCGATGTCGGCAACGCCGGCGCGCGCGGAGTCGATGAGCGGCTCGTAGAAGGAGCGGATCACCCGGTTGAGGAGGTCGCGTTTGCCCGGGAAGTGGCGGTACACCGCCCCCTCGACGACGCCCACCTGCTCGGCGATCCCCGCCACCGAGGTGGCGTCGTAGCCCTGCTCGGCGAACAGGTGTCGTGCAGCGTCGAGGATCTGGGACGCCGTGGGGTGAGGAACACTCACGCCGGCATCAGATGAGGCCGACGATCCTGCTACGGTCTGGGACACATCCGTGAGGATACCTCACTCGCCGAAGGAGCCGCATCATGGCCGGCACCAGCCGCTTCGCCCTCACCGACGAGCAGTCCGCCCTCCTCGACGAGGCCGACCGCTTCGCGCGCGCCGAGCTCTACCCGCTCGCCGAGCGCATGGACAACGACGAGTGGTGGCCCACGGGCATCTTCGAGCGGCTCGGGAAGCAGGGCTTCCTGGGGGCCACGATCCCGGAGCGCTACGGCGGAGCGGGGATGGGGATGCTCGAGTCGGGCCTGGTGCTCCAGGCGTTCTCGCGCTGGAACCATGCGTTCGGGCTGAGCTGGGTCGCGCACGACAACCTGTGCGCCAACAACATCGCGGCCAACGCGAGCGAGCAGGTCAAGGAGAAGTACCTTCCCGGCCTGTGCTCCGGCGAGCTCGTCGGCTGTCTCGGCCTGACCGAGCCGGGCGCCGGATCCGATGCCCTGGGCTCGATGCGTACGCGAGCGGTGCGCGACGGCGACACCTTCGTGATCAACGGCTCGAAGCTGTTCATCACGAACGGACCCGTGGCCGACATCTGTCTCCTCTACGCCAAGACGCAACCCGATTCGGGGTCGAAGGGCATCACGGCGTTCGTCGTCGAGGCCGACACCCCGGGCTTCACGGTGGCCCAGAAGCTCGAGAAGATGGGCTTTCGGGGCAGCCAGACCGCGGAGCTCGTGTTCGACGACATGGTCGTCCCGGTGGAGAACGTGGTCGGCACCGTCGACCAGGGGCACCGGGTGGTGATGAGCGGCCTCGATCTGGAGCGCGCCATGATCGCCCCCATCAACGTCGGAATCGCCGAACGTGCCCTCGAGCTGTCGGTGGACTACGCCGGATCGCGCGAGCAGTTCGGCCAGCCCATCGGCAGTTTCCAGATGGTGCAGTCGCGCCTGGCCGACATGTACGTCTGGGTCGAGACCATGAAGACGTTCTGCTGGCAGGTGCTCGCCGAGTGCGACGGCATCGGTCCCACCGACGCAGGCCACGGCGAGATCCACGCCCGCACGGCGGCGTCGGTGATGTACTGCGCCGACATGTGCAACAAGGTGCTCGACAACGCGGTGCAGGTGCACGGTGGCAACGGTTACATCTGGGAGACCGAGGTGAACCGGCTGTTCCGGGCCACGAAGCTGCTCGAGATCGGCGCCGGCACCACCGAGGTGCGCAAGGGGATCATCGCCGGGGAGCTGCTCGCCTGAGGTGGGCCGTGGGACCGTGGCCCGAACCCGTACAGCACGGCCTTTCCGCATAATCCGGACAGAACCTCTCTATGAGCGTCAAAGGGTTGACAGCGCGTGGTGTGGTGTCTAGAGTCCGAATCCGTCCAACACGCAAAGCAGCGTCGGAACCGTACGGTTGACGGCGCGGGGGGTCACGACGTGACACAGGGAACGAAGACCACCGAGGGCAGGTTCTCGACCGGTACCGGCGACGATCAGGCTCTGACCCGGCGTCGACGCTTCAGGAACCGCGCCACGCTCGCCGCCGCCACCGTCGGTATCGCGGTGCTCGCCTCGGGCTGCGAGCTCTACTGCACCGACGAGTTCAACGGCGTGTGGCAGTGCAAGATCCTCTGAGAAGGGAAGTCCCTGATTTCCCCGGAGGCGTCGGCGGCTTCCACGAATAGCGCGCCCTGATGACGCGACGCGTCGCGCCTTTGGCCGTGCTCGGATACGGGGCCGTCACGCCCGTCGGTCCGACGGCCGACGCGTCATGGTCGGCCCTCGCTGAGGGACGCACAGCGGTTTCATGGGATGGCGACCGGCACGTGGCGCGTGTTCCTCCACTCGACGCCGACGCACGGTCCCCCGGCGCCATCGAGTCGCGCGTCGTTGCCATGGCCTGCCGCTCGGTCGGTGAGGCCTTCGTGGACGCCGCAGCGCGTACCCGACCCCGTAGCGGGGCAGCGTCGTGGGTGGACGATTTCCGCCGAGCGGCGGTCGTGGTCGGAACCAGCGCGGGAGTCCGCACCGAGTGGGACCTCACCGGAGGCGACGTCTTCGACCCGCAGCTGTCCATCGAGGGCGTCGACCTGTTCCACGGCATCGCCACCTCGATCGGCGCGGCCTTCGACATCGAGGGGCCGTGTCTCACCGTGAACACTGCGTGCTCGTCGGGAGCCACGGCGACGTCGGTCGCCGCGTCGCTCATCCGGTCGGGTCAGGTCCCGGCCGCCATCGTCTGCGGCGCCGAGGAGTACACGCCCTTTTCGGCGTGGGGATTCGAGATGCTCGGTGCCTACGCGTCGGAGCCCACCGCGCCCTTCGACGCGTCGGACGGTCTCACTCTGGGAGAAGGAGCAGGCGCCCTGATCCTCGCTCCCGTCTCCGCTCTACCCGACCAGGCACGAGGTCGCGGCTTCCTCGTCGGCGACGCCCTCACGAGCGACGCCCACCATCCGACGGCGCCCGAGCCCACAGGTGCCGGTGTCGAACGCGCCATCCGGCAGGCACTGAGTGCATCGGGCGTCTCCGACTCCGACATCGGCTACGTGAACGTCCACGGAACCGGCACGGCGCTGAACGATGCGGCCGAGTTCGACCTGTTGAGCCGAGTGCTCCCGTCGGGAGCTCTCGCATCGGGGATCAAAGGTGCGACAGGCCACGGTCTCGGCGCAGCGGGTGCGCTCGAGCTGATCGTCACCCTGCGCGCACTCGGCGACGGGGTCGCGCCGCCGACAGCCACGGCGCGACCACACGAGCGTCAGCGCGACGACCTGCTCGTCGGTCACGGCCGACTCGTGCTCGACGGGGAGTCGAAGCTGCCTCCTGACCGTGTCGCCGGTGTCACCATCAACCAGGCGTTCGGTGGCCACGACTCAGCGCTGGTGTGTCTGGGTCCCGAGGCGGATGTCGATCGCCGGTCGGCGAGTGCCGAACCCGAGGAGCGCGTCTCGGTCGCGGGTGCGTCAGCATCCGTCAGTGTGGCCCACGACCTTCTCCCCGGCGCTCTCCTCGAAGCGTGGCCCCCGATCGTGGGCGTGGGCGACGTTGACGAGAACCCCCTCGTGCCGCCCCACGAGTGGATCCGGCTCGACCAGTTGAGTCGCCGGGTCCTGACGGCGGTGTCGGGATCCCTGGAGGCGGCGGACGCCCTCGACGGGACCGAGATCTCTCCGGCGGCGACGGGATGGGGTCTGGCGATAGCCACGGAGAAGGGTCCCGTCGATTCCTACGAGAAGCTCCACAGGGCGATCACGCGGGGACGTACACCGAACCCGGCGATCTTCCCGAGGCTCGTCGTCACGGCGGCCGCGGGAACCGCTGCCCAGGCCTGCGGCCTGACGGGCCCGCTGCTCACGTTCACGGCCGGGCGCAACGGTGCGATCGGGGCGCTCGAGTACGCCCGCCACCTCGTGGCCACCGGCGTGGTCGACGGCATGGTCGTTGCCGGAGCCGACATGGATGCCGGGTACCTCCACGACGACCCGGCGAAGCCCGACGCACGACGTTTCCCTGATGTCGGCTTCCACGGCGTCGCTGCGGTCGTTCTCACGAACGATGCCCGCAGCGACGGCCCGCTCCTGAAGCGGATTGCGATGCGCAGCTGTTTCGACCGCGACGGCTGGAAACCCACCTCGGACCCCACGCCCTACGAAGGGATCGCCGGGGCCCTGGAGCCGGCAACGGCCGCCACCGTGTACACACACGAATGGCAGGAGACGGCGTTCGACACCGTCCCGGTTCCGTCCGCGTACGGGGCAATGGCTCCCCTGATTCCCGTCATGGCGAGCTACTCCGCCGGCGGTTCCGAGGACGTCGTGTGCCTCTCGGCCGACGAGCTCGGATCGGTCGCCGGCTACCGACTCGGAAAGCGTGAGTGACACCCGTGGAAGCACCGACACAAAGAGCGGCCCGGTAGGCGAAGACAGGAGCATTCGAATGAGCACACTCGAACAGAGCGTCGGACTTCTGTCGATGCTGACGGGGATCGAAGACCTGAAGCCCGCGACACCCCTGGGCGAGATCGACTCCCTCACCGTCGTGGAGTGGATGTTCGCGATCGAAGACGAACTCGGCCTCGACGTCGACATGGAGAGAGCCGACAGCCTCGGCCCCGACGACACGGTGGAGTCGGCCGTCCGGGCGATCGTGGTGTCGTGACAGAAAGCGAATCCGACCCGGTCGACCTCCGAGGACGTGTCGCCCATCTGCGACCCGCCTGCGAGGATGATCGCGAGTTGGCCCGCACGCTCACATCCGACCCGGTGGTCGCTCGTCAGTGGCGCTACCAGCCACGAACCCCATCGCGTCAGGACGCGTACGACATCATGATCGGTGCGACCGACGCTGCGTTCGTCGTCTGTTCCAACAGAGGTGACCGCGACGTGGGAATCGTCAACTTCCTCGGCCTCAACCTGGCAGACCGTCGGGTGTTCTACGCCGTCGCCCACCTACCCGAGGTCCGCAATGCGGGATGGCCGATGGAGGGAACGGGGCTCGCCATCAACTGGGCCTTTCGAACGTGGCCCGTCAACAAGGTCCAGGGCGTCGTCGAGCGTGCGACGCACGCCGGCAAGGCGGCACGCGGAGCTGGGCGCCTGTTCGAGGTGGAGGCCGAGGTGCCGTCGATGGTCTATTCCGACGGCACCTGGGACGACCTGCTTCTCGTGGCGACCACTCGCGAGCATTGGCAGGCGTGGAAGGACGGCGTTGGGCGACCGGGGGATCCATGACAGCCGACGTGCAGATCGGGCCGGCCGCCGAGCACCACTACGAGGGAATCCACGACATCGTCCTGGAGGACGACGTCTTCCCGTTCTCCTTCTGCCGGCGGCGGGTCCCGAGCGACGCCGAGTTCCTCACGCTCCTCTGGACCGGATGCCTCGCTCTCTACGTCGCGACGCTCGGTGACGACGACATGCCGGTGGGTTTCGGCCGACTCACGTCCTCGTACAACTACGAACTCGTCGGCGAGCCGTTCGTCGCCGTGTCTCAGGCGGAGCGTGGCAAGGGGATCGGTGGGGCGCTGCTCGACGAGCTCACACGGGTCGCCTCGGATCTCCTCGAACTCCGGACGCTCATCGGCAAGGTTCCCGAGGCGCACGCCCCGCGCGACGTGTCGGGAATCTGGAGAAGGCGCGGCCAGCTCAGGAACGAGGTCTACGTCTCGGGGGAACCGACCGACCTCGTGATCTTTTCCGCACACCTGCGAGGGGAGCCGGGCGAGGGAGACTGAGGCACGTACCGCTCGCTCGAACGTATGCTCGCCCCTCCGGAGGAGCAGGGGGACTCGTGGGCAGCGTGGTACTGGAGGAGGTCACCAAGCGTTTCGGTGACACGGTCGCCGTCGACGACCTCAGCCTCGAGATCCACGACCGGGAGTTCCTTGTCCTCGTCGGCCCGTCCGGCTGCGGGAAGTCGACGGCGCTGCGCATGATCGCGGGTCTCGACGACCCGACCGACGGCATCGTGCGCATCGACGACCGAATCGTCAACCACGTCGAGCCCAAGGACCGCGACGTGGCCATGGTGTTCCAGGACTACGCGCTGTACCCGCACATGACCGTGCGGAGGAACATCGAATTCCCGTTGCGAACGAAATCGATGGAACGCGAGGAGCGCCGGCGGGTCGCCGAGGAGGCCGCCGGAACCCTCGGCCTGACCGACCACCTCGATCGCCGGCCCGCACAGCTCTCGGGTGGGCAGCGCCAGCGCGTGGCCCTCGCCCGTGCCATCGTGCGCCGGCCCGAGGCTTTCCTGATGGACGAGCCCCTCTCCAACCTCGACGCCAAGCTCCGTGTCGCGACGCGTACCGAGCTCGTGGATCTCCAGCGCCGGCTCGGCATCACGGTCGTCTACGTCACCCACGACCAGGTCGAGGCGATGACGATGGGGGAGCGGATCGCGATTCTCAACGACGGGGCACTCGAACAGGTCGGGCCTCCCGCCGAGATCTACCGTCGCCCGGCGAGTGTGTTCGTGGCCCGGTTCATCGGCAGTCCGCCGATGAACACGGCGACGGGGTCGGTGCGTGGTGAGCCCGGGGCGCTCCGTGTCGCGCTCGCCGGTGGAGACGTCGCGTTGTCGCCGACCCAATCCCAGATCCTGACCTCCTCCGGTTCATCCGAGATCGTGGTGGGCATCCGCCCGGAGCACGTGACCGTCGTCGAACCGCCGGACCACGATGAGCACGATGAGGGCGCGCGAAGCAGCGTTCAGGGGTCGGTCCTGAGCGTGGAGGTCCTCGGCTACGAGCGGCACGTGATCTGCCGACTCGACGACAGAGGCACGATGATCGCGCGGATCTCGATGGACGGACCGGAGCCCGCGATTCGCTCCACGGTTCGGCTCGGGCTCGACACCGAGAAGCTCCACTTCTTCGACCCGGCGACGGGCGAACGGATCGACCTGTGAGCGGGCGAGCGGAGCCGACATCCGCGACCCCCGCAGAGGTCCGGTCCTGGATGGAGCGGGCCCGACGTCGGCGCCGGATGCGCCAGAGCGGGCTCGCGCTGCTGATGCTCTCCCCGTCACTCCTCATCTTCGCCGTCTTCGTCTTCTACCCGTTCTTCCGGAACTTCCAGCTCGCCTTCTACCGGACTCCACCATTCCCCGGGTTGCCCAAGCAGTGGGCCGGCCTCGACCAGATCACCGACGTCCTCGGATCCGAGGCGTTCCGCAACAGCGTCTGGGTGACCGTGAAGTTCGCCGTCCTCACGGTCCCGACGGGGATCGCCCTCGGTCTCGTCCTGGCCGTTCTCGCCCACCAGAAACTGCGGGGGATCACCGTGTACCGGACGATCTTCTCGTCGACCGTGGCGACGTCGGTCGCCGTGGCATCGGTGGTGTTCCTGACGCTTCTCAACCCGCAGATCGGCCTCGTCAACTACTACCTCGGCCGCGAGGGCGCGCAGAGCCTGCTTCAGGACCCCACCTGGGCGCTTCCGATGGTGGCGCTCGTCACGATCTGGCAGAACCTCGGGTTCACGTTCATCCTCATGAGCGCCGCCCTCCAGGCGATCCCCGACGAGATGCTGGAGGCTGCCGAGGTGGACGGCGCCGGGCCCACACGGCGCTTCTTCCGCGTCACCGTCCCGCTGTTGTCTCCCACGATCTTCTTCGCCTTCGTCGTCGGCACGATCTCCGCGTGGCAGGCCTTCGGCCAGATCGACCTGCTGACCCAGGGCGGTCCCGGCGGGAGCCAGGGAGCGACGAACACGCTCACATACTTCGTCTACACCGAGTTCTTCGAGCGCCAGAACGAAGGCACCGCGGCTGTGCTCTCCATCGCGCTGTTCTTCATCGTGCTGGGGCTCACGTTGCTCCAACTCCGTTACTTCGAACGTCGGGTGCACTATGAGCGCTGACGCCGGCACCTTCCAAGGCGTGGAGCCCGTCCTCGACGAGGACCGCGAACGAAGGATCCGCGCAACTCGCCACCGCTATCGCGCCGGTGTCGTTCTCCGCTACACCCTCCTGACCGCGATCGCGGCGGTCGTGCTGTTCCCGGTCTACATGACCTTCGTCAACTCGCTGCTCCCCGCCGACGTCATCGTGGCCAAGCCACCCACGCTGTGGCCCGAGGTCCGCGAGTGGAACCACTACGCGACCGCCTGGACAGACGGAGACCTCGGCCTGTACCTGCGCACGAGCCTCATCGTCACCGCGGTCATCACGGTCGGGCAGGTCGCCACGTCTGTCTTGGCGGCGTACGCCTTCACCTTCCTCGACTTCCCGTTTCGCCGCACGATCTTCGTCGTCTTCCTGGCGACGCTCATGGTGCCGTTCGAGGTCACGATCATCACGAACTTCAACACGATCTCCGAGCTCGATTGGCTCAACTCGTACCAGGGGCTGGCCGTGCCGTTCCTCGCCACGGGCTTCGGCGCGTTCCTGCTCCGGCAGTCGTTCCTGACACTTCCCCGCAGCCTGGAGGAGGCGGCCCGCCTCGACGGCTACGGCCACTGGCGCTTCCTCGCGCGCGTCGTCGTTCCGCTCAGCCGGCCGGCCATCGGGGCCCTCGCCGTGTTCTCGTTCCTCCTGGCCTGGAACCAGTACCTGTGGCCGCTGCTCGTGGCCGACGACGAGCAGTACCGCACGGTCCAGGTGGGCCTCAAGCAGCTCTCGCAGTCCAACCTGGCGGAGTTCCCGATCACGTTCGCCGGCACGATCCTGGCCGCACTTCCGCTCCTGATCCTGCTCCTCGTGTTCTCCAAGCAGCTCGTGCGTGGCCTCACGGCGGGGGCTGTCAAGGGCTGAGCTCCGCGCCGTCCAGGGTCCCGGCATCAGGCGTCGTAGAGTCCGCAGGGCATCGACAACCCCGGAGGTTTGGTCATGATCCGTCGAGTCGTTCTCCTCGGCCTCGTCGCCGTCCTGGGCGCAGCAGCGTGCTCGGGCGGGAGCGACTCGGGCACCGGCGACAGCGCCGGTGGTCCCGACCCCTCCGAGTGCGGTCTCGAGGCGTTCGAGTCGGCCGACAAGCCTGTCGGCATCACCTTCTGGCACAACTTCACCGACTCCAACGAGGAGGCGCTGGAGGCGATGACCGACGAGTTCAACACGTCGCAGGGCGACGTCACCGTCGATCTCGTGGCGTTCCCCGGGTACGAGGACATCTTCACGAAGTGGCGGGCCGGTATCGGGGGAGGCGACCTGCCGACGATGGCGGTCATGGAGGAGACGACGCTCCAGTCGATGATCGACAGCCGGAGCGCCGTGCCGGTCCAGGCGTGTGTCGACGCCGACGACTACTCACTCGACGACTTTCTGCCGCAGGCCGTCGGGTACTACACCGTCGACGACGTCCTCTACTCCATGCCCTGGCCCGTGTCGAACCCCGTGCTCTTCTACAACAAGACGCTGTTCGAGGACGCCGGCCTCGATCCCGAGGTCCCGCCGGCCACGCTCGAGGAGGTGCGCGAGGTCTCAAAGCAGATCGTCGACTCGGGTGTCGCACCGCACGGCATCACGATTCCCACGAGGGACTTCATCAACGAGTTCTGGTACGCCAAGGGCGGCCAGGAGTACGTGAACAACGGAAACGGCCGGGAAGGCCGGGCGACGGCTGCCCAGCTCGACAACGAGTTCGGCCTCGAGCTCTGGACCTGGTGGAACGACATGGTCGAGTCGGAGCTGGCCCTCCCGACACCCGCACAGGGCGAGAACATCGACCACCTGCTCGCCGTCGGCAACCGCGAAGCCGGCATGACGATCGACGGGTCCGCGGCACTCGGGCCCGCCCTCGACGTCCTCAGCTCGGGGGAGTTCGGGGGTGTCGAGCTGGCGGCGGCCGTGCTTCCGGGGGTCGAGGAGGGCGGCGGCGTCCCCGTCGGTGACGGTTCGATCTGGGTCTCCCAGGCGGCAACGCCCGAACAACGGGGCGCGGCGTGGCAGTTCGTGAAGTACCTGTCCGAGCCGGCGCAGCAGGTGACATTGCACCTCGCCGGCGGATACGTGCCGACACGGCTCTCCGCCATCGACGATCCCGCGGTCCAGGCCCGGTGGGAGGAGGAGCCGGCGTTCCGCTTCGCCGTGGAGCAGCTCGTCGACAGCGAGACCACCCTGGCGACCGTCGGCTCGGTGATCGGCGACTACCAGGGTGTGCGCAACGCCGTCACGAAGGCGCTGGAGGGCATGCTGACCGGCGACCTCACGCCCGAGGAGGCGCTCGCCCAGGCCCAGGAGGAGGCCGACACCGCCATCCAGGAGTACAACACCCGCATCGGCGAATAGCCCCACCCTCGCTCAGGCGGGGACCCGAGACGAGGACAAGCAGTGCGGGTATCCCGCGCTGCCCGAGTCGAGGTAGTGGAACCAGGGCCCGGCGCCGAAGGCGCCAAGAGCGGGAGAAGACTGACTCACGTGGGGAGCTCGCTCGAGCTTGCGATCGATCCCAGCCAGCGTGCACTCGGTTTGGGCGTGCGCTCCTGCGTCGACCGGTCGACCCCGACCAGCCCGAACTTCGGGCCGTAGCCGTAGGCCCACTCGAAGTTGTCGAGAAGGCTCCAGTACGTGTAGCCGCCGACGTCGATGCCGTCGTCGAGGCAGGACAGGACGCCCTCCAGCGCGCGCGTGACGTAGTCGATGCGCCGCTCGTCGTTCTCGTGAGCGATCCCGTTCTCGGTGACGAGCAACGGAACCTGCCCGGCGGCGTCCCAGGCGCGCCGGATCGTCGCCTCGAGTGCCTCGGGCCAGAACTCGTAGCCCATGTGCTCGATCACCTCGACGCCGTCCTCGGGCCCGAGCAGACCGTGGGGCCCGAATCGGGCGCGGCTGTACGTCTGCACGCCGAGGAAGTCGTCGTCGCGCACGGCGTCGAGGTAGGGATCCTCCATCTGCCGTCGGGCCTCCTCGCACTGTGCGATGGCGCTGTCGTCGTCACCCGGTACGGCCTGGTAGTCGGACATGGACAGTGTGAGGCCCACGGGGAAGTCACCGGGGCCGGCCTTGATGGCGTCGCCGGCGAGGCGGTGGGCGCGCCGGAAGACCTCGCCGACGCGTTCCGACTCGGCGACGTCGGTGTGGCCCGGTGGGAACACGCCCAGCGCGTAGCCGACGAACGCCACGATGTTGGGCTCGTTGATCGTGCACGCCCGGCCGATCAGGTCACCGAGCGACGCCGTGGCACGCTCGCAGAACCGCGCGAACGCGTCGGCTGTCGTGGGCTCGGCCCAGCCGCCCCTGGCTGACAGCCAGAGCGGGTTGGTGAAGTGGTGGAAGGTGACGACGGGCTCGACCCCCCGTTCGAGGCAGGCAGCGCACACCCGTCGGTAGTGGTCGAGCGCGACCGCCGAGAACTCCCCCTCGGCGGGCTCGATCCTGCTCCACTCGATCGAGAAGCGGTAGGAGTCGAATCCGAGGTCCGCGAGGAGGGCGATGTCGTCGTCGAAGCGGTTCCACTGGTCGCAGGCGTCGCCGCTCGGCTCGACGCACGGCGAGCCGGCGGCGTGCTCCCACTCCCACCAGTCGTTGTTCGTGTTGCCACCCTCGACCTGGTGCGCGGCCGTGGCCGTACCCCACCGGAAGCCCTCGGGGAACCGTCGCTTCGCCATGGTGCGCCGCAGCGTACAGGCGAACCGCCGCGCCGGACGGCCTCGTCGGGTGTCCGGATAGCCTGCGATCGTGACCGACACGGACCTGCGCCCGATGCCCCGGCCCGTCGTCGTCACGTTCCTGGGCGCCGGGTCCATGTTCTGTCCCGAGCTGTGTCGCGACGTCATGCGGATCCCCGGGAACGTCGGCGGCGAGTTCCGCCTCGTCGACATCGACCCCGTGCGGCTCGAGCTCATGCACCACCTCATCGAGAAGCTGGCCGCGGAGCTCGGGGCGGCGGGGTGGACCGTGTCGAGCACCGTCGACCGACGGGAGGTCCTCGTCGGCACCGACTACGCCGTTTGCTGCGTCGAGGTGTCGGGCCTCGACTGCGTCGGCTACGACAACGACATCCCCTCGGAGTACGGCGTCGACCAGTGCATCGGCGACACCATCGGCCCCGGCGGTCTCTTCAAGGGATTGCGCACCATCCCGGTCTTCCTCGACATCCTGCGCGACACGGCCGAGCTGTGCCCGCAGGCGATCATGCTCAACTACACCAACCCGATGAGCATGATGTGCCTCGCCGCGGCCCGGGCCGTTCCCGAGGTGCCGGTCGTGGGGCTGTGCCATTCCGTGCAGGCCACCCAGGCGATCCTCTCCGCCCGCCTCGGTGTCGCCCACACGGAACTCGCCTGGGCGTGCGCCGGGGTGAACCACCTCGCCTGGTTCACGGATCTCCGCCTCGACGGCGTCGACCAGTACCCGCGTCTGAAGGCCCAGGCTCGCGCCGAGCTCTACGGCGACCCGGCCGGGTCCGACAACGCCTGGCCCGACGACGTCGGGACCGACCGTGTGCGCAAGGACATGATGCTCCACTACGGAGCGTTCATCACCGAGAGCTCCGGGCACCTCTCGGAGTACGTGCCCCACTACCGCCACAGCGACGAGGGCCGGGCCTATCTCGGCGACGGCTACGACGGGGAGTCCCGGTTCTACGCCACCAACTGGCCGGTGTGGCGGGCCGAGGCCGACGAGAAGCGGCGCAGCCTGCTCGACGACGAGGACGAGTTCGACCGCTCCCGGGGCTGGGAGTACGCGTCGTGGATCATCGAGGCCCGCGAGAAGGACGAGCCGTTCCGGATCCACGGCAACGTCCCGAACGCCGCCCCCGACGGCTCGGGCCGGCTCATCACGAACCTGCCGGCCGATGCCTGTGTCGAGGTCGCCTGCATGGTCGACCGCCAAGGGGTCCGCCCGACGCGCTTCGGTGCGCTACCGCCGCAGATGGCACATGTGTGCGCATCGACCATCGGTGTCCACGACCTGGGTGCCACCGCAGCCATCGAGCGCTCCAAGGAAGCCGCGCTGCACGCGTTGCTCCTCGACCCTCTGTGCCGCTCGGTCCTCACGCCCCACGAGACGGAGCAGATGGCCGACGACCTCTTCGCCGCCGAGGCCGACTATCTCCCCGGCTTCAGTTGAGCTGGGTGCCCCACGGCCCCGGACCTACGTTTCGCGCCAGATCCGGGGGGCAGTCGGACCCTCGGGCTCATCGAGGTGGTGGGCGAGGGCGGCTCCCAGGAAGCGGAACGTCCACTCCTCGGCGAGCGGGCGGGTCTCGCAGAAGACGATCGGCACGGTGGGGTAGCGGACCTGGAGCTGCGCGAGGAGATCGGCGAGCCAGCCGCCTCTGACGTGTTCGTTCTTGAACAGGCTGGAGTAGCGTTCCTCGACCACGACGGCCGCTCGCGAATGGGTCGCCAGATCGGCCAGCTGATACGCGAACCCGCCGTCGGTGAGTCCTTTCGAGATGTCCGCCATGCTCTTGCGCTCGACCAGCGCGACGACCTCATCGTCGTGGAGGACGCCGTAGTCACCGACCGGGAGCTTGCCCCGCTCCGCGGCAACCCGTTGCTTGGCGAACTTGTACGGATACCGCTCCCGGGTGTCGACGATGATGGTGAAGTTCGGCAGGTTCGAGGCACGCCGACCCGGAACCCTCACCGACGGGCGGGCCTTCCGGGTGGTCTTCGCACTCTGCCAGAAGATGGCCTCCCGGCCACCCTTCAACCGGGTGAACACGAGCTGGCTCCGGTGTTCCTTGCCACGGTCGAGCACCAGGTCGATGGCGACGCCCTTGCGCACGCATGATCGCACACCGACGTCTTCGAGGATCTCGAGGCTGTCGTGCCACTCGCCCTCTGCCGCCCGGTGGCAGTAGACCTTCGACGTCCGCGGCCACGTCTCCCGGGCCTTCAGCACCAACCCGTGCGGGCCGATCGGGAGCCGGACCAGGAACGGCAACGACGAGTCGAGATCCGGGTTCTTGGCGACGAGAAAGCGGCGTTCCGGCACACCGACAGTATCGACGATCGCGGCAGGCCAGAGTGGCCGGTCGCCGAGGCCCCCAAACGAGATGCCCTCCCGCCGCTGATCCCCTCTGGATCAGGTCGCGTTCATGACGGAGGTCAGATGGTCGTGGTGGTGTCGCGTGCGGTGAAGTCGGTGTCGTCGAAAAGTGACGGCGTCGCCTCGGCCCCGTCCCACTGCTGCAGGAGCTGGCGGACTGTCTGAGCGACTGTCGTGGCATCGCCGTTTGTACCGACCGTCTTGAGCGTGGCCTGTGCGTCCACTTCGATGTCGGCACGGTCGTGGCGTAGAACGGCAGCGAGGTCGATTCGCTGTAGCAGCTTCTTCGTGACGGGTCGCTTGGCATCGACGAAGAGCAACGACGTGAGCAGGAGAGTTGCGGACTCGGACCTCAGCGCGCTGAGAAGAACGGCCGCCTCGGCCGCCGAGTCGCACGGAAGGAAGTACGAGGTGTCGTCGAGTAAGACAGGCCGACTGTCACAGGGACCCACGAGTTGGAACCTCGGGACCTTGTGGAGGCCCGACACTGCGACCTTCCAAGGTGCGAAGGTGTAGGGGCCGATACCGAAGAGGGAGAACATTGCGCGGTTCCGGTAGATCGATGACCTGCGGCCAGCGAAACGTGCGGTGTGGCGCTGCAGGTATGCCCAGAGCCTCGGCGCTGCATAGCGGAGGCCTTTCGTGTCATCGGCCAATGTTCGTTGGGTCACGATGACCCGGCGTGCTGGGCTGCGACCAGCGTTGACGTCCGAACCCTTGAGGAGTGGATACACCCAGTCGTCTTCGACCTCGACTGTCTCGCCGAGTGCGTTGTGGAGCTTGCCCCCGTCGGCGGGGTGGAGTTCCATGACAGCGGCCACGTCGTGCTTGACACCTTGCCGCCACTCGACAGGCGAGGACCCGTCGAATTGCCGCGACGCCGTGTGAGCATCGACGTCGGCAACGAGAGCGCCGTTCACCAAGCCCATTGTGACCACTGGAGAGTTCGCAGCGAGTGAGTCAAAAACCTGGCACCGGTAATTGTGGCTCCTTCCGTCGAGCCGAACCGCGAAGAAACATGCGTCGACCGCCACGCCAAAGTGCTTTCTTGCGTCGATACGCCACAGGAACGACTCAGCCAGGTGCAGCTCCAGGTGAGCTACCAGCGTGAGGACTCGACGCGCGACGGAGGTCTTACACAAGAGTGCGACAGTCGGCTCCGCTCCACGCAACTCTGTCAGTAGTCGCATCCAGATATACTCGGCGACATCGAAGTTCGACTCTCCGGTGAGTGCATCGATACCCCGTACCGAGCGCACGTTCGTACGTTCGGGTATCTGGTTCGAGTCCATGGCGCCGAGGTCTGACAACGTGACCCACGGCGGATTCCCCAGGACGAGCAGTGGACCGTCCGTCTCCCACTGGAGCGTGTTCAGATCGTGGCGGAAGATATCGCCGACCTCGACTCGCCACGTCGTTCCCGTGAGGTCGAACCCTCCGAGGAGGCGGCGGGCAATATCGGCACGCGTGGGCTGTATCTCGACTCCGAGCATCTCCAAGGGCGCCTCGAGGACGGAGGCCGCAGCGAGCAGGAAGGACCCTTCACCGCACGTTGGTTCCAGCACTCGGCGTGTTCCAGGCTGAATCCCCGCCACTACCCGAGTGCACTCGACTGCGAGTTCCCGAGGCGTCTGAAAGTCGCCGAGCTCCTTACGAGACAAGGTCCTCGACACCGTTGTCCTCTCCTGCGTTCGTGATCGCGTGGCCATACTGGAGCCGCCACTGAAGCGCGTTGCTGATCGTGAGGTAACCCTGTGTCGGGGGGTCGTTGAGAACTCGTTCGGCCAGTACGGTCCGACCGGTCTCGTCAACCGGCAGATTCCGGTCCTCCATGAATGCGAGGAGGTCGTCGAGGTTCCCGTCGCGGTCAAGGATCTCGAGGATTCCTCTGGTCGTCTGATAGTCGCCGGTCCTCGATCGATCGATGAACAGTGCGTGGCGCACATCGATCGCCGCGGATTGGGTTTCGTGCGTGTCCGTCTTCTCGTACACGAAAACGAGGAGGTCGTAGCCCAGGCCGAAGATCTTCTGTGCCGCGTCGCGAAACGGACACGACGACTGCGGCTGTTTGATGAATGTCGCCTTCAGATCGACTTCGAGCTCTGGGAAGTCGATTCCACGAGCTGGGTTCCCCGGCTCGTACGCGTACCGCTCTGCGAGGAATTCATTGAAGCTCGCCTCGACCCAGGTCCCCAAGGCTTTGCCGTCCGTCGTTCCATAGAGCTCCGGGATCGGCCTGGAACGAAGTGACTCGGCGAATTCGGTGGCAGCGTTCTTCAAGCGGTTCACATCGAGCGTGCTCGCCATGCCTCCACCGTAACGCCGCGGTGCGACAGCCAACATGGATTCCCAAGGTGTAGCGAACCTGTCTTGGTGGCGAAGGCCCTGGTGGCGCCTCGACGAAACACGTCGAGTCCGACGGTCGCAAGGGGTTCAGGCCTGCAACAACGGTCGGCAGGTGGGCAGGATCGTGGGCCCGAACGGGGTAGATCCGAGTACGCCCCCGGGGACTCGAACCCCGAACCTGCGGATTAAGAGTCCGTTGCTCTGGCCAATTGAGCTAGGGGCGCAGGTGCGGCGCTCGCGCGCCGCCGGGTGATCGTAGCCGTCGCCATCCGTACCGTCCCGATCGTCAGCGCCGCGCGGACCGTCGGACTCGGTTCTGTGCGTCCCACCGCGCCCTCCAGCGCGGGAACGCGGCGACAGCCAGCAGGACCGGATAGATCTCCAGGCGTCCGAGGAGCATCGTGGCAGCTGCCGCCATGTCCGCGCCGGTGTCGACGTTCGTGTAGTTGCCCGACCCGAGCTCGCCCAGGGCGGGCCCGACGTTCCCGATCGAGCTGACGGCGGCCGAGAGCGCGGTGACGAGATCGACCTCGAAAGCCGCGATGGTGACCGTGGCGACGAGGATCGTTCCCAGGAACATCACGAAGAAGCCCATGATCCGGTTGACGACCCGCTCCTCGAGGATGCTCCGGCCGACGCGCACGGGCCGGACGAGCTCGGGATGCAGTGCCCGCAGGAGCTCGCGGCGGGCGAAGCGCATGATTCCGAGGACGCGGATGACCTTGAAGCCTCCGGCGGTGGAGCCGGCCATCGCGCCCATGGCCATCATGATCAACAGGAGCGTCTGGGGTGCCACCGCCCACTGGGTGAAGTCGATGAGCCCGTAGCCCGTCGTACTCGAGATCGAGACGACGGTGAAGAGCGTCTCGCGTACGGCGCCGTGGCCGACACCGACCTCGACGCGGTTCACGATCAGGATGATGGCCGTGCCGACGAGGACGATTCCCAGGTACGTCCCTGCCTCCATCGACCGGAACAGCCGGATCGACCGACCACGCAGGACCCGGTAGTACATCGGGAAGCTGGCACCGGCCGCGAACATGCTGACGACGGCTGCCCACTCCAGGTACGTCGATCCGAAATGGGCGAACGAGTCGTCATAGGTCGAGAAGCCACCGGTGGAGATCGTCGTGAACGCGTGGTTGACGGCGTCGAAGACGCTCATCCCCCCGATCACGTACGCCCCGATGATCGCGAGCGTGAACCCCACGTAGATCGCCCAGAGGCGTTGAGCCGTGAACCGCACACGGGGGGTGAGGCGCTCGTCGGACGGGCCCGGAGCCTCCGCCGCGAGGAGATCCATGCCACCGACCCCCAGAACGGGCAGGACGGCGACCACGAGGACGATGACACCCATGCCGCCGAGCCACTGAGTCGTCGACCGCCAGAAGAGCACGCCGTGGGCGGTTCCCTCGATCGGATCGAGGACCGTGGCTCCCGTGGTGGTGAAGCCCGAGACCGACTCGAACACACCGTCGGCGAAGGAGTCGAAGGTCCCCGTCACGACGTAGAGGACGGCCGACACCAGCGTGAGCGCCACCCAGCTGAAGGCGACGGCGGCGAACACGCTGCTCGTGTCGATCCGCTCGGGAACCACCGAGACCCGGTTGAAGAGGAAACCGATCGCGAGACTCCCGACACCGCACGCCAGGATCTCGAGCGCCTGCGTGGCGCTGTCGGAGATGTCGATGGCGGCGCTCACGACCATGCCGAGACCACCGATGATCAACGCGAGGCCGACGATGTGAAGAACCACCGACTCGACGCGGCCCGAGCGCGTGACCGGCTGGTTCTGTGAGGTCCCGGCCATCGGCTCAGCCGAACATCGGCGCGACGTCTTGGATCTTGTCGGGCATCCCGAAGATGATCACGTGGTCCCGGCTACGGAGGGCTGTGCGCCCGCGAGCGATCTGCCCCTTGCCGTCGCGCACGACACCCCCGATGACGACGCCTTCCTTGGGCAGCCGCAGTTCGGCGATGAGGGCTCCGTCGACGGTACTTCCCTCCTGCACCTCGAGCTCCACGACCTCGGCGTCACCCTCGAGTGCGGTCGAGACGGCGACGCCGCCACGTACGAAGCGCATCACGGCGTTCGCACTCGCTGTTCGAGGTGAGAGGGCAACGTCGATGCCGACCTGCTTGAGAAGCGGGAGGAGTTCGAGGCGGTGCGCGACCGCGATCGTCTCGACGGCTCCCGCCGACTTGGCGAAGATGCACGCGAGCACGTTGGCGTCGTCTTCGCCGGTGAGGGCGATAACGGCGTCGGCAGACGCGACACCCTCCTGGTGGAGAAGCTCGTCGTCTGTGATCTCCCCGCGCACAACGAGCGCCCGGGGTACGTCGCGGGCGAGTTGCTCGACACGGTCGGCATCGCGATCGACGATCACGACCCTGGCGTTGCGCTTCGTGACGTGCTCCGCCACGGCCTGGCCTATACGACCGCCGCCCAGCACCATGATGCGTTTGGGGGTGGCGCGGTCGAGCCCGAGCTCACCGAGGATCTCGCGCCGCGCCTTCGTTCGGCAGACGATGCGCACGTAGTCGTCGGCCTCGATCCGGTGGTCACCCCGCGGGATGATGGTCGTGTCTCCGCGCACGATGGCGCCGAAGAGGAAGTCCCAGTTCGGTTCGTGCTCCGCGGCGATCTCCGCCAGCGACTTGCCGACGAGAGGAGCATGGTCGGGAATCCGGGCGCCGATCACGACGAGGTCGCCGCCGGCCATCTTGGCCACCTCGGCGGTCCCGGGGAATTCCAGGAGATCGAAGATCTGCTCGGCGGTCTCTGCGTCGGGGTCGACCACGAGGTCGATGCCCATGTCCTCGCGCACCTGCTTGCTGGTCGCGGCGCGCAGCTCCGCGTTCTCGATCCGGGCCACGGCTGTCTCGACGCCGAGCAGCTTGCCGAGCTTGCAGGCGAGCATGTTGGTCTCGTCGATGTTCGTGACGGCCACGATCAGGTCGCACCGGTCGATCCGTGCGTCCTTCAGGACCGAGGGGCTCGCACCCCCGCCGCGCACCCCGAGGACGTCGACACGGCGTGTGAGCTGCTCGAGACGGTCGGCATCCTGTTCCACCATGGCCACGTCGTGGCCCTCGCGGCTCAGTCGCTCGGCCAGGTACGATCCGACCTCGCCGGCGCCGATGACAACGATGTGCACCGCGCCATTCTGGTCGCACGACAGGTGTGACACGCTCATCCCGTCGGCTTCGCTCGTCGTCGGGGTCTGCCGCACCGTGGTGTGGCCCGTCACGCCGTCAGAGACGTGAAGGAGGAGCACATGGAGGTCGCTGTCACCGGGTCCACCGGGCTGATCGGCTCGGCTCTCGTGTCATCGCTCCTCGAGGCGGGGCACCGGGTGCTTCGCGTGGTACGTCCCGACACGGGCCACTCCGCCGACCGTGACACCGACACCGTGCCGTGGGACGTCGAGTCGGGTGTCATCGACGCGGGAGCGCTCGAAGGGCTCGACGCCGTGGTGCACCTCGTGGGAGCACCGATCGGCGACAAGCGGTGGACACCGAAACGCAAGGCGTTGCTCCTCCGGAGCCGGACGGAGAGCACCCGGCTGCTGGCACGCGCGCTCGCATCGCTCGGCGACCCGCCCGCCACGCTGATCTCCGGATCGGCCATCGGGGTCTACGGAGCCCACAGGGGCGACGACGAGCTCACCGAGGAGTCCGACACCCGCGACGACGACTTCCTGGCAGCGCTCTGCGCGCGATGGGAGGAGTCGGCGGAGCCCGCGCGCGAGGCGGGGATCCGGGTCGCTCACCTGCGGACGGGCCTCGTCATGGCCCGACACGGGGGAGTCCTGGCGCGCCAGCTCCTGCCGTTCAAACTCGGAGTGGGCGGTCGGGTCGGTCCGGGCGACCAGTGGCTGTCGTGGATCTCGTTGCCCGACCAGGTGGCGGCGATCCGCCACATCCTCGTGTCCGACGGGATCTCGGGGGCTGTCAACGCAACAGCACCCCGGCCCGTGCGCCAGAAGGACTTCGCCGCGACACTCGGGGCGGTGCTGAGGCGTCCGACGTTCCTGCCGACGCCGCTGTGGCCCCTCCGCCTCGTTCTCACGTCCGAGATGGTCGACTCGACCCTGCTGGCCGGCCAGCGTGTGGTTCCGGCGCGACTCGAGGACGCGGGCTTCTCGTTCACCCACCCGGACCTGGAGTCGGCGCTGCGCGCGGTCCTCGACCGCCCGGCGTAGCCAACCCCGCCGGATGGTGCGTTCCTCGTCATACGGCGACGACAACTGCACCAACCCGGGAGGACGTCAGGAGGGCGTCAGAGCATTTCTCGGGGTGACCGAGGGGATTCGAACCCCCGACCTCCTGGATCACAACCAGGCGCTCTAACCAACTGAGCTACGGCCACCATGTTTTCTTGGGCGCTGTCTGTGTGGGCTGTCTTGTGTGCGCTGTCGCATCGGTGACGTCATGGCGCAGACATCACGGCACCGACACGGGCGCGCCCGGGAGGATTCGAACCCCCGACCATCGGATTAGAAGTCCGACGCTCTGTCCCCTGAGCTACGGGCGCTCGTAACCATCCAGGGCGCCCGAGCAGTGTACCGGGCCGGGTGCGGCTGCCTCGCCGCGTCGTACCGCGGCATCCACCGCCGCTTGCGCCCGGCGGCGGCGACTGTTGACATGGCAGCGGCGCCGACCACCGGCCGCCGTGACGGACGCACGACCGATGGAGACCCGATGACCGAGAGGAACCGTCGCATCGTTCTCCGTCAGCGACCGCACGGCCCGGTCACCCGTGAGTGCTTCGACACCGAGGAGTTGCCTGTTCCCGAGCCGGGTGAGGGTGAGGCGCTCGTGAAGGTCGAGTTGCTGTCGGTGGATCCCACGATCCGCGGGTGGATGGCCATGGACACCTATCTGCCCGCCATCGCGATCGGCGACGTCATCCGAAGCAGCGGCCTCGGTGAGGTCGTCGCCTCGAACAACGACAGGTACCCGGTCGGTTCCACCGTGGCGGGCCTCACCGGGTGGCAGGAGTACGCCGTGCTCGCCGACGACCTGACCCAGGTCATCCCCGACGAGATCGATGCCGAGGCGGCCATGAGCGTCTACGGCATCACCGGCGTCACGGCATACTTCGGCCTGCTCGACGTCGGGCGTCCCGAGCCGGGGGAGACCGTCCTGGTCTCGGGCGCGGCCGGCGCCACCGGCTCGGTGGCGGGCCAGATCGCCCGCATCAAGGGCTGCCGGGTCGTCGGGATCGCCGGGAGCGACGAGAAGTGCGCCTGGCTCACCGGCGAGTTGGGCTTCGACGCTGCGGTCAACTACAGGACGGACGACGTCGCGGCCCGCATCGGTGAGACCTGCCCCGACGGGGTCGACGTCTTCTTCGACAACGTCGGGGGCGAGATACTCGACGCTGCCCTGGGACACCTGGCGATGCACGGCCGGGTCGTGATGTGTGGATCGATCTCCACCTACAACGACGAGGAGCCGCCGCCGGGGCCCCGCAACCTGCCGGTTCTCATCTCGAGGCGGGGGCGGATGGAGGGCTTCATCGTGCTCGACTACCTCGACCGCTACGTCCACGCCGCGATCGAGCTCGGGGGGTGGGTCGAGGCGGGCGAGCTGCGCTACGCCGTCGACGTGCTCGATGGCCTCGACAGCGCCCCCGACGGGCTCGAGCGCCTGTTCACGGGCGCCAACACCGGCAAGGTCCTCGTGCGGCTGTAGAGCAGCGTCGACGTCAAGCCTCGGAGTTCTCGAGGGCCGTTCGGTAGGCCTGCACCGTGAGATCGTCGAAGCACACGAAGCGGATGTGACGGACCGAGGTGTCGCTCGAGCGCACGGTCCCGACAGCCACGGAGGCGGCGGCGGGCACCGGGTAGCCGTACACGCCGGTGGAGATCGCCGGGAAGGCGAGCGTCGTGGCGCCCACCTCCTCGGCGCGGGCGAGCGACGCCCGGTAGCAGGACGCCAGCAGGTCGGGCTCTCCCCGGTCGCCGCCGTGCCACACCGGCCCGACGGTGTGGATGATCCAGCGGGCCGTCAGCCCGAAGCCGGGCGTGACGACGGCGTGGCCCGTCGCACAGCCTCCGAGGGTCCGGCAGTGCTCGATGAGCTCGGGCCCGGCCGCGCGGTGGATGGCTCCGTCGACGCCGCCGCCTCCCAGCAACGACGAGTTGGCGGCGTTGACCACGGCATCGACGCGCTCGGCGACGATGTCACCCCGGACGACATCGAGATCAGGAGCTCGGATGCGCATGCCGTTGCCTCAGAGCCGGGACGATCCACGTCGGGGAGCACTGTGTCGACGACCCGGTGTGGAGTGCCTGTCGAGCGGGTGACGGGGATCGAACCCGCGTCATCAGATTGGAAGTCTGAGGCTCTGCCATTGAGCTACACCCGCGAGGTCGCCACGGTAGCCGCAGCCGGGAGGGCCATTGCCGTGCTGGTCGGGGAGGGGGGATTTGAACCCCCGACCTCCTGCTCCCAAAGCAGGCGCGCTGCCAACCTGCGCCACTCCCCGTACCCGGGACGAGGGTAAGTGGCGCAGGTACCCTGCGCCACCCGAGACGAGGCAGGGACGAGCCCGCGCCGACCGTGGCAGCGTTCCCGGAAGCGCGGCAGGCCGTCGGTAGACTCACCCGTTCACATGCACACCTCCGTCGAGCCGTTCGAAGAGAACAAGGTCAAGCTCAGCGTCACCGTCCCCGCTGACGACTTCGAGACGGCGGTCGACGCGGCGTTCCGGAAGCTGGCCCGCGAGGTGAAGATCCCCGGGTTCCGCCCGGGCAGGGCCCCCCGCAAGCTCCTCGAGGCGCAGTTCGGCCCCGACGCCGCCCGTGAGCAGGCGCTGCGCGACGCCATCCCCGGGTACTACGCCGATGCCGTCACCTCCGAGGACATCGACGTGATCGCCCAGCCCGAGATCGAGATCACGGCCGGCGAGGACGACGGCGACGTGGAGTTCTCGGCGGTCGTCGAGGTGCGCCCCACCGTCACGGTGTCGGGCTACGACGAGCTCCGCGTCGAGATGGAGTCGCCCGAGCCCGACGACGAGGCCGTCGACGCCCAGGTCGAT